>NZ_JBFTPY010000015.1:0-112774 GCF_056398725.1 Arthrobacter sp. 01T425 | reverse complement strand
GTCATCCTGGCGCACACGGTCAAGGGCTACGGCCTGGGCACCCACTTCGAGGGCCGCAACGCGACCCACCAGATGAAGAAGCTCACCCTCGCGGACCTCAAGGCCTTCCGCGACCACCTGCGCATCCCGATCACGGACGACCAGCTCGAAGCGGACCTCTACCGGCCGCCGTACTACCACCCCGGCATGGACTCCCCGGAGATCCAGTACCTGATGGACCGCCGCAAGCAACTCGGCGGCTTCGTCCCCGAGCGGCGCTCCAAGCACGCCGACGTCACCCTCCCGGACGAGAAGGTCTACGAAGTCGCCAACCGCGGCTCCGGCAAGCAGCACGCCGCCACCACCATGGCGTTCGTCCGCCTGCTCAAGGACCTCATGCGGGACAAGGAGTTCGGCAAGCGGATTGTGCCGATCATCCCCGATGAGGCACGCACCTTCGGCATGGACGCGTTCTTCCCGACGGCGAAGATCTACAACCCGAACGGCCAGAACTACCTCTCCGTGGACCGCGAGCTCGTCCTGGCGTACAAGGAGTCCATCTCCGGCCAGATCGTGCACGCCGGCATCAACGAGGCCGGTTCCGTGGCAGCCTTCACCGCCGCCGGAACGTCCTACGCCACCCACGGCGAACCGCTCATCCCGGTCTACGTCTTCTACTCGATGTTCGGCTTCCAGCGCACCGGCGATTCCTTCTGGGCGGCCGCCGACCAGATGACCCGCGGGTTCATCATCGGCGCCACGGCAGGACGCACCACGCTGACCGGCGAAGGCCTGCAGCACGCCGACGGCCACTCCCCCATACTGGCGGCAACCAACCCGGCCGTCCTCACCTACGACCCGGCATACGGCTACGAGATGGGCGTCATCATGCGTGACGGCCTCAACCGGATGTACGGCCCCGGCGAAGCCGGGAAAGAAATTGCCGACAACGATCCGTCGCGGAACGTGATGTACTACATCACTGTCTACAACGAGCCGATCATTCAGCCGCCCGCACCGGCGGAACTCGATGTCGAGGGCATCATCAAGGGCATCTACCTGCTGGCGCCGGCCAAGATTGACGGCCCGCGCACGCAGATCCTTGCCTCGGGTGTGTCGGTTCCCTGGGCCCTCGAAGCCCAGCGGGTCCTCGCCGAGGACTGGGGCGTCTCGGCGGATGTCTGGTCCGTGACCTCCTGGACCGAACTGCGCCGCGACGCCATGGCCGCCGAGGAAGACTCCTTCCTCAACCCCGGCCAGCCCGCCCGCGTCCCGTTCGTGACCCAGCAGCTCGCCGGCGCCACCGGCCCCATCGTCGCGGTCACTGACTACATGAAGGCCGTGCCGGACCAGATCCGCCAGTTCCTGCCGAACGAGTTTGCCTCGCTCGGCGCGGACGGCTTCGGCTTCTCGGACACCCGCGCCGCGGCACGCCGCTTCTTCAAGAACGACATCCACTCGGTTGTGGTCCGTTCCCTTCAGATGCTGGCCCGCCGGGGCGAAGTGGATGCCCAGGCACCTGCCCAGGCCATCGAGAAGTACCGCCTGCACAACGTGAACGCCGGCACCACCGGCAACGCGGGCGGCGACTCCTAACCGCGCCTCAGCGCAAGAGCGAACGTTCGACGGCGGCTCCCACCGAAAGGTGGGGGCCGCCGTCGGGCGTTTAACCGCCCCGCCTCCCTCCTGCCTCCCCCGGGCCTCCCTCCGGGGGCGCTCTGGACTCCCGCGGGCCGCTGTGATGCAGGACAAGGGCAGTTGTAGCCTTCGCACAAATGGAGCTTGGGCGGCCCGCCCCGTATGCTCAATGCATGGCAGAGCCGATCACCACTCCCGAAAAACGCAAGCCGAGCTCGAGGGCGATGACTCCGGAGAAAGCCGAAACCCTCAAGAAGCTCCGGGCCAGCGTGGGCCAGCTGTCGACGACGACGCTGCGCCAGTTGGAGAAGTCCCTGCCGTGGTACGGCCGGCTGAACTCGGATGAACGTTCCGCCCTGGGCATGGTGGCCCAGAACGGCATCGCGGCTTTCGTCACCTGGTACGAACGGCCAAGTTCGCCGTCGTGGATCCTCTCCGACGTCTTCGGCACCGCGCCCACCGAACTGACCCGCTCCATCAGCCTGCAGAAGGCGCTCCAGCTGATCCGGATCGTGGTGGAAGTCGTCGAGGACCAGGTCCCGGTGATCGCCCCGGAAGCGGACCAGGGGGCCCTCCGGGAGGCCGTGCTGCGCTACTCGCGGGAGGTCGCGTTCGCGGCCGCCGACGTCTATGCCCGCGCCGCGGAATCCCGCGGCTCCTGGGATACCCGGCTGGAAGCCCTGATTGTCGATGCCATCCTCCGTGGCGAAAACACCGACGCGCTGCGGTCCAGGATCGCGGCCCTGGGCTGGAAAGCACAGGAGCGCTTCACGGTCATGGTCGGGAATTCCCCGTCCGAACCAAGCGCCAGCTACGTCAGCGAACTGCGGCGCACGGCGGGGCGCTTCGCCGAGGACGCCCTTGTGGGGATCCAGGGCGACCGCCTCATCCTGATCCTGGGCGGGGTCCACGACCGGGAGACCGCGTACCTGAAACTCAGCGAGCTCTTTGCCCCCGGCCCGGTGGTCTACGGCCCGGAGGCCGGGTCCCTCCTCGAGGCCAGCGGCTCCGCCCAGTCCGCCTTTGCCGGCCTCACCGCGGCCCGCGCGTGGCCTTCCGCGCCGCGCCCGGTGGCGGCCGATGACCTGCTCCCGGAGCGGGTGATCTCCGGCGACGACGCCGCCCGCCGCTCGCTGGTCAAGAACATCTACCGCCCGCTTCTGGCCGCCTCCAACGGGCTGGTGGAGACCCTCGGCACGTACCTCGAACTGGGCCATTCACTCGAGGCCACGGCCCGGGAACTCTTCGTCCATGCCAACACAGTGCGCTACCGGCTCAAGCGCGTCTGCGACGTCACCGGCTGGGATCCGCTGCTGCCGCGGGAGGCGTTCGTGCTCCAGACCGCCCTCGTCGTGGGCCGGCTTTCTGCCCCGCCGAAGGCCCCCACGGAGCGGCAACCTCCCCGCAACGGCTCCTGAACCGTTGTAGACTTCCTACAAACTGACCCAGTGAGCTTGGTGCATGAAAACACGAATGTTCACGCGGTAATTTGGAAAGCTGGTTACGTGCTTGCAATCGTTTGCCCTGGACAGGGCTCCCAGACCCCTGGTTTTCTGGCCCCTTGGCTGGAACTGCCACCCGTCGCAGGCCTCCTGGCCTCCCTCAGCGAAATAGCAGGCATCGACCTCACCGCCCACGGCACCACCTCCGATGAGGAGACGATCAAGGACACCGCAGTCGCGCAGCCGCTGATCGTTGCTGCGGGCCTGGTGACGGCGAAGTCGCTGTTCGACGTCGAACTCGGCACGCTTCCCGTCATCCTTGCCGGCCACTCCGTCGGCGAAATCACCGCGGCTTCCCTCGCCGGTGTCCTGTCGGAATCCGAAGCCATGATGTTTGTCCGCGAACGCGCCAACAGCATGGCAGCCGCTGCCGCCGCCACCCCGACCGGCATGAGTGCCGTCGTGGGCGGCGACCCCGCGGAGGTCCTGGCAGCCATTGCTGCCGCCGGGGCCACGGCCGCCAACGTCAACGGGGCCGGCCAGACCGTCGCCGCAGGCACCCTGGAGCAGCTGAAGGCCCTGGCGGAGAACCCGCCGGCCAAGGCCCGGGTTATTCCGCTGAAGGTCGCGGGCGCGTTCCACACCTCGCATATGGCCCCCGCGGGCGCGGCCCTGCAGGCCCTGCGTCCGTCGCTGCACCCGAAGGACCCGCAGGTGCCGTTGCTGTCCAACTTCGACGGCGCGGAAGTCACCGACGGCGCCGCCGCCGTCGACAGCCTGATCGCCCAGGTCTCCCGGCCGGTCCGCTGGGACCAGTGCATGGAGACGATGGTGCAGCGCGGGGTGACCGGCGTGATCGAGCTGGCTCCCGCCGGAACACTGGCGGGCCTGGCCAAGCGCGGCATGCCCGGCGTCAAGACAGTCACCGTCAAGACCCCGGACGATCTTTCCGCGGCCCTGGCCCTATTTGCAGAACTGGAGGGAGGGGCATGAGCGTTCCCACTCTGAAGCAGGCACCGGTGCAGGCCAACACCCGCATCATGGGTATCGGGGCTTACCGGCCCAGCGTGATCGTGACCAACGAGGACGTGTGCCAGTGGATCGACTCCTCGGATGAGTGGATCCGCCAGCGCACGGGCATCATCACCCGGCACCGCGCGCCCGCCGATGTCAGCGTGATTGACATGGCCGAGGGCGCCGCACGTGAAGCACTGCAGAAGGCCGGCATCGAGGCCTCCCAGCTCGGCGCCGTGATTGTTTCCACGGTCACCCACCCGTATGCGACCCCGTCCGCCGCAGCGAGCCTCGCCGACCGCCTCGGCGCGACGCCGGCCCCGGCCTTCGACATCTCCGCGGCATGCGCCGGCTACTGCTACGGCATCGCCCAGGGCGACGCCCTGGTGCGTTCCGGCGCGGCCTCCTACGTCCTGGTGGTCGGTGCCGAGAAGCTCTCCGACGTCATCGACAACACGGAACGGACCATCTCCTTCCTGCTTGGCGACGGCGCGGGCGCAGTCGTGATCGGCCCCTCTGACACGCCCGGCATCGGCCCCTCGGTGTGGGGTTCGGACGGCAGCAAGTGGGATGCCATCGGCATGACCCACTCCATGCTGGACATCCGCGAGCTCGCCCTGACCGGCAAGCACGGCGCCGCCGTCAGCGATGAGGAAGCGGCCGTGACCGACGCTTCCCTGTGGCCGACCCTGCGCCAGGACGGCCAGACTGTCTTCCGCTGGGCCGTGTGGGAGATGGCCAAGGTGGCCCAGCAGGCCCTGGACGCAGCCGGCATCCGGTCCGAGGACCTCGCTGCGTTCATCCCGCACCAGGCCAACATGCGCATCATCGACGAGATGGCCAAGAAGCTGCAGCTGCCCGAGACCGTCAAGATCGCCCGCGACATCGCCGACGCCGGAAATACGTCGGCGGCGTCCATCCCCCTGGCCACCCACCGCCTGCTTGAGGAAAACCCCGAGCTCAGCGGCGGGCTGGCGCTGCAGATCGGCTTCGGAGCCGGTCTGGTCTTCGGCGCCCAGGTGGTCGTGCTTCCTTAGGCAGCCACCGCTTTTCCGAACTAAATACGTTCCACCCGTTTCACCCTTGCACCGCATGTCCTTCAATTTCAGGGCCAGCCCCGCATGCTGTGCTCGCAAGCATTCCCGCACCAAGCCGAACCCTCGGTTTGAATCATTTCCGCCCTTAGGCTGCCGGCATTCCACCGGCAGCCGAGGGCAACAACCAGAAAAGGAGCCATCAATGGCTAGCAACGAAGAAATCCTGGCCGGCCTGGCTGAAATCGTCAACGAAGAGACCGGCCTGGCCACGGAGGCTGTCGAAATGGACAAGTCCTTCACCGAGGATCTGGACATCGACTCCATCTCGATGATGACGATCGTGGTCAACGCCGAAGAGAAGTTCGGCGTCCGCATCCCGGACGAAGAGGTCAAGAACCTCAAGACCGTCGGCGACGCCGTCAGCTTCATCGCCAACGCCCAGGCCTAGTCTGGCATCCGCCGGTATCGGCGGACCCCGGTGTCCGGTCCGGGCGCTGCAGCAGCGCCCGGACCGGACCACCAGCACCGCCACGAAATGCACCACCCGAAAGTTTTCCCCTCGCAGGCCCCGGCCATCCCGTTCGCGGTTCCGGATACGGCAGGCGCACCGACAGAGAGTGATCCCATGGCACGCAAAGTAGTCATTACCGGTCTGGGTGCCACCACACCCATCGGCGGCGATGTCCCCACGATGTGGAAGAACGCGCTCAAGGGCGTCTCCGGCGCGCACACGCTTGAGGACGACTGGGTGGCCAAGTACGAGCTGCCCGTCCACTTCGCCGCACGCGCCTCCACCCCTGCCCTGGACGTCCTGACCCGGGTCGAGGCCAAGCGCATGGACCCGTCCACCCAGTTCGCCGTGGTCGCATCCCGTGAGGCGTGGGCCGACTCCGGCATCACTGAAATCGACCACGACCGTCTGGCGGTGGCCTTCGCGACCGGCATCGGCGGCGTCTGGACCCTCCTGGATGCCTGGGACACCCTGCGCGAAAAGGGTCCCCGCCGCGTCCTGCCCATGACCGTGCCCATGCTGATGCCCAACGGCCCGGCCGCCGCGGTAAGCCTGGACCTGGGTGCCCGCGCCGGCGCCCACACCCCCGTTTCCGCCTGCGCGTCCGGCACCGAGGCCGTGCACGTGGGTCTGGACCTCATCCGCGCCGGCAAGGCCGACGTCGTCGTGTGCGGCGGCGCCGAAGCCGCCATTCACCCGATGCCGATCGCCGCCTTTGCCTCCATGCAGGCCCTCTCACGCCGCAACGACGATCCCGAGCACGCCTCACGCCCCTACGACCGTGACCGCGACGGCTTCGTCATGGGCGAGGGCGCCGGCGCCCTGGTGCTCGAGGCCGAGGAACACGCCCTGGCCCGCGGCGCCCGGATCTACGCCGAACTGGCGGGCACCTCGGTCACCGCCGACGCCTACCACATCACCGCCCCGGACCCCCAGGGCCTGGGCGCCACCCGCGCGCTGAAGGCTGCGATGTTCGATGGCCGCATCCAGCCCGAAGACATCGTCCACGTCAACGCGCACGCCACCTCCACCCCGGTCGGCGACAAGCCCGAGTACGCGGCCCTCAAGGCCGCCCTGGGCAAGCACGTGGACTCCGTAGCGGTCTCGGCCACCAAGTCCCAGATGGGGCACCTGCTCGGCGCCTCCGGTGCCGTGGAGGCCGTGCTGACCGTCATGGCCATCTACGACCGCAAGGCGCCGGTGACCATCAACCTCGAGAACCAGGATCCGGAAATCCCGCTCGACGTCGTCACGACCGCCCGCGACCTGCCGGCCGGCAGCATCGCCGCGCTGAGCAACTCGTTCGGTTTCGGCGGCCACAACGCCGTGATCGCGGTACGCAGCGTCTAGCTGCACGACCAGCAGCACGCCCGCAGCACGCCGGGACGGCAGATGGCGGCAATGTTCTTCGTGAACATTGCCGCCATCTGCCTTTTGGCGCCTAGCTATGGAATTGCTGCGGTGGTGCGCCCGGTGAGGCCCTAGCCGACCTGGTGGAGCCAGCGCACGGGGGCGCCTTCGGCGGCGTGCCGGAACGGCTCGAGTTCCTCGTCCCAGGCCTCGCCCAGGGCGAGCGAGAGCTCGTGGTAGACGGCCGAGGGGTCGCCGGCGCCGGATTCGTAGGCGTAACGGATGCGGTCCTCGGACACCATGATGTTGCCGTGGACGTCAGTGGTGGCGTGGAAGATCCCGAGCTCCGGGGTGTGCGACCAGCGGCCGCCGTCCACCCCCTGGCTCGGCTCCTCAGTGACTTCATAGCGCAGGTGCGCCCAGCCTCGCAGAGCCGACGCCAATTGAGCCCCCGTGCCCGGCGTTCCGGTCCACGACAGCTCGGCCCGGAACATTCCGGGCGCGGCAGGCTGAGCGGTCCACTCCAGGTCCGTCCGCTTGTCCACGACAGACCCTATGGCCCACTCGACGTGGGGGCACAAGGCAGTCGGGGCCGAGTGAACGAACAACACACCTCGGGTCAGTGCAACAGACATTCCATCCTCCATAGCTGTAGGTACGTCTTCCCCAACGACCTGTGCCTGGATGTCTGTCTGTTGCGCGGATCCGAATTTATGCCGGCGGTCCCTGCCAGACTACTAATATACAACCGGGTTCAAAGCTGGGACGTGGTGCATTCCAGCTTCAAGTTCAACTTGAAACTTCCCGGGCGTGAGTTTTATTCTGCCCTACCCCTCCTAATTACGCCAGTGCGATTCGGCGCGTCTTTTCCGGCGCGCCGTGCATGCTTCGGCAGTCCCGCAGGTGGACCCTGGTCCGCTTGGCGCCGGGCAGGTATGCGGGCCGAATCCGGTGTAGGAATCCGGGCCGAATTGTGTGCCTTTTCCGGCCGGCCGGACGCGCCGGACCGGCGATCCTCAGGCCCGGGGGTGCGCCTGCTGGTAGCTCTGCCGGAGCCTCTCGACGGACACGTGGGTGTAGATCTGGGTGGTGGCAAGGCTGCTGTGCCCCAGGATTTCCTGCACGGCGCGCAGATCCGCCCCGCCGTCGAGCAGGTGGGTCGCTGCGGAGTGCCGCAGGGCGTGCGGCCCGGTGGCGGCGGTGTCTCCCAGCCGTTCCAGCATCTCCTTGACCACGCTGCGGATCTGGCGCTGGTCCACTCTTCCGCCGCGCGCGCCCAGGAAGAGCGCCGGGCCGCTGGTCCCGGTAGCGAGGGCCGGCCGGCCGCGGCGGAGCCAGTCGTCGACGGCGAGCGCCGCCGGCAGCCCATAGGGCACCGTGCGTTCCTTGTTGCCCTTGCCAAGCACCCGGAGGGTCCTGCGGTCCGGGTCGAGGTCGTCGACGTCCATGCCGGCCAGCTCGCCAACCCGGACACCGGTGGCGTAGAGCAGCTCCACCATGGCACGGTTACGCAAGGCCAGCGGTTCCCCCTCGGCCGAGGCGGATTCGGCGTCGTCCACGAGCCGCCGGACCTGTTGCTGGTGCAAGACGCCGGGCAGGGACTTCTCCCGCTTTGGCGCCTTGAGCCGCAGGGCGGGGTCGGCTTCGATCAGCTCCTCACGGACAGCCCAGGCGGTGAAGGCTCTGGCGGTGGCGGCGCGGCGGGCCAGGGTGGCGCGGGACTTCCCGGACTCGCTCTGGGCACCAAGCCAGCGCCGCAGGGTCCCGAGCTCCAGCCCGGCAAGGTCGTGGACGCCCTCGGTTGCGGCGTGCGCGAGCAGGCTTTCGACATCGGAGAGATAGGCCCGCACGGTATGGGCGGACCGGCCCCGCTCCGCTTCCAGGTAGCGGCCGAAGCGTGCGGCGACGAGCCGGATACCGCCGTCGAGCGCGGCGGGCGAGGCAGCGGGGGGATCCTGTGTAGACACCCTCTTACTCTGGCAGTATTCCCCCGGCATTCAAGGAGCCGGTCGGCGAGCCGCTTCTTCCCGGTGAAGCAACCCATCTCAGTCCGCCTTCCCTGAGCGTTTCCAGCCGCCGTGCCGGGATTCGGCCAGCCCCAGCAGCCCGAGCCGGCCAAGACCCGCGCGGACCGAGTCCGGGCTCAGCCCGGCCACCGCGGCCAACTTCTCAACCGAGGTGGTGGTCCGCAGCGGCAGGGCATCGAGCAGGATCAGGTCCTCCAGGGTCAGGCCATCGTGGGCCTCGGACCGGCCTGCCTTGTCCGGGGGCATCGCCTCGCCGCTCGGGGAGGCGAGCTCGGCGATCTCCCCGGCATCCGTGACGCATACCGCGCCGCCCTCACGGAGAAGCCGGTGGCAGCCGGCGGAGTTGGCGCTGTGGATGGATCCGGGCACGGCGCCTACGGCCCTGCCCAGGCTTTCGGCATGGTGGGCCGTGTTGAGGGCGCCGGAGCGCCACCGGGCCTCGACCACGACCGTGACGGAGGCCAACGCCGCAATGAGCCGGTTCCGCTGCAGGAACCGGTAGCGGGTGGGAGCGGACCCGGGCGGAACCTCGGCCAGGACCGCGCCGCGGTTCGCCACGGTCCGCAGCAGGTCCTCATTGCCGGCGGGGTAGAAGCGGTCCACTCCCCCGGCCATGACGGCAATGGTGGGCACGCCGCCCGCGCTTCCGGCCAGGGCCGCCCTGTGGGCGTGGGCATCAATCCCGTAGGCCCCGCCGGAGACGATCGTGAAGCCGCGCTGGGCCAGCGAGTAGGCGAGGTCGCCCGTTACCGATGCCCCGTAGCTGGTGCTGTCCCGGGAGCCCACGAGGGCTACGGACCGGGCCGCCGGTGGCAGCTCCTGTTCCACGCCGCGCCACCACAGGCACAGGGGCTCCTGCAGTCCGAGGTCCGCCAGCTGCCGCGGCCACAAGTCATCCGTGGGAATGATGAGGCGTCCGCCGAGCCGGTGCATGGTGGCCAGGTCCCGCTCCGGCGCGAGGTCGGGCACGCGCGGGGCCCAACGCTTCAGCGCCTCGCTGAGCCCGGACCAGCCGCTGCCGCACCCGCCGTCCGCCAGGATTCCAGTGATCTCCTGTTCGAGCCCGGGACCCGCGGCCAGCGCGCCGCTGGCAATCCGCAGGGCGTCCTGCGCCCCCACTGCCTGGACCAGTGCCAGGGCCGCCGCGTCCTGCGGCTCGAACAGGCGGGCCAGGGCGGCGCGGGCTGTTCGGTCGTCATCAATCATGGTGGTTCCTTTCGCACGGCTGGGGTGGGCTTCGTGCCGGCAGGCTCAGGGTGAGACCGCGGCGGCCTGCCGGAGGCCCAGCGCCTGCCCGACGTCGTCTGCGTCCGGGACGTCGTGCCGGGACAGGTCCGCAAGGGTCCATGCGAGGCGCAGTACGCGGTCGTAGCCGCGGGCGGTCAGCACTCCGCGCTCCAGTGCGTAGTCCAGGATGCGGGTGGTGGGGGCATCGAGCCGCAGGGACCCGCGCAGCAGCCGCCCCGGCACCTGCGCGTTGGTTTCCATCCCGAATGGCAGCAACCGGTCCAGCTGGCGGGTCCGGGCCGCCCGGACCCTTTCCGCGATGCTGGCCGTTCCTTCCTCGGCCGCAGGTTGGCCGAAGCCGGCGAGCGAGACCCGCTCGACTTCGAGCTGGATGTCGACCCTGTCCAGCAGTGGCCCTGACATCCGGGCCTGGTACCGGCGGCGCATGATGGGCGTGCAGATGCAGTCCACTCCTTTGCCCGTTGCCTTGCCGCAGGGACAGGGGTTGGCTGCAAGGACCAGCTGGAATCGCGCGGGATAGGCCGCGGACCCGGCCGAGCGGTGGATGACCAGCTCTCCGCTTTCCAGCGGCTGCCGCAGGGCGTCCAGGACGCCGCGGTCGTATTCCGGGGCCTCGTCCAGGAAGAGCACCCCGCGGTGCGCGCGGGATGCCGCCCCGGGCCGCGGCAGCCCGGACCCGCCACCGATGATGGCAACCGCCGTCGCGGTGTGGTGCGGGTTCTCGTAGGGCGGGCGGCGCAGCAGCTGCACGGAGCCCGACGGCAGCGAACACAGGGAGTGGATGGCGGTCACCTCCATGGCCTCGGTGTCGCCCAGGTCCGGCAGCAGCCCGGGCAGCCGCTCCGCGAGCATGGTCTTCCCGGCACCAGGCGGTCCGGTCAGCAGCAGGTGGTGGGCACCGGCGGCGGCCACTTCCAATGCACGCCGCGCCGCCGCCTGGCCGGAGACATCGCACATGTCCGGCGCCAGGGCGGGACCGGTGCCGGGTTCGGGGTGGCCGGAGTCCTCGGTCTCGGGTTGGAAGTCGAGAGCGAGGTCCTGCGGGTCCGCGCCGCAGTCGAACGCGAGCCGGGCCAGTGTGGCGTAGCCCCGGACCTGCGCGCCGGGGACCAGTTCGGCCTCCGCCACGTTGGCCCGGGCCACGACGACCTCCGGGTAGCCGGCCCGGACCGCGGCCATCACGGCCGGAAGGATACCGCGCACTGGCCGCAACCGGCCGTCCAGGCCGAGCTCGGCGATGAAGACCGTGCGGCCCGTGGGCCTGATGTCGTTCGCCGCCAGCAGCACGGCCATCGCGATGGCGAGGTCGAAGCCCGAACCGCGTTTGGGCAGGGATGCCGGAATGAGGTTGGCCGTGATCTTCCGGCGGCTCAGCGGGATCCCCGAATTCTGCGCCGCCGAGCGGATCCGTTCCTTGGCCTCGTTCAGTGAGGCGTCCGGCAGGCCCAGGATCACGAACGCCGGCAGGGTCTGGCCAATGTCGGCTTCGACCTCCACGATGTAGCCGTTGAGGCCCACGAGGGCGACAGAATAGGTCCGGCCCAGGGCCATCTACCCCACCCCTTTGAGGTGCTCGAGGGCGGGCTCACCGATGCCGTCGTCGACCACCGCGATCACGTCCACGCGGCACAGCGGCATCCACAGCCCCTGGGCACGGCACCACGCCGCTGCCAGCCGGTGGAGCCTGGCCAGCTTGTCCGCGCCGACAGCCTCAAACGGATGCCCGAAGGCCAGGGATTTCCGGGTTTTCACCTCGGCGATGACCAGCGCGTCGCCGTCGAGCGCGACAATGTCGATCTCACCCTCCGGGCAGCGCCAGTTCCGCTCCACGATCCTCATGCCGTGGGCCTGCAGGAAATCCGCAGCGAGGTCCTCCCCGCGCCGGCCCAGCACATCCTTAGCTCTCATGCCTCCAGCGTGCAGCGCCGCCACTTACGACGACAGGACCCACCTCGGCTATGTGGAAAACGTCGCCGGGCTACAAGAGCACAAGCCTGATGAGAAGAGTGTCCGCAGCCCCTTCAGCACTGCTGATCGCATAATCAAGGCAGAACGAAAGAACCGCAGGAGGAACAAGGAATGAAGGTACTTTTCCTCGACATTGACGGTGTCGTCAACCGCGTTGGTACGAGACAGAGCTTTCGCGGCTTCATGGGCATCGATCCTTTCCTGGCGTCCAAGGTCTGCAAGATCATCTTCGACACGGACGCAGCCGTTGTTCTAACGTCCACATGGCGGCATATCCAAGGCGGCCGTGAAGAAGTCGACAGACACGTTTGCAAGACCTTTGACGTTACTCCGACAGCGGACACAGGTTTTCGTGGCGAGGAAGTGAAGATGTGGCTGGACCGGCATCCGGAAGTTGCGCGGTATGCAATCGTCGACGATGACACTGACTTCTATGCCGATCAGCCCCTGTTCAAAACGAGCTGGCAAACGGGAATCTCCGACGAGGTTGCGCAGCAGGTAACCGAATTTCTCAACAGTGGAGATAACCCATGAGTGCACATCTACCAACGTTGGGACATTTCGCCGCGACGCCTGCCGACGGCCCCGGATCTGGGCGGATCCCGGGCGGCCACTTCCGGCGATCAGATCCGTGGCGGCATTGACAGGACGTGTTGATGCGATTGTCAGGCAACGAAACGTAGCCAATGCCCGCACGGCCCACCTAGGCTTTTCCCAACCCCCTCGAATTCCGCGGGGCGTCCGTAGTCTCTCCTGAGGATCGGCCGAAGGATCGGCGTATGGAATATCGAGCGGCCCAGCCGCTGGGAACGCAGCAGCTTACGGAACAGGGTCCGCCCGGCGGGCAGGCGGGCCCCAGCTGGCCCCCACCAGCGCGGCCCGAGACCGAGACCGCACCGCGGCTTGCGCCAGGATCCGGGCCCGCACCAGCGCGGCCTGAGCCCGAGACCGGGCCCGCGCCAGTGCGGTCAGAGCCAGGCCCCGCTCCAGAGCCCGAGCCGGCGGATCCGGCGGGAAAACGCACGCACCGGGTGCGGCGGTTCCTCGCCAGGGTCTTCAAGTTCGCTCTCGCCATGGTGGTCATCACGGAGCTGGCCGCCGTCTCCTTCATCTGGTTCGCTCCCCCGCGCACTGCCTACATGCTGCAGACCGGCGGCCCGATCGCCTACCAGTACGTGTCCCTGAACCACATCAGCCGCTATGTCATCGCCGCGGCCGTCGCCCACGAGGACCAACAGCTGGGAACGCGTGTTGGCGCGTTCTCCGTCGATGAGTTCCGGGACAGGGCCGTCGCCTACCTGCAGGGCAAGGATGACCCGAGCGGTTCCACGGTCCCGCAGCAGCTGGTCAAGAACATCTTCCTGTGGCCTGATGCGAATGCCCTGAGGAAGGGGCTGGAGGCCGGGCTTGCGACCGAGTTCAGCCTCACCCTGACCACGCAACGGATCATGGAGCTGTATCTGAACTATGCGCAGTTCGGCCCGAAGCTGTACGGCATCTGCGCGGCGAGCTGGTACTACTTCGACGAACCCCCGTGGAACATGTCCGAGTATCAGGCCGCGCAATTGATGGGGGTCCTGCCACTGCCCACACTCGTCACCCGGGCGGCGGGAGGCGGCATCTATCTGGGCCCGGGGGTCCACCCCAAAGTGTGGGACTACGTCAACGGTGCGGCCAACGTGTGGGTCCCTAAGCAGATCGAGGGGCTCGGCGGATGGAAGGCGGCCGTCGCAACCATTGGCATCGGCGACACGGCGTCCGACCACGCGGCCGAGCGGGGATCCGCGAACACGGATGGCTGCGGTTCGTATCCGGAGAGTGTGCTGGACCTGCTGCGGCAGCAGGGCATTGCCCTGGACCGCAACGGAAACCCTGCGCCACTCAGGGGCTAGGAAACGATGGTCAGTTGCCCAGGTCCTCGACCTTGGGCAGGGCGAGTTCCTCGCTGCGGGGCAGTTCCTCGACGTTGACGTCCTTGAACGTGATGACGCGGACGCTCTTGACGAACCGGGCGGAGCGGTAGACATCCCACACCCAGGCGTCCTGCAGGGTCAGGTCGAAGTAGACCTCGCCGTCGGCGCTGCGGGCCTGCAGGTCAACATGGTTGGCAAGATAGAAACGCCGCTCGGTCTCGACCACATAGCTGAACAGCCCGACGACGTCGCGGTATTCGCGGTAGAGCTGTAGCTCCATGTCGGTCTCATAGTTTTCAAGGTCCTCGGCACTCATGGTTCCATCTTGCACCATCCGACGCCGGCCGCGCGCCACCGGCCGTCGTGCCCGAGCGGCCAGAACAGCTAGAGCAGCTGCCAGCTGACCCGGTGGTACGGCGTGGGACCGGAGGTCCGCAGCGCCTCCTTGTGCGCTGCGGTGCCGTAGCCCTTGTTCACGTCCCAGCCGTAGGCCGGGTACTGGGTGTGCAGCCCGCACATCATCGCATCGCGCTCGACCTTGGCGATGATGCTGGCCGCGGCGACGCTGAGGCACTGCATGTCGGCTTTGACCAGTGTGTGCACCGGGGCATCGCAACCGGGTTCGGCGGGGGCATCGTCAAACAAGGACGGCTGCAGATCCGGCGAGAGCCAGTTGTGGCTGCCGTCCAGCAGGACAACCTCGGGCCTGACGCCGGCGGCGAGCACGGCAAACCAGGCCCGGTTCCCGGCAAGACGGAGCGCCGCGATGATCCCGAGTTCGTCGATCTCGTTCGCGGACGCATGCCCCACGGCGGAGGCGACACTCCAGTCCCGGACCAGCGGCACCAGACGCTCCCGGTCCGCGACCTTGAGCAGCTTGCTGTCCCGGACATCGGCCAGGAGCTTCTGTTGCTGCAGGTCGACGACGGCGATCCCCACGCTGACGGGACCGGCCAGGGCGCCGCGGCCGACCTCGTCGATGCCCGCGAGGAGCCGTGCGCCGGAGCTGCGGAAGCGGCGTTCGTAGTCGAGGGTGGGGGCTGCTGACATGACGGGCGGATTACTTTCCGGACGGGGCGGGGACGCTGCGGAAGACGTCCGGGTAGTTGTCCAGGGCCGACATCCTGTTCAGCGGCCAAGCGATGACGGCGGCCTTGCCTTCAATGTCGGATTCGTTGACGAAGCCGCCGTTGGTGTCCATATGGGCGCGCGAATCCGCGGAGTGGTTGCGGTTGTCGCCCATGACCCAGACCTTGCCCGCGGGCACGACGACGTCAAAGTCGCGGACCTGGGGAATCTCTGCGGCATTGATGTATTTCTCGTCCAGCGGCGCGCCATTGACGGTGAGCTGTCCGCCGGCGTCGCAACAGACCACGTGGTCGCCGGGGAGCCCGATGACGCGCTTGACCAGGTGCTGTTCGGAGTTGTCCGGCAGCAGACCGACGAACGTCAGCCCGTCCTGCACCCAGGTGAACGGGCCCTTCGTCTTCGCGGCTGCGGGGGCAAGCCAGCCCTGGCTGTCCCGGAACACCACCACGTCCCCGCGCTGGAGCGCCATGGGCTCGGGCACGAGCAGGTTCACGAAGATGCGGTCGTTCACATCGAGGGTGTTGACCATGGATTCGGACGGGATGTAAAAGGCCCGGAACAGGAAGGTCTTGATCAGGAAGGACAGCACGATCGCCACGACGACCACCGTGGCAACCTCCTTGAGCCACAGGAAGAGCGGGCTGTGGCCTTCACGGGCCTTGGCCTTCCTGGCCCGGCGGGAGGTCGGATCGGCGTGGGCGGGGCCGTCGGCCCGCTCCCTCCCGGTCGGCTCAGGCGTGGTCGGCCCAGCCGCGGTCGGCCCAGCCGCGGTCGGCCCAGCCCCGGTCGGCCCAGCCCCGGTAGGGGCAGTCTCGATACGGGCAGCCTGGATACGATGAGCGCGCTGCGCACCGGCGCTGTCGTCCTGCGACGCAGGAGCCGACGCCGGAGCAGGAGCCGGCGCACCAGCCGGTGGATCCGCCGGCTCATCCGCGGGAATCGCCGAGGCGGTAACCCGGGGTCGGTCCTGGCCCTGCGGATCAGGAGTGCGCGGTTCGGTCTCGGGCATCTACTGTCCGTTCGTCGTCGTCGTTGTCGCAGCCGGTTCGGGCCGCGCTACTGCTGCAAATCTATCAAGCGGCCAGATGATCTGTACCGGCCTGCCAATGACGCGTTCCAGCGGCACCATGCCCCCGCCAGGGGCGCCCAGGAGGCTCCGGGAGTCGGCGGACATCGAGCGGTGGTCCCCCATGAGCCAGAGCCGCCCGGCAGGCACCTGGACGGCGAACTTCACATCGCTCGGGGTGTCCCCCGGATACACATACGGTTCCGCAACTTGCTGGCCGTTGACTGTGAGCCGGCCGCCGGCGTCGCAGCAGACCACACGGTCGCCGGGCAGTCCGATGACGCGCTTGACATACGTGGTGTCGCTGCCCGCAAGGCCAAGCCAGCGTCCGGCTTCGGCGAGGGCATCCACCACGGGGCCGTTGCCGCTGTTGAGCGGGGCAAAGGAGCCGCGGCCGTCAAAGACGACGACGTCGCCCCGGCCCAAGGGCTCAGCTTGGAAGCCGGTCCGCGCCACCACGATCCGGTCCCCCGTGTGCAGGAGCGGCTCCATGGAGGCGGACGGGATGAAGAAGATGTCCACCCACAGGGAGCGGACCACGGCGCTGATGGCCACGGCGAGCACCAGGGCGAGCAACGCAAAACGCCAGCCCGGTTTCCTGGGCTGGCGTTTTGGCTGTTCCATGTTCCGTATCCCCTGGCGCTGTCGTGAACTAATGTGCGCTGTTGCGGATAGCTCCGGCGCCGCACTAGCTGACGCACCGGATACGGTCCGTGGATCCGCGGTGGAAGCCTGTCGTGGAAGACGAAAAAGGCTTACTTGGCGGTCTGGAAGTCGCGCTTTTCCTTGATCTTCGCGGCCTTACCACGCAGGTTGCGCATGTAATAAAGCTTGGCGCGGCGCACGTCACCCTTGGAGACGAGCTCGACCTTGTCGATGATCGGGGAGTGCACCGGGAAGGTACGCTCTACGCCGACACCGAAGGAGACCTTGCGGACGGTGAAGGTTTCGCGGACGCCATCGCCCTGGCGGCCAAGGACGAAGCCCTGGAAGACCTGGACGCGGGAGTTCTTGCCTTCGATGATGTTCACGTGAACCTTGATGGTGTCACCCGCGCGGAACTCGGGAACATCGGTGCGCAGCGAGGCTGCATCTACGGAATCGAGGATATGCATTGATCCACTCCTGGTGAACGCCACAGGTCACTCACGTTGGGTTACGGCGGTCAGGGCCGGTGGCATGCGCCGCCCGGAAATTTCCGCCGAAAGTTTGTCAATCCGGCCCTGTCAGGAGTAGGCGGGGCCGGGGTGCCGGGCTGTTGGTAGCGCTCCCCCTGTGGCAGGTTCGCAACCCAGCAGGCACAAGGACTAATTTTGCCACATTTTGTGCGGGTTAGCCCAATCCCGGCGGTTAGGCGTCGGGACGGCGCAGCAGGCGGCCGTCGACGACGTCGTACCCCAGGTCGGAGAAGGCCGTACGGTCCGCGCGCGGCAGCTTGCCGGCGTCGAACTCCACGAGGAGGTCGGGACGGCGTTCGGCGGTGCGCCGGTACTGCTCGTGCCGGCGCCACTGGGCGATCTTTCCGTGGTTGCCGCTCAGCAGCACGGCCGGGACGTCGCGGTCCCGCCAGCTGGAGGGCTTGGTGTAGACGGGGTATTCAAGGAGGCCGTCGGAGTGGGACTCTTCGACGAGGGACTCGGGGTTGCCGACGACCCCGGGCAGCAGCCGGCCGATGGCCTCAACCATGGCCAGCACGGCGACCTCGCCGCCGTTGAGGACGTAGTCCCCCAGGCTCATCGGGCGCACCGTGAAGTGCTCCGCGGCCCATTCCAGGACCCGTTCATCGATGCCCTCGTAGCGCCCGCAGGCGAAGACCAGTTGGTCTTCCTCGGCCAGTTCGTGCGCGGTGGCCTGGGTGAAGCGCTCCCCCGCCGGCGACGGGACGATCAGGACAGGCTTGGCGGCATCTTCCGGGCCGGCAGACTCTGGGGTGCCGGGGGTGCCGGCATCGTCAGGTGCGCCGGCGTCCCTTGCGCCCCCGGACCGCCCGGCGGCCACGGCGGTGAGGGCCTGAGCCCAGGGTTCGGGCTTCATGACCATGCCGGCGCCGCCGCCGTAGGGGGTGTCATCGACCGTGCGGTGCCGGTCGGTGGTGAAGTCCCGCAGGTCATGGACCTTGAGGTCCAGCAGGCCGTCCTGGCGGGCCTTGCCGATCAGCGACAGCTCCAGCGGGGCCAGGTACTCCGGAAAGATGCTGACGACGTCGATTCTCATCTACGCGATGCCCTGCTCTTCGGAGTTCCGGGCCGCGGCACCCTCGGCTTTCGGAGCCTGGGCTGCGGGGTTTTGGGCCTCGAGGTTTGGGGCCTCGGGGTTTTGGGCCTCGGGCGCCTCGTCCGTGTTGACTTCGAACAGTCCGGGCGGCGGGGTGACGAGGACGTACTTTTCACCCACGTTGACCTCGGGCACAATCTGTTCGACGAACGGGATCAGGACTTCCTTGCCCTCATCGGTGGTGACCACCAGCAGGTCCTGGACCGGCAGGGTGTGCAGTCCGGAGACCTTGCCGACCACGTCGCCGCCCACCCGGACCTCCAGGCCAACGAGCTCGTGCTCGTACCAGCCCTCGTCGTCGTCCTCGGCGCCGATGTCTTCGGTTTCGATGAACAGCTTGGCGCCGCGCAGGGTCTCGGCCTCGTTGCGGGTCTCGATCTCATCGAAGGCCAGCAACAGGATGTCCTTGTTCCAGCGGGCGCTGATTACCGTCAGCGGCCCGGCCGAGGCGGGTTCCACGATGAACTGCGTGCCGGGGACAAAACGGTCGCCGGGCGCGTCCGTGAGCACCTGGACGGTCACTTCGCCACGGATGCCGTGGGGCTTGCCGATTCGTGCCACCTGGAGCTGCATCTGTTCCTCTGTTCGGGGTTGGTGATTCTGTATTCTCTGGTGCGGAATTACGGGAAAACAGTCCGGCCCCTCCACCATTATCTGGTGAAGGGGCCGGACTTAAGACAAGTAGTGCTGAACGCGCTACCGGCGGCGGTCGGTATCGACGACGTCGACCCTGACCGGCTCGCCGTCCGCCAGCGCCGCAACCACAGTGCGCAGTGCGCGTGCGGTCCGGCCCTGCCGGCCGATCACCCGTCCGAGGTCGTCCTGATGAACGCGCACCTCGAGGGTTTCCCCGCGGCGGTTGTTCTTCGCACTGACCTTGACGTCCTCGGGGCTGTCAACAATCCCGCGGACCAGGTGTTCGAGCGCTTCTGCCAGCAATTTACTCAGCCTCGGTGGTCTCTGCTTCGGCGGCGTCGGCGGGAGCCTCGGCAGCTTCGTCCTTCTTGGCCTTCTTGGTGATGGCTTCCGGGATGATCACGGAACCCTTTTCCGGGGTAACGAAGGCAGCCTTGGGAGCCTTGGTCTTCAAGGTTCCCTCCTGGCCCGGGAGACCCTTGAACTTCTGCCAGTCACCGGTGATCTTCAGGATTGCGGCGACCTGCTCGGACGGCTGTGCGCCGACGCCGAGCCAGTACTGGGCACGGTCCGTGTCGACCTCGATGTACGAGGGCTCTTCGGTCGGGTGGTACTTGCCGATCTCTTCGATAGCACGGCCATCACGCTTGGAGCGTGAGTCCATGACGACGATGCGGTAGTACGGTGCGCGCATCTTACCGAAGCGCTTAAGGCGAATCTTTACGGCCACTTTTGTGGTCACTCCTGTTTCTGAAACGGGGTCGAGCCCGGCGTTCTGCACCCGTGGGGCGGGCCGTACTTGGGGGTTCTAAAGGACAAGATCCAGACGCGGAGAGAGGGGCCACGCAGATCGAGTACCTGTTCATTGTGCCAGATCACCGGCAGGATTTCGACTTGACACGTACCCGGCGCACCAGCGCGCGGCCTGGATGCGGCCTCGAGGGCCGGTCAGGACGTCCAGACGTAGAGGCCGGACCTGGTGGCGGGGTCGACGCCGGCGGCGAGCTCGGCGATCCGGCGGACGTAGTCCCGGGCCTCGTCGGGGCCGAAGGGCATGTCCTCCTCGGCGGCCCAGTTGGCGGCGACATCCTCCAGGACCTCGCCCTCCCCTTCGGTTTCATAGCTGAGCAGTTCCGCCAGCGTACGGACCATTGCCGCCGGGACGCCGAGCAGCGAGTCGCTGGCCACGTCGACCATGGCCAGTTCATAGTCCGCGCCCGGGGCGTGCACGGCGACGCCGGCGAGGTCTCCCAGCCGCTCCACCTCGAAATCGCTGATCTCCGGGATGCGGACGGCGCCCGGGGCGGCCGGGCTGCCGCCTTCCAGTGCGCCGGCGCGCTTGAGGGCTTCTTCGTGGGTGGACACAAAGAGTTCGGTGAATCCCATGCAGCTGGTCCTTAGGGTTCGGCGGTCCGCAGACCGCTGTTTTCGGCGTCGCTTCAGCCTAGCCGCTTCAGCACGACCTCGCCCCGCCCGATGGGCATGCCCTCCCCTGGCCCTGAGCACTGGACATATGGCCACTATGTCCATTCCCGGCTGCGAGCACTGGACATGTTCCAGTCTCCTGCTGGCGAAGAGTGGACATGTCCCTCGCTGGCCCGGGGAACCCGACCAAGGCCCGCTGGACATGCCCTCCCCTGACCCTGAGCACTGGACATATGGCAACTATGTCCATTCCCGGCTGCGAGCAATGGACATGTTCCGGAGTCCCGGCCGCGAGCAGTGGACATGCCCAGCGTTCCCGCCGGCGAAGAGTGGACATGTCCGGGGGGAGCTGTGCGCGCTGGACATGTCCAGCGACCAGCGCGCCCGGAGAGAACTTCTAGCGCACGGCGACGCGGATCCGGTTGCGCCACGGATCCTCGAAGCGCAGCTCGGCGCCGGTGTGGTGGGATTCGACGCCGGCAACCTTGAGCCGGTCGGCCAGGGCCGCGACGTCGTCGCCGGAGGGCACCTCGATGAGGACCTCGCCCAGGCCCAGCGTGTCGCGCCGGGGGCCCGCGCCGCGGCTGTTCCAGACGTTCATGGCCATGTGGTGGTGGTAGCCGCCGGCCGAGACGAACAGCGCCTGGCCGTGCCAGCCCGCGGTCTTTTCGAAGCCGAGCGTGCCGACATAGAAATCATGCGCCGACTGGACGTCGCCGACCTGCAGGTGGACGTGCCCGACGCCGGCGGCGGCCTGGCGCTGGCCGGCCACGGACTCCTCGGTCAGGTATTGCTGCAGGTAGCGCTGCGGCGGCAGGGCGAGACTGTCCATGACGACGTTCTTGCCCTCCCAGGACCACGCCGCCCGCGGCCGGTCCCAGTACAGCTCGATGCCGTTGCCTTCGGGGTCATTGAAGTAGAACGCCTCGCTGACGAGGTGGTCCGCGCTGCCGGTGAAGGACTGGGGCTCGTACTGGGCCGCGGTGGCGATGGTGGCCGCCAGGGAGTGCTGGTCCTCGAAGAGGAGGGCGGTGTGGAAGAGCCCGGCCTCGCCGCGGGAAGGTAGATTCAGGCCCGGGGCAGGCGCCAGATGCACCAGCGGCTTCTGCTGGCGCCCAAGGTAGAGCCCGCCGTCCTGTTCGGCCACAGTCTCCAGGCCGAGGGCGCGCTGGTAGTAGTCGGTCATGAGCTTCATGTCGCCGACCTTGAGCATCACGGTGCCCATGGTGAGTTCGGCAGGAAGGAGGTCCTGGGTGCTGGCTTCTGCGGTCATGGCAATGCTCCGTGGATTCTGTAGCCACCGGCCTTCGGCGACTCTACATAAAGATAAATTACTTGAAGCTTCAATTTATTCCAAAACATGGACTGGCGCCCGGTCCACCGGCAGCCCACGCAGCACGATATGCCGGATCCGGCGGAGCGTGGCCGGATTGCTCCGCGGATCCTCGGCGGTGACGAGGACATCAGCGCTTGCCCCTTCACCGATGGACTCCGCGCCGAGCCAGGTCCGCGCAGACCAGCTCGCGGCGTTGAGGGCGGCAGCGGCGGAAAGGCCGGCGGCGTGCAGGGCCTGGATCTCGTCCACGATCCTGCCATGGCTGATCACGCTGCCGGCGTCGGTGCCGGCATAGATCGCCAGCCCGGCCTCGTGGGCTTCGAGGATCCGCTCCGCCCGGCGCTCCCACAGCGAGCGCATGTGGGCTGTGTAGCGGGGGAACTTGGCCGCCGCCCGGGCGGCGATGTCCGGGAACGTGGCGATGTTGATCAGGGTGGGCACGATCGGAACACCCTGTTCGAGGAAGCGCGGCAGGTGCCGCGGCAGCAGCCCGGTGGCGTGCTCGATGCAGTCGATCCCGGCGTCGAGCATGTCGTCGAGGGTGTCTTCGGCGAAGCAGTGTGCGGTGACGCGGGCCCCCTCATCGTGGGCGGCCTGGACGGCGTCCTTGACCGTCCGGGCGGGAAAACTGGCGGCGAGATCGCCGGCGTCGCGGTCGATCCAGTCCCCCACGAGCTTGACCCAGCCGTCGCCCGCGCGGGCCTGCTTGCGCACGGCCTCGACGAGATCCTCCGGTTCGACCTCGACGGCCAGGCCAGGCAGGTACCGCCGGGTCCTGGCGAGGTGCCTGCCGGAGCGGATGATCCGGGGCAGGTCCGCGCGTTGCTGGAGCCAGCGTGTGTTGTGGACGGCGCCGGCGTCGCGGACCAGGAGCGTCCCGGCGTTGCGGTCCGCCAGGGCCTGGGATTCCGCGGTGTCCTCGGTAACGTCCCCGCCCGGGCCGAGGCCGATGTGGCAGTGCGCGTCCACGAGGCCGGGCATGACCCAGCCGTCGAGTACGAGGTCAGGCGCGGCGGCCGGACGGTGGAAGGTTAGCAGGCCGCCCACCGACCAGAGCCCGCGGCGTTCCTGGTCCGCCGCGGTGAGGATAGGCCCGCTGAACTCGATGATGCCGGTCATGACCTAAAGCCTAATCCGCATGACGATCCGCCGGCCAAGACGGTCCAGCCCCAGCTGCGCTTCGTGGATCCGCAGGGCGCCCAACGCCTGTCCTGGCTGGGCGAGTTCCTCGAAACCCCAGCTCGCATAAAACGGCGCATTGAACGGGACGCCTGCGAAGGTGCAAAGCGTCATCGATAAATAGCCACGGCTCCGGGCCGCATCAAGGGCCGCCTCCACCAGGGACCGTCCTATCCCCCGCCCGGCGGAGTCCGGCTGCACGGAGAGTTGTTCCAGATGGGCCTGGCCGCCGACCTCGTCAACGCGGGCAAACCCTACGGGCGGGTTTCCGGCGACAAGTATGAAGAGCGGCTCAACCGGCGTCGTCAACTCCGGAGCCGGGAGCGTCTGGTTCCCCAGCTCCGCTTCGAGGATGCGGTCTGCTGAGGCCTCGAGAACCGGCAGCGCCGGGAGGTCTTCCGGCGTCGCCATCCGGATGCGGGGCACGGCCCTGGGCAGAGTCACAATGCCACGCTAACACCGCGGCCCGACCGCACTCCGTCACACTCGAGGGCCGGCCGGAGGTGCGTGGTAGTTTCGTCTACGACCACACGGGTGCCCCTGCAGGGGCTGAGATCGGGCTGACGCAGCCTGCGACCGTTGAACCTGTCCGGGTAATGCCGGCGAAGGAAGTGAGCTTTTCCGTGAACACCCAAGTGACACAGCACAGCCCTGTCCAAATTCAGTCCGCAGCCGCCACGCAGTCGCTGAAGTCCCACTCGCTGGCCTTCAGCACGGACCAGGAGCATGGCATCCGCGTGCCGGTGACCGAGATCGCCCTGGAACCCTCCCCGGGCGGCGTCCGGAACCCGCCGTTCCGGGTGTACCGCACTGCCGGCCCGGGCAGCGATCCGGTCCGCGGGCTGGAACCGTTCCGCACCCCCTGGATTGAGGCCAGGGCGGACACCGAACCCTACGCCGGCCGCGAACGGGAGCTGCTCGACGACGGCAAATCGGCGGTGCGCCGCGGTGCTGCGTCGGCCGAGTGGCGGGGCGGCCGGCCGGTGCCGCGCCGGGCCGTTGAGGGCAGGACCGTCACGCAGATGCGCTACGCCCGGGACGGTGTCATCACCCAGGAAATGCGGTTCGTCGCGCTGCGCGAGAACTGCGATGTGGAGCTGGTGCGCAGCGAGGTGGCCGCGGGCCGCGCGATCATTCCCAACAACGTCAACCACCCCGAATCCGAGCCGATGATCATCGGCAAGTCGTTCCTGGTGAAAATCAACGCCAATATCGGCAACTCCGCCGTGACCAGCTCCATCGCCGAGGAGGTCGACAAACTCCAGTGGGCCACGCAGTGGGGCGCGGACACCGTCATGGACCTCTCCACCGGGGACGACATCCACACCACGCGCGAGTGGATCATCCGTAACTCCCCCGTCCCCATCGGAACGGTCCCGATCTACCAGGCGCTGGAGAAGGTCAACGGTGAGGCGAACGCCCTGACCTGGGAGATCTTCCGGGACACCGTGATCGAACAGTGCGAGCAGGGCGTGGACTACATGACCATCCACGCCGGCGTGCTGCTGCGGTATGTGCCGCTGACGGCCAACCGGGTCACCGGCATCGTGTCCCGCGGCGGTTCCATCATGGCCGGCTGGTGCCTGGCGCACCACCGGGAGAACTTCCTGTACACCCACTTCGATGAGTTGTGCGAGATCTTCGCCCGCTACGACGTCGCGTTCTCCCTGGGCGACGGGCTGCGGCCGGGCGCGACGGCGGATGCCAACGACGCGGCACAGTTCGCCGAACTGGACACCCTGGCCGAGCTCACGCAGCGGGCCTGGGACTTCGACGTGCAAGTCATGGTGGAGGGCCCCGGGCATGTGCCCTTCCACCTCGTCCGGGAAAACGTGGAGCGCCAGCAGGAACTCTGCAAGGGCGCCCCGTTTTACACACTCGGGCCGCTCGTCACGGACATCGCACCGGGCTATGACCACATCACCTCGGCGATCGGCGCCACCGAGATCGCCCGCTACGGCACTGCCATGCTCTGCTACGTCACGCCCAAGGAACACCTCGGGCTGCCGAACAAGGACGATGTGAAGACGGGGGTGATCACTTACAAGATCGCCGCCCATGCCGCGGACCTCGCCAAGGGCCACCCCGGCGCGCACGAACGCGACGATGCCCTGTCCAAGGCAAGGTTCGAGTTCCGCTGGCGGGACCAGTTCGCGCTGTCCCTGGACCCGGTCACGGCCGAGGCCTACCATGATGAGACGCTTCCCGCGGAGCCGGCCAAGACAGCCCACTTCTGCTCGATGTGCGGTCCGAAGTTCTGCTCCATGCGGATCAGCCAGGACATCCGGGACGAATACGGATCAGCAGATTCGCAGGCGGCCCTAGCGCAGATGACGGCCGGAATGCGGGCGAAGAGCAACGAGTTCCTCGCCTCGGGCGGCAAGGTCTACCTGCCGCAGCCCTCAGTGGGAGGACCCGCAGCTTCCTAGGACGCCCGGGCGTGCTGGTGCCGGCTGACCTCGGCGATGTAGGAGCGGATGGCCCGGTCCCCTTCGGCTGAATCCTGGGGCCGGTGCCCTCCCGGCGCCGTGCGGTGCAGGGCGCCTGTCTCGCGCAGGTAGCCGGCGATTTCCTCATACAGCGGTTCCCAGCCGCCGGTCAGGACCAGGGTCGGCACGCCCGGCACGATCTGCAGCGGGGCTTCCCACGGCGGCGCCTGCAGGCGGAGCCGGCGCGCAGCCCGGAGGGCCTCCGGCGTCGTGGCCCCGGGGGCATCCGCCGCGAACGCGCGGCGGATGAACTCCCGCTGGAAGTCGTCGTCGCTGAGGTTGTGGCGGACGTCGAAGAGCGGCTGCATCAGGGCCCGGTGCGCGGCGGTGGCCGGGAGCTCCGCGGTCAGGGACAGGCAGGCCGGTTCCACCAGGGTCAGCGACTGGACGAGGTCGGGCCGTTCGACGGCGGCCATCATCGCAGCGATCGCGCCCTGCGAATGGGCCACGACATGGCCGCCGGCCTCGCCGCGGCCGTCGTCTGCCAGCGAGGCGAGCACGATGGCGGCGTCGGCGGCGAAGCTGGATTCGAGCGGTTCCGCGACGGCGTCAAACCCGTGCCGCCGCAGGAACAGGGCGTCGTAGTCCAGCGCCATTCCGTGCTGTTTTGGCCACGCGGCGGCGCCGAAGCTGCCGTCCCCGTGGACGAAGACTACGCGCTGCTTGAACATTGTCTAACCCTATGGCACTTCAGTGCTGATGCTGCCGGCGACACAGTGCCGGCGGCCGTCAGCACTTGCGGCTACTTGCTGCCGCCGAGGAACTTGTCGAAACCCTTCGGCAGGTTCAGCTGGGACGGATCGAAGTCGCCGCCCTGCTGGCCGAACGACGCGCCGGTGGGCAGCGCCTTGGGGCCGGCGGCACGCCGGGCCTCGGCGTCGCGCAGTTCCTGCGCCGCCTTGGCCGGGTTGCCGGAGCGGGCCTTCTTCTTGGGCGCGGACTTGGCTCCCTTGCGGGCTCCGCCCCCGCCGCCCATGCCGGGCATCCCCGGCATGCCGGGCATCCCGCCGCCGGCGGCCATCTTCTTCATCATCTTCTGGGCCTGGGCAAACCGTTCCAGCAGTCCGTTGACCTCGGAGACGTGCACGCCGGAACCACGGGCAATACGGGCCCGGCGGGAGCCGTTGATGATCTTCGGAGCCACGCGCTCGTGCGGGGTCATCGAGCGGACAATGGCCTCGACGCGGTCGATCTCGCGCTCGTCGAACTGCTCCAGCTGCTGGCGGATGTTCTGCGCACCCGGCATCATCATGAGCATCTTCTTCATGGAGCCCATGTTGCGGATCTGCTGCATCTGGGCGAGGAAGTCATCGAGGGTGAAGTCTTCCTGGTCGGCGAACTTCTTCGCCATCCGGGCGGCTTCATCCTTGTCCCAGGACTTCTCGGCCTGCTCGATCAGGGTGAGGACGTCACCCATGTCGAGGATGCGCGAGGCCATGCGGTCCGGGTGGAAGAGCTCGAAGTCGTCCACGCCTTCGCCGGTGGAGGCGAACATGACCGGCTTGCCGGTCACCGACGCGACGGAGAGCGCGGCGCCGCCGCGGGCGTCGCCGTCGAGCTTGGAGAGCACGATGCCGGTGAAGTTGACGCCCTCGTCAAAGGCCAGGGCAGTGTTGACGGCGTCCTGGCCGATCATGGAGTCGATCACGAACAGGACTTCGTTCGGGACGATCGCGCGGCGGATCTGGCGCGCCTGCTCCATCATCTCGGCGTCGACGCCGAGACGGCCGGCGGTGTCCACGATCACGACGTCGTGCAGGGTGCGCTTGGCTTCCTCGACGCCGTCACGGGCGACGGCGACGGGGTCTCCGGCAGGGTGGTCCAGTTCGGTGGACGTGGCGCCCGGGTGCGGGGCGAACACGGGTACGCCGGCGCGCTGGCCGACCACCTGCAGCTGGGTGACGGCGTTGGGCCGCTGGAGGTCGCAGGCCACCAGCATGGGGCTGTGGCCCTGGGACTTGAGCCATTTGGCGAGCTTGCCGGCCAGGGTGGTCTTGCCGGCGCCCTGGAGGCCCGCCAGCATAATGATGGTGGGTCCGGTCTTGGCCAGGCGGATCCGGCGGGTCTCGCCGCCGAGGATCTCGACGAGTTCCTCGTTGACGATCTTCACGATCTGCTGGCTCGGGTTCAGCGCCCCGGAGACCTCGGCGCCGAGGGCACGCTCGCGCACGCGGCCGGTGAATTCCCGGACCACGGGCACAGCGACATCGGCGTCCAGGAGGGCACGCCGGATCTCGCGGACTGTGGCGTCAACGTCCGCCTCGGTCAGGCGGCCCTTGCCACGCAGATTCTTGAAGGTTGCTGTCAACCGGTCAGAGAGTGAATTGAACACGCGCCGTGCACTTCTTTCAGTGGATCTACAGGTGGCGGCCGGTGCGGCACGCCAGCGTCGCGACTGGTATTCGCCTGGACGAACCGCCACGACAACAGGACTCGACTATCTAGGGTACCAAGATGCGCCTTCAAGATGGCATGCTGGCGTAGGTGACCAGCCAAACAACTGTAAAAACCCTGCTCATCCTGGGCGCTTCCGGCGATCTCACCGGAAGGCTCCTGTTACCGGGGCTTGCCCGCCTGGTGGCCCGGGGCCGCGCCGACGGCCTCGCCCTGGCGGGAGCGGGATCGGACCCCTGGACGCCGGAGCAGTGGCTTGGCCGGATCGAGGAGTCGTTCGCGGACGAGGACTCCAAGGCCGACGCCCACGGCAAGCGGGAGCTCAAGCGGATCCGCAAGGAGAGCACCTACCACCAGCTCGATGTCACGGCCGAGGGCCAGCTCGCCGGGCTCCTGGCGAAACTGGAGGGGCCTGTGGCTGTCTACTTCGCCCTGCCGCCGCGGGTCAGCCAGCTCGCGTGCGAGGCCCTGGCGCCGGAGGACGTGCCCACCGGCACCCGGCTGGTCATGGAGAAGCCGTTCGGCTCCGACGAGCAGTCGGCGCGCCACCTGAACAAGACGCTGGCCGCGCTGGTCCCGGAGGACCACATCCACCGCGTGGACCACTTCCTCGGCAAGGCAACGGTCCTGAACATCCTTGGCCTGCGCTTCGCGAACACGTTCCTGGAGCCGGTGTGGAACCGGCAGAACATCGAAAGAATCGAGATCATCTTCGACGAGGACCTCGCCCTCGAAGGCCGCGCCCGCTACTACGACGGCGCCGGGGCGCTCCGTGACATGATCCAAAGCCACCTGCTTCAGATCATGGCCCTCATGGCAATCGAGCCGCCGGCATCCGTGGACGAACGCGATCTCCGCGATGCCGTGGCCACCGTGCTGCGGGCCAGCAGCATCAAGGCCCCCTACCGGCAAAGCAGCCGCCGGGCCCGGTACACGGCGGGTTCGATCAACGGCCGGGACATCCCGGACTACGCCAAGGAGGAGGGCGTGGACGCGTCCAGGGCTACTGAAACCCTCGCCGAGGTGCAGGTGGAGATCGACAACTGGCGCTGGCAGGGCGTGCCGTTCATCCTGCGCTCAGGCAAGGCGCTGGGCCAGAAACGCAAGGAGGCCGTGGTGACCTTCCGGCCGGTGCCGCACCTTCCGAAGGGGTTCACCGGTGTGGACGCCCCCAACCAGCTGAGGATCGGCTTTGGCCCGGACACGCTGCAGTTCGACGTCGACGTGAACGGCCCGGGCAATGTCCTGAGCCTGGACCGGGCCACGCTGCAGGCCGAACTGAGCGCCTCCGAACTCCTCCCCTACGGTGAAGTGCTCGAGGGCGTGCTGACCGGGGATCCGCTGCTCTCGGTGCGGGCGGACACGGCCGAAGACTGCTGGCGCATCCTGGCGCCGGTGCTGAAATCCTGGACCGCCGGACATGTCCCGCTGGAGGAATATCCGGCCGGGACCCCGGGGCCGGAGGGCTGGCCGGCCTAGATTCGTCGCGGCAGGGCCAGCGCGGATCCCGCGGCGCGCCGGGCCGACACAGCAGCAACGACCAAGCAGCAACGACCAAGCAGCAACGACACAAGCAGCAACGACACAGCGGGCCGGATACCTTCTCAGGTATCCGGCCCGCTGTGTCCGTGCCGTGTCAACGCCCTGCCTGTCTCCCGTTCCGGGAGTGGAGCGGGGCAGCTAGATCGCTGCCGAACCACGCTCTCCGGTACGGACCCTGACAGCCTCGAACACATCCATCGTCCAGACCTTGCCGTCGCCGGCCCGGCCGGTGTTGGAACTGGCGATGATGACATCCAGGATGTCGTCCGCCTGTTCGTCGGTGGCCAAGACTTCCACCCGGATCTTGGGCAGCAGGTCCACGTTGTACTCGGCCCCACGGTACACCTCGGTGTAGCCGCGCTGCCGGCCGTAGCCGCTGGCAGCGCTGACGGTGAGGCCCTGCACACCGTAGGCCTCCAGGCCTTCGCGAATAGCCTCAAGCTTTTCCGGTCGGACGATTGCCGTGATCAGTTTCATGCCCCCACACTTTCCTTGCCCGTTGCGTTCTGCTTGCCGTTGGACGCGGCGTCCACCGGCACTTCGGCGGCTGTGCCTTCCTCCTGCGGCTCGCCGCCCATCGGCTTGCCCGTGATCAGTTCGTGCAGCGGCTGGAAGCTGCCGCCGTGCCCGCCGACGCCGAACTCGTAGGCGGTCTCTGCGTGCAGGCTCAGGTCCACACCGACAACTTCCTGTTCCTGGGAAACCCGGAAGCCCATGAGCTTGTGGATCGGGAAGGCAATGATGAAGGTCATCACGGCGGTGAAGACGATGGCCATCATTGCCGCGAGGCTCTGGGCGACCAGCTGCGTGGTGCCGCCGCCGTAGAACAGGCCCGCGGCGCCCTGGGTCGGGGTGGCCAGGAAGCCGATTGCGACCGTGCCGACAACACCGGAGACGAGGTGGACGCCGACGACGTCGAGCGAGTCGTCGTAGCCGAACTTGAACTTCAGGCCGACGGCGAGCGCCGAAGCCACACCGGCAACGACGCCGAGGGCGATCGCACCCAGCGGGGAGACGTTGGCGCAGGCCGGGGTGATGGCGACCAGGCCGGCGACCACGCCGGACGCGGCACCGAGGGAGGTCGGGTGACCGTCGCGGAAGCGCTCCACGGCGAGCCAGCCGAGCATGGCTGCGGCCGGGGCGGCCAGGGTGTTGATCCAGATCAGGCCGGCCTGCTCCACAGTGGCAGCGGCACCGGCGTTGAAGCCGAACCAGCCGAACCACAGGATTGCGGCACCGAGCATGACGAACGGAATGTTGTGCGGGCGGTGGTTCGGGTCCTTGCCGAAGCCCTTGCGGTTACCGATGATCAGGACCAGAATCAGGCCCGCGACGCCGGCGTTGATGTGGACCACGGTGCCGCCGGCGAAGTCGATGACCGGCGCGAACGTCTGGCCGAACCAGCCATTCGCGGAGAAGAGTCCGCCGCCCCAGACCATGAAGGCCATCGGCGCGTAGACCAGGGTGGCCCAGATGGGGGTGAAGACCACCCATGCGGAGAACTTGGCGCGGTCGGCGACCGCACCGGAGATCAGGGCCACCGTGATGATCGCGAACGTGGCCGCGTAGCCGACCTTGAGCAGGTCGGCCGGTTCGGTGAAGTTGTGCAGGCCGAAGTGGCTGAACGGGTTGGCGAAGATCTGGTAGAAGTTGTCTTCGTTGGTCGTAGCCATCGAAGCGCCCCACAGGATCCACATGATGCCGACGGTTCCAATGGCAACGAAGCTCATCATCATCATGTTCAAAGCCGACTTGGCGCGGGTCATGCCGCCGTAGAAGAATGCCAGGCCCGGGGTCATGAACAGCACGAGTGCCGCGGCGACCAGGAGCCAAACGAGACCTGCGGTGAGTTCCATGGTCTACGTCCTCTCTTGCTATTAGGTGCGGAGTAGTCCGCCGGTCCCAACGCATTTATTTGCGTTCTAGAAAGAGTTTCGCGGGGCCGTGTTTCGCTGGCGGAGGATTTACATTGCCGGGTTGTTACAAGAACCTCCCGGACGTAAATGGTGCATCTCACACTTGTTACGGTTATGTTTCAGCGGATTATTCCCGCACTTGTTGGACCCGCCGCCAGCCGGCACCGCATCTTCCCAAGGACGAACGCATTATGAGCAAGACCTCCCGCCCCGCCGGCGACGCCGCAGCCGAGGTGCCCTCCCGGGCCCCGGGCCGTTCCCGGCTGCCCCGGGACATCAAGGTGATGCTGGTGGCGGCCTTCCTGATTGCGATCGGCTTCGGCCTCGTGGCACCGGTTCTGCCCCAGTTCGCCACCACGTTCGACGTCGGGGCGACCGCCGCGGCCGTGATCGTGAGCATCTTCGCTTTCATGCGGCTCGTCTTCGCACCGGCCGCGGGCACCCTGATCGTGAAGCTGGGCGAACGGCCGGTCTATGTGGCCGGGCTGCTGATCGTCGCGGTGTCCACGGCCGCCTGCGCCTTCGCCCAGAATTACTGGCAGCTGCTGGTCTTCCGCGGCCTCGGCGGGGCTGGCTCGGTGATGTTCACGGTGGCGTCCATGGCGCTCGTGGTCCGCCTCGCGCCGCCGGAAAGCCGCGGCCGGGTCTCCGGGGCCTATGCCTCCGCCTTCCTGATCGGCAACGTCTGCGGCCCCATCGTCGGCGGGATGCTCGCCAGCTTCGGCTTGCGGGTGCCGTTCCTGGCCTACGCGGGGGCCCTGGTGCTGGCCGCCGTCGTGGTGCAGACCCAGCTCAGCCATGTCCCCGCCGCCTCGCGGCAGCCCGGCGCCACGGCCCCGGCGATGGAACTACGGGACGCGCTGCGGGACAGCGCCTACCGGGCCGGCCTGTTTTCGAGCTTTGCCAACGGCTGGGCCACCTTCGGGGTGCGGATGGCCACAGTGCCGCTCTTCGCCGTCGTGGCGCTCGGCGCCGGTCCGGAATCGGCCGGCTGGGCCCTGGCGGTATTTGCCGGCGGCAACGCGGTGGCGCTGACGTTTTCCGGCCGGCTCGCGGACAGCCTCGGCCGCAAGCCGCTCCTGCTGGCCGGACTGCTGGTCACCGGCACCGCCACGGCGGCCATCGGCTTCACGCACCAGCTGCCCTGGTTCCTGCTCGCCTCCGCCTGCGCCGGGATCGGCTCCGGGCTGCTCGGACCGGCCCAGCAGGCCGCCATCGCCGACGTGATCGGCAACGAGCGCTCGGGCGGCCGCGTTCTGGCCGTCTTCCAGATGGCTTCCGACAGCGGCGCAATTGTCGGACCGGTGGTGGCCGGGCTGCTGGCGGACCGGCTGGGCTACGGCTGGGCCTTTGGGGTCACTGGCGGCATCCTGTTGGCCGCCGCCGCCGTGTGGTTGCCGGCCCGCGAAACGTTCCGCCGGCCGGCCCCGGACCGCGCCTGACCTGCGGCGTTGCCGCCGCTGGTCCGCTCCGGGCGGCGCCTCCGCCGGGATCTTGTCCGGGACCGTGCACGGGACGTTGTCCAGGGCCTTCCGGTCAGCGGCGGCCTCCGCCCTTGGCTAAGCTGGGGGCACGTGCCACAAACTTCCGGAGGTAATCCCCCATGGCCAAATTCGACTCTTCCCCCGGGAAAGCCGAAAGCCCCGACCCCGCCCAACCCGCAAACCCCGGTAAGAGTGCGGGCACAAGCGCGGGAAACAGGAAGCGCGCAGGGCTGATCGCCGGCGCCGGAATTATCGCCGTCGCCGCAGCAGTACTGGTTCCCCTCGCCCTCGGAAACCCGACGCCGGCCCCGCCGGCCGCTTCTTCCCCGGCCCAGTCGGCACCGGCGCTCGCCCCTGCCGAGGTGGGCCCGACCGTCACCTATTACGCGCAGCCGGGTCCGCCGGCCGGGTCGCCGCTGGAAAAGGTTGAGCCCCTCAAGGTCGATGTCTCCAGCGACCTCGTGGGCACTTCCCTGAACAAGGGCATGGCGGGAATTTCCCTGGAGGCCACGGATCTGGCCGATCCCGACCTCAGCAGCGACAACGCGTCGATGGTCAAGCTGCTCAAGGAGATCGACCAGCCGGTCCTGCGTTTCGGCGGCAACGCCGTGGACCGGCGTTTCTTCTGGACCTCCACCGGCGAGGCCGTCCCCGCCGACTACAAGGGTGACAAGACGCACCCGGTCAAGGCCGTGGGCCCGGCAGACCTGGTCCGGCTCAAGACCCTGCTGGACGCCGGCGACGCCAGGGTCAGCCTCACAGTGGATCTGGGCCACTACAACCCGGCGCGGGCTGCGGACATGGCCAAAAACGCCTCGGCGATCCTCGGCGACCGGCTGCTGAGCATCACTGTGGGCAATGAGCCCAACGGCTTCGTGTTCAACGATGTGAAGTCCGGCAGCGGCTACAGCCTGGATCAGTACATTCGGGAATTGAAGGACTACGCCAACGCGATCTATGCAGTGGCGTCGAACGTGCCCATCTCCGGCCCGGGCGCCTACGACCAGAAGTGGTGGCAGCCGTTCGTCGATGCGGACCTCCCGCAGAAGAAGATCCTGACGTTCCACCACTACCCGCTCTCCAACTGTGACGGCAGCTTGCCCCAGGACTCGCCTACCTTGGCAAACGCGATGAGCCGAACGATGCACGACCGTGGCGTCAACTACCAGAAGGCGGCCCTCGCGGTGGGTCAGGCCGCCGGCCTGGAAACCTGGATTCCGGAAACCGGGATCTCGGCGTGCCCCGGTTCCAATGAGACCTCCCGCACCCACGCATCTGCGCTCTGGGCGGCAGACTATGCCCTCACCGCCGCCCAGCTGGGCATCACCCGAATCGGCTTCCACAGCTCGCTGCTGACCTGCAAGGGCGGCCCGCCCCTGTCCGCCATCTGCAGCGCCGGGGCCTACCCGTTCGGCAACGGCCAGATGTCCGGCCGGGCCAACTTCTTCGGCATCTCCATGGTGGCCGAGCTCGAGGCCGGCAAGTTCATGAAAGTGAACAGCGCCGGAGGCGGCCCGGCGTTCAGCTACGCGCTGCAGAACGCCGACGGCAGCACCAGCGTGGTGATCATCAACGAAAACGACCCCGAAAAGGCCGCGCAGACTTCCGTCACCCTGAACCTTCCGGGCAAACCGGTCACCGGGACCATGACCCAGCTCAGCGGACCCAGCTACGCAGCCGAGGACCAGACCGTGATCGATGGCGCCAAGGCCGAGCCCACGCCCCTCGCCAAGCGCGCCACGGTGCCCGGCTTCGCGTACAAGTCCCAGACGCAGCAGTTCAAGCTGACGGCCGGCACAGTGACGGTCCTGAACTTCAAGTACTAGCCACTTGAACAAAGAGTGCCCCGGTCCCGTCTGAACTGGCCAGACAGGACCGGGGCACTCTTTTTGTTGCGGTGCGGGCTAGTTCAGCAGCGCATCCACGAAGCCTTCAGCGTCGAACGGCGCGAGGTCGTCGGCGCCTTCGCCCAGGCCGATCAGCTTCACCGGGACTCCGAGGGATTTCTGGATGGCGACGACGATCCCGCCCTTGGCGGTGCCGTCCAGCTTGGTCAGGACGATCCCGGTGATGTTCACGACCTCGGAGAACACCCGGGCCTGGTTGAGTCCGTTCTGGCCGGTGGTGGCGTCCAGGACCAGCAGCACCTCGTCCACCTCGGCCAGCTTTTCGATGACCCGCTTGACCTTGCTGAGCTCGTCCATGAGGCCCACCTTGTTCTGCAGGCGCCCCGCGGTGTCGATCATGACGACGTCGACTTCCTGGTCGATGCCGGCCTTGACGGCCTCGTAGGCCACCGAGGCCGGGTCCGCGCCGTCGATGTCCGACTTCACGGTGGGCACGCCGACGCGCTGGCCCCACGTGGCCAGCTGCTCGGCGGCGGCGGCGCGGAAGGTGTCCGCCGCGCCCAGCAGCACGTCCTTGTCCTCGGCCACGAGCACGCGGGCCAGCTTGCCCACGGTGGTGGTCTTGCCAACGCCGTTGACGCCGACAACCATCATGACGGCGGGCTTGTCGCCGTGGCGCTCGACGTTCAGGCTCCGGTCCATGGTCGGATCCACGAGCTTGATGAGTTCCTCCCGGAGCAGGGCCTTGACGTGCTCAGGGTCCCGGGTGCCCATCACCTTGACGCGTTCGCGGAGTGAGTCCACGAGCTGCATGGTCGGTTCGGTGCCGAGATCGGCCAGCAGCAGGGTTTCCTCGACCTCATCCCAGACGTTTTCATCGATCTTGTCTGCCGAGAGCAGGGCCAGGAGCCCCTTGCCGAGGATGTTGTTGGACTTGACGAGCCGCTCGCGCAGCCGCATCAGCCGCCCGGCCACCGGCAGCGGGGTTTCCACCGGGACGGTTTCCAGCCCGGCTGCGTCGTCCGGAACTTCGAGGGTTGGTTCTTCGAGTTCGACGCCGTCCGGCGAGGTCCGTGCCGGTGCCGGCGCCTGCGCGGGACGGTCCTCCACAAGGGTTCCGGCTCCCGGGGCCTGCACGGGGTCGTTTGCGTCACGCGGGCCGGTGTAGGTCTTGGCGCTCTTCCGGGTCTTCATGAGCACCGGGATCAGCACACCGAGGACCACCAGGACAGCGAAAATGGGCAGAATGATGGGGAGGATATCGTTCACTCCCCTAGCTTCTCACAAACCCCAAATGGGCCGTGGCCAGCGCTTTTGTTGCGCGCGGACGCCGCCGTGCCGGGACCTGGACGTTTGCTCAGATCTCCGCACTGAGCCGCTGGCTGATCACCGTGGAGACGCCGTCGCCGCGCATTGTGACGCCATAGAGGGCGTCGGCGACTTCCATGGTGCGTTTCTGGTGCGTGATGACGATCAGCTGGCTGGATTCGCGGAGTTCTTCGAAGATGGTGATGAGGCGGCCCAGGTTGGTGTCATCGAGCGCGGCCTCGACCTCGTCCATGACGTAGAAGGGCGAGGGCCGTGCCTTGAAGATGGCCACCAGCAGCGCCACGGCCGTCAGGGAGCGTTCGCCGCCGGAAAGCAGCGAGAGCCGCTTGATTTTCTTGCCGGCCGGGCGGGCTTCGACCTCGATGCCGGTGGTGAGCATGTCGGTGGGGTCGGTCAGGACCAGCCGGCCCTCGCCGCCGGGGAACAGCCGGGCGAAGACGCGGACAAACTGCCGGGAGGTGTCCTCGAAGGCCTCGGCGAAGACCTTCTGGACGCGGTCGTCGACTTCCTTGATGATGTCCAACAGGTCTTTGCGGCTGGCCTTCAGGTCTTCGAGCTGGGTGCTGAGGAACTGGTGGCGCTCCTCAAGCGCGGCGAACTCCTCGAGCGCCAGCGGGTTGACCTTCCCCAGGGCCGCGAGGTCGCGTTCGGCGCGTTTGAGCCGCTTTTCCTGTTCCGCACGGACGAAGGGCTTGCCGTCGGAAATCTCGCGTCCGTCCTCGTCCACCGGGGCGCGCAGTGCGGCCCATTTGTCCGCCGAGTCGCCGGCAGGGACCGGGACAGGCAGGTCCGGTCCGTAGTCGGCCACGAGCTGTCCGGCAGTCAGCCCGAGCTCCTCCACGCTCTTCAGTTCCAGCGCCTCGATCCGCAGCCGCTGCTGCGTGCGGGCGAGCTCGTCGCGGTGCACGGAGTCGGTGAGTTCGGCCAGTTCGCGGGCCAGCGCGTCGTTGCCGCTGCGGACCCCGGCCAGTTCACGGTCCATGGCGTCCCTGCGTTCCTCGGCGCTGTCCCGCTCGCGGCGGGCCAGTTCCACGGACACGTCGATGAATCCGATGACCTGCTGGACGGCGCCGGCGACGGCGGCGGCGCGCCGGGCCTGGAGCCGGCGGCGGCGGGCCCGTTCCGCGGCTTCCTCGCGGGCGCGGCGTTCGGTGGCGGCGGCCCGTTCCAGCGACGCCGCCCGGTTGCGGGTGGCCGTGAGCTGTTCCTCGGCGCTGCGCAGGGCGAGCCTGGCCTCCATCTCGGCCGTGCGGGCCAGCGAGGCGGCCAGGGCCAAGGCATCCCGGTGCTCCGGGGAAGGTTCCTGCTCCGCGGGGGCCTCTGAGGCCGCGGCGAGCCGGGCCGCCACCGCTTCCAGCGCACCTTGTTCGCTGACAATCTGGGCCTCAGCCCTGGCCAGGGACGCGGCCAGCCGCTCACTTTCGGCGACGGCGCTGCGCAGCACCGCGTTCAGGTGGCCCAGGCGTTCGGCGACGGCCGCGAGTTTCGCGTCGGAATCGTGGAGTTTCGCGAGGGCCGCGTCGGCACGGTCCTGGGCTTCGGCGCGCCGGGTCCGGGCGGTGGAGAGTGCGAAGCGGTTGCGTTCGAGCGCGGCGGTGACGGCGGCCAGCTTCGACGCGGCGTCGTCGACGGCGGCCTGGACTTCCAGCAGCGACGGCGCCGACGCGGACCCGCCGGTCACGGTCAGCGCCGTGAAGACGTCCCCGGTCCGGGTCACGGCGGTCAGCTCGGGACGCGCGGCGATCAGCTGCGCTGCGGCATCCAGGTCCTCGACGACGGCGACGCCGGCCAGCAGGGCGGCCAGCGGCAGGCCGGCGACGTCCGGTGCCTCAGCCGACACAAGATCCACAGCCCAGCGCGCGCCCGCGGGAAGCGTGCTGCCGCCGGTTAATGCATCGGCCGTCAGCGCATCGGCCACCGGCGGCGGGGACCCGGCCGGGGGGCCGGCCAGCAGCAGCGCGGCACGGCCGGCGTCGTCCGCGCGCAGCAGCCGCACGGCAGCGGCGGCCGTCTGCTGGTCCCGGACCACCACGGCGTCGGACGCGCTGCCGAGTGCGGCGGCGACGGCGGCCTCGAATCCGGGATCCACGGCGATCATGGATGCCAGCGATCCCAGGACCCCGTCAGCCAGGTCCCCGGCTGCCACACCGAGCACATGCCCGGAGCCGTCTTTGCGGTTCAGGCCCAGCTGGAGGGCATCGCGGCGGGCCATGAGGGCGCCGCGTTCCCGCTCGCCTTCACGCTCGGCCGCCTTCAGGGCGTCAATTTCGGCGATGATGGTTTCGAGGGCCTCGCTCGCGGCCTCGTAATCGGCGTCGAGCGATTCCTCGCCGTCCTCGACCCCTGCGACCTGCGCTTCCAGGGCCGTGAACTCGCTGTGCGCCTGGCGGCGGCGCTCCTCGCCCGCCTTTTGCGATTCGCGGAGGCGGCCGAGCTCGGACTGGGCAGACTCGACGCGGGACCGTGCCGCGCCGACCTGCCCGGCGAGCTTGGCCAGGCCTTCACGCCGGTCCGCGGCGGCGCGGAGCAGGGCCGCGAGCCGCTTGTCCTCGGCGGCGGCGGCCTGTTCGGCGTAGTGTTTGGCGGCTGTCGCGGCGTCCAGGGCCTCGGTGCGGTCCAGGATCTGCCGTTCCAGCCCGGCCTGCTCGTCGCGGACGCGGGCGGCCTGCTGCTCCAGCTGGTCCGGGTCCCGGCCGGTGTCCGGAACCACGTCCGCGGCGCCGAGCAGGCGGCGGCGTTCCTCTGCGAGCGAACCGAGGGAACGGAGCCGTTCGCGCCCGGTGGAAAGCGAATACCAGTTCTCCCGCGCGGCGTTCAGCGCGGGCGTGGCCTCGGCTGCGAGCCCTTCGAGGACGGCCTGGCGCTGCCGCCCGGCCTCGAGGTCGCGTTCGACGACGGCGCGGCGTGCCTTGAGCGCCGATTCATCCGCCACGTCCTGCGCCAGCGCGGACTGCAGCGCAACGAGGTCGTCGGCCAGGAGCCGTGAGCGGGCGTCACGGACCTCGAACTGGACGCTCTGGGCGCGCCGGGCCACCTCGGCCTGTTTGCCCAGCGGGGTCAGCTGCCGCCGGATTTCGCCGGTGAGGTCGCTGAGCCGGGACAAGTTGGCCTGCATGGCTTCGAGTTTGCGGACCGTCTTTTCCTTGCGGCGGCGGTGTTTGAGGATGCCGGCGGCCTCCTCAATGAAGCCGCGCCGGTCCTCGGGGGTGGCGTGCAGGACCTTGTCCAGCTGGCCCTGGCCGACAATCACGTGCATCTCGCGGCCCAGGCCCGAGTCAGAGAGCAGCTCCTGGATATCGAGCAGCCGGCATCCCGCGCCGTTGATGGCGTATTCCGAGCCGCCGGTCCGGAACAGCGTGCGCGAGATCGTGACCTCGCTGTATTCGATCGGGAGGGCGCCGTCGCTGTTGTCGATGGTCAGCGAGACGTGTGCCCTCCCCAGGGGCGGCCGGCCCGAGGTGCCGGCGAAGATCACGTCTTCCATCTTGCCGCCGCGGAGGGTCTTGGCTCCCTGTTCGCCCATGACCCACGCCAGCGCGTCCACCACGTTGGATTTGCCCGAGCCGTTGGGGCCCACCACGGCGGTGACGCCCGGTTCGAATTCAAAGGTCGTCGCCGAGGCGAACGACTTGAATCCCCGGACGGTCAAACTTTTCAGGTGCAAGGCGCTTCGGTTCTCCTGGTCGGCGGACTGGTCCGCTGTCCGACGAAAGCATGATTCGGACGGACACGGGGGTTCCGGGGCGGCCCCGGATACTTACAATCTACTGCGCATCTGCGGCCATTCCGCGCAGAACCAGCGCGAAGCCGCCGCAGATGGCTGAGGCCGCATATGCGGGAATTGACCTGCACGGGGCATAGTTAAGCTCTCGGGCTTGTGAGCGGCCACCGCCGGAGCGCAGGACGGACATGAAGAGGGGCTTGAATTGGTAGGCAATGCAACATTCCGGCACAGCAACACCGCTCTACTTTCGGTAAGCAGCGTCGAAGCTCCGACGATCATCAGTTCCATGGATTTCGACCGCAGGCTGGCTTCGACCCTGCGGCGGCTGAGGGTCCCCCCGAAGCTGCTCGAACGGGTCGCAGGCATCACGCACCGGCGCTGGTGGGCCCCCGGGACATCGTTCGACGACGCAGCCATCGAGGCGGGCGCAAAGGCCTTGGCCGAGTCCGGCATCGAAGCGTCCGAGATTGGCCTGCTGATCAACACCTCCGTGACGCGGCGAAACCTCGAACCGTCCGTCGCGGTGAAGATCCACCACGGACTGCGCCTGCCTTCGTCGGCCATGAACTTTGATCTGGCCAACGCCTGCCTTGGATTCGTCAACGGCATGACGCTGGCGGCCAACATGATCGACTCCGGCCAGATCAAGTACGCGATGATCGTCAACGGTGAAGACGCCCAGCCAACGCAGGAGGCCACCCTGGCCCGGCTGCAGCGGCCCGAGACCACCCGCGAGGACTTCAACCGCGAGTTCGCCACACTGACGCTCGGCTCCGGAGCCGCTGCGGCCGTCCTGGGCCCGGCGGACGAGCACCCCGGGGCGCACCGGGTCCTCGGCGGCGTGATGCGTGCCGGAACCGAGCACCATGAACTGTGCGTGGGCAGCATTGACGGCATGGCCACCGACACCAAAGGCCTGCTCGACGGCGGCCTGCAGCTCGTGGTCGATGCCTGGCACGAGGCCCAGCCGGAGTGGGACTGGGCCTCGATGGACCGGTACGTCACGCACCAGGTGAGCAATGCCTATACCCAGGCCATCATCAACGCCATTGACCTGGACCCGGACAAGGTGCCGATCACGTTCCCGCATTGGGGCAATGTGGGCCCGGCCTCCCTCCCCATGACCCTCGCGGCCGAAGCGCAGACTCTCGCCGCCGGGGACCGCGTGCTGTGCATGGGCGTCGGTTCCGGCCTGAACACCGCCATGGTGGAAATCGTTTGGTAGCCGCCGACTGGCCCGGCGTCGACCCCGAATGGTCGCGCGAAATCGATGTGGCGTCCACCTCCGCCGCGGATGAGCCCGGCACCGTGCGCCGCTGGCACCTGCTGGACAACGGTGCCCAGCTCACGCGCCGCGGCCTGACACCTGCCGGCACCCTGCTGTGCGTGCACGGCAACCCGACGTGGTCCTACCTGTGGCGGACCCTGCTGGCCGCCGGATCCGACCCCGCACACCCGTGGCGCGTGGTGGCCGTGGACCAGCTGGACATGGGCTTCTCCGAGCGCACCGGCACGTTCCGGCGCCTGGAGGACCGGATCAACGACCTGGGCGACCTCACCGCGGCGCTCGGCCTGGACGGGCCGGTCGTCACCGTCGGCCACGACTGGGGCGGCGTGATCAGCCTGGGCTGGGCCGTGGCCCATCCGCAGCAGCTCGCCGGCGTGGTGCTGACCAACACGGCCGTGCACCAGCCCTCCGGCGCCCGCATCCCGCCTGCGCTGCGGCTTGCCTTGCACCCTGCCGTGCACCGCTGGGGAACGACGGGGACGGACAGCTTCCTGCGCGTGACGCATGCCCTGGCCCGCCCGCCGCTCACCGCGGATGTCCGTGGCGCCTTCATGGCCCCCTATCGCGGCGCCGGCCGACGCGCCGGCGTGGGGAACTTTGTCGCGGACATTCCCGCCGACGCGTCCCATCCCAGCTTTCCGACGCTCAGCCGCGTCGCGGAAGGGGTGCGCGGGCTGGGGGTTCCGGCCCTGATGCTCTGGGGCCCGCGCGATCCGATCTTTTCCGACCGGTACCTCAAGGACCTCATCGGCCGGCTGCCGGACGCGAAAGTTCACCGCTTCGAGGGTGCCGGCCACCTGGTCGCGGAAGACCGGGACATCGCCGCGCCCGTCTTCGAGTGGCTGGCCGGGTGCGGCCCGGACAGCGGACCGGCCGACGGCCCGGCCGACGACTCGATGCTGGAATTCGGGGCCGGGCCCCTGGAGCCCGGCGCCGGGGTCACGCCCCTCTGGGCGCCCCTCGCCGAGCTGGCGGCGGGACCGGCGGCCGGGGATACCGCCGTCGCGGAAATGGCCACGGACGGCAGCGTCGCCCGCTCGCTCAGCTGGCAGGAGCTCGAACAGAACATCGCCGCCCTCGCGGCGGGCCTGCAGGACGCCGGTGTAGGGAACGGCACCCGGGTGAGCCTGATGGTTCCCCCGGGCGTGGACCTGACCGTGGTCCTCTACGCCTGCCTGCGGCTCGGCGCGGTGGTCATCGTGGCCGACGCCGGCCTGGGCACCCGCGGCCTGAGCCGTGCGGTGAAGGGCGCCACCCCGGACTTCCTCATCGGAATCGACAAGGCCCTGGCGGCCGCCTCGGTACTTGGCTGGCCGGGACGGCGCATCAGTGTGCGGGACCTGCCGGCCCGCCGCCGCCGGCTCCTCGCCGTCGAGACCTCCCTCGCTGCCCTTGCCCGCCGCGGAGCCGGCCTCAGCCCCGGACTCCCTCGCCCGGGCACGGCCCCGGTTCCGGACCCGGACGCCCCCGCCGCGGTGCTGTTCACCTCCGGTTCCACCGGGCCCGCCAAGGGCGTGGTCTACACGCACCGGCGGCTGGCAGCGATGCGCGATGCCGTGGCCGCGACGCTGGAGATCCGCCCGGGCGCACGCCTGGTGGCGGGCTTCGCGCCGTTCGCCCTGCTGGGACCGGCGCTCGGAGCCGTTTCAGTGACGCCCGCCATGGACGTCACCGCCCCCCGCACCTTGACGGCCAGCGCGCTGGCGCACGCCGCAGCAGCCATCGACGCCACGGTGGTATTCGCCTCGCCCGCGGCGCTGCGCAACGTCCTGGCCACCCGGGCCGGCCTGAGCCGCGCCGGACACGAGGCGCTGGGGCGCGTGGAGCTGCTGCTCTCCGCCGGCGCGCCGGTCCCTGAAACCCTCCTCGCAGAGGTGCAGCGGCTGCTGCCGCGCGCCTCGCTGCATACCCCGTACGGGATGACCGAGGCGCTGCCCGTCACGGACATCAGCCTCGAACAGATCCGTGCCGCCGCGGCCGACGCCGCCGCCGGAACCATGGCAGGCGCCGGCAACGGCGTGTGCGTGGGCCGGCCGGTGCAGGGCGCCCGCGTGGCCATCATCCCGCTGGCCGCGGACGGCACCGCACCCGGGAACGAGCCCGTCAGCGAGGCCGGAGTGAGCGGGGAGATCCTCGTCAGCGCCCCGCACGTGAAAGAAGCCTACGACCGGCTCTGGCTGACCCAGCGCGAGAGCGTCCGCACGGCCGGATGGCACCGCACCGGCGACGTGGGGCACCTCGACGCCGCCGGCCGGCTCTGGGTGGAAGGACGCCTCGTGCACGTCGTGACGGCCCCGGGCGCCGTGGTGACGCCGGTAGGCGCCGAGCAGGCCATCGAACGCCTGGACGACGTCGGGATGGCAGCCGTCGTCGGGGTCGGTCCGTCCGGGACCCAGGCTGTCGTCGCCGTCGTCGAAACCGTTCCGCCGGTCCGCCGGGCCGGTCCCGCCGCGCCGCAGCTGGCGGGCCGCGTGCGGGACGCCGCCCGCGCGGCAGGGGTCAGCGTCTCCGCCGTGCTCGCTGTCCCCTCCCAGCCGACCGACATCCGCCACAACGCCAAGATCGACCGGAGCCGCCTGGCCCGGTGGGCTTCGGCGGTGCTGGCCGGCGGCCGTCCGGGCACGCCATGAGGGTCCTCGTCACCGGCGCGAGCGGACTGCTCGGGCGGGAGGTGGCACAGCTGCTGGTGCGGCAGGGCCACGCCGTCAGCACGTTCCAGCGCCGCCCCTCCGGCGTCGACGGCGCCACGGACCTCCAAGGGTCCGTTGCGGACGAGGCCGCCGTGCGCCGCGCCGTCTCCGGCGCCGAGGGCGTCATCCACCTGGCCGCGAAGGTGTCCTTCACCGGCCGTGCCGCGGAGTTCGACGAGGTCAATGTCGAAGGCACGCGCCGCCTGCTCCTGGCCGCCCGCGAGGCCGGTGTGCGGGAGCTGGTGTTTGTTTCCTCCCCGTCCGTGGCCAATTCCGGGGCCGCCATCGCCGGGCTGGGCGCCGAGGCGGCGGACCCGGCCCGCGCGCACGGTGACTACTCCCGCACGAAGGCCGAGGCCGAACTGCTGGCGCTGGCCGCGGACTCGCCGGGTTTCCGGGTCACGGCGGTGCGCCCGCACATCGTCTGGGGCCCGGGTGACACCCAGCTGGTGGAACGGGTGCTGGAACGTGCCAGCCGCGGCCGCCTGCCGCTGCTCGACGCCGGTGCGGCACTGATCGACACGACCTACGTGGACAACGCCGCTTCGGCCATCGTCGCCGCGCTTGACCGGATGGAGCACATCCACGGCCGGGCGCTCGTGGTCAGCAACGGCGAACCCCGCCCGGTTGGTGAGCTGCTGGCGGGCATTTGCGCCGCGGGCGGCGTCCCTGCGCCGTCGTGGACGGTGCCGGGCAGTCTCGCGCGGGCTGCGGGATCGGTGGTGGAGAAGGTGTGGTCCAGGTCCGGCCGGGCCGGGGAGCCGCCGATGACCAGATTCCTCGCTGAACAGCTCTCTACGGCCCACTGGTTCGACCAGCGCGGGACCCGTGAACTCCTCAACTGGGCCCCCGCCGTTTCACTTGACGAGGGCCTGGCGAGGCTGGCCGGGCACTACGCCCGGACGCCCCCTACCAGCGCCCGTTCCGCGGCCGGGGCTGGCAGACGGGGCAGGTGTACGAGGACCGGTTCATGAACTGTTCCCGCAGGAGCAGGCTGACCCGGCCGGCGGCGGCGCAGCGCTTGCACTCGAGCCCCTCCCGGCCGTAGGCGTTCAGGGAACGGTCGAAGTACCCGGAGGCTCCGTTGACGTTGACGTAGAGCGAATCGAAGCTCGTGCCGCCCGCGGCCAGGGCATCCGTCATGACCGCACGGGCGGCGTCGAGGACCCGCACCGCATCGGGTCGGCGCAGGGTGTCGGTGGGCCGGGCGTAATGCAGCCGCGCCGTCCAGAGGGCCTCGTCCGCGTAGATGTTGCCGATCCCCGAGACCAGGCCCTGGTCCAGCAGCGCCCGCTTGAGCCCGGTTTTGCGGGCCCGCAGGCGCCGGTAGAAGGTCTCGAAGGAGAACCAGGGATCCAGCGGGTCACGGGCAATGTGCGCGGCTTCCTCGGCGATGAGCGGCAGCGGCGTTTCGGCGAGGCCGCCAGGGCCGCCGTCGTCGGTGGGGATCAGCGTGGTCAGGAACAGGCCGCCGAAGATGCGCTGGTCCACGAACCGGAGCTGTTCGGGCATGCCGTCGGCCGGGCTGAGCCGCAGCCTGACCTTCAGGTGTTTTTCGTCCGGAACCCCGGGGTCCTGCATAAGCAGCTGGCCGGACATGCCCAGATGGGCCATGAGCGCGACAGCGGGGGCGGGCTCGCCGGCCGGGGTACCGTTTCCGGGCGGGGCGGGCGTGTCCGCCAGCGGCATCCACAGGAATTTGCCGCGGCGGACCACGTCCAGGACCCGCGCGCCTTCAAGGTTGCCGGCAAAGTCTTCCGGTCCCAGGGCGTGCCGGCGCAGGGAGCGCGGGTCCAGCACCTCGACGGAGGTGATGGTCCGGCCTCGCACCCAGCTCACCAGGCCGCGCCGGACCACCTCGACCTCGGGCAGTTCAGGCAACGCCGCTGCCTAGCTGCCGGTCTGGGACTGCAGCTGCTGCGGATCCGGCGCGGACGGGGCGGTCAGCCGGCGCCAGGCGTCGGCGGCGGCTTCCTGTTCGGCCTCTTTCTTGGAGTTGCCGGTGCCGGTGCCGTAGTCCGTGCCGCCGATCCGCAGCACGGCCTCGAACGTCCGGGCGTGGTCCGGCCCGGAGCCGTCGACCGCGTAGTTGATGGTCCCAAGCTGCCGGCTGGCGGCGAGCTCCTGGATGGAAGTCTTCCAGTCGGTGCCCGCGCCGAGGGCGGCGGCGTCCTTCAACAGCGGGCCGACCAGCCGCATGACCAGCTGCCGGGCCGTCTCGATGTCGTTGGAGAGGTAGGTGGCGCCGATCAGCGCCTCCATGGTGTCCGCCAGGATGGAGGCCTTGTTTTTGCCTTCGGTGAGCTTTTCGCCCTGTCCAAGGTAGATGTACTCCCCCAGCCCGATGCTGCGGCCGATGCCGGCCAGCGCCCGGGTGCTGACGACGGCGGAGCGGCGCTTGGCCAGGTCGCCTTCGGGCAGCGTGGGGTTGTCACGGTACAGCGCGTCCGTTACGGAGAACCCCAGGATGGAGTCGCCCAGGAACTCGAGCCGTTCGTTGGTGGGGATGCCGCCGTTTTCGTAGGCGTAGGAACGGTGTGTGAGCGCAAGACGAAGCGTCCCGGCGTCAATAGTGACACCGAGACGCTTCAGAAGCTCTTCAGTTGAAGACATCTTTTTCAGCCTGTTGGCGGATTAGACGTCTGCGACCTTGCGGCCCTTGTACTCAAGGAACAGCGCAGTGCCAGCCGAGTCGGTAACGACCTTTGCCTGGTGCGGCAGGCTGTACGTGACCTGGCCGTTCTCGACAGTCTTCACCAGGTGGGGGGCAGTTGCCTTCCACTGGGAGCGGCGGGCGCGGGTATTCGAGCGAGACATTTTCCGCTTCGGGACAGCCACGGCTAACTCATTTCTCTCTAGAAAAACACTTACAAATCAGTTTTGCCGGTCAGGCTTAGCCAAGTCAGCCAGGGCGGCCCAGCGAGGATCTACGACCTCGTGGTGATGCCCCGGCTCGTCTTCCAGGCGCACTCCACATTCGGAGCAAAGGCCCTGGCAGTCTTCCCGGCACACCGGCTGGAACGGCAGTATGGTGACAACTGCGTCCCGCAACACCGGCTCAAGATCGATCAGATCGTGCTCGACTCGACGTTGCTCTTCTTCGTCTTCTTCATCGGAGAACACAGCATCCTCGTAGAAGAAAAGTTCTTGCACATCAACCTCTTGGTCATACGCAAGGGGATCCAGGCATCGGCCGCATTCGCCAGTAACTTCAACGTGCGCGGTTCCTGATACCAGAATTCCTTCGTGTACGGCCTCAAGCCGCAGGTCCAGCTCGACATCCGAGCCTTCCTGCACGCCAATGAGCGCCACGCCAAGATCACTTGGCGCGGGTACATGTTCCGTCAGCGTCCGCATGCTTCCCGGACTGCGTCCGAGGTCCTTGACGTCGAACGCCAAGGGCGAACTAGCATCTCGTTTAATGAGAACTCCTGTTGAACATATGACCGACGTACTATCTTAGCCTGAACTTCCGGACGGACTCAAACCGGGGGCACGCCGGCGGTTCACACCACAAGCGGCCTCGGATTCGGGCCCCGCAACCGGCAGCAGGCCGCCGAGTACCGGTCAAGCTTACACTTTGCGCGCCCGGTTCGGGACCGGCTCGCCCGGGGCCAGCCGTTTCAGCACGGAGCGGGGAACAAAGTCCGAGACGTCCCCGCCGAGGGCGAAGACCTCTTTGATGAGGGTGGAGGACAGGTGGAGGTAGTGGCTTTCCGCCGGCAGGAACACCGTCTCGACACCGGTCAGCTGCCGGTTCATCGTGGCCATCGGCAGTTCGTAGTCGAAGTCCGAGGACGAACGCAGGCCCTTGACGATCGCCGACACACCGCGCTGCCGGCAGTACTCGGCCAGGAGACCCTCCCCCACGGGTTCAACCACGATCCCGCGCAAGGACGCGAACGTTTCCCTGGCCATGTCGATCCGCTCCTCCAGGCTGAAGCGGTACTTCTTGGAATAGTTCGTGGACACGGCCACGATCACCTCGTCGAAGAGGCCCGCGGCACGCGCAATGACTTCCAGGTGTCCATTGTGGATGGGGTCAAAAGAGCCAGGGCAAACAGCGCGTCTCATGCTCCGAACCTACCGTATCCGCGCCGCAGCCCGGGATAACATGGCTGAATGTCAGCATCGAACAATCGCGCGACTTCTCCTTTCACTGTGCGGCCTGTCGCTGCGCCGCCTTTCACCGTGGACGGCGGCGTGGTCCTGGTCACCGGTGCCGCCAGCGGCATGGGCCGGCTCTACGCCCTCCGCGCCGCCCGGGAAGGCGCCGGGGTGGTGATCCTCTGGGACGTCGACGCCGATGCCCTGGCCGGCACCGCCGCTGAAGTTGCCGCTCTGGGCGCCCGCGCCGTCCCCCGCACGGTGGACCTGGCGGATCGCGCCGCGATTGCCGGCGCCGCCCGGGAGGCCCGGGCCGAGGGGCCGCTGGCGCTGCTGGTGAACAACGCCGGGATTGTCCGCGGCGCGTACTTCTGGGACCACGCCCCGGACCGTGACATCGCCCTGACCATGGACATCAACGCCCTCGCCCCCATGTACGTCACCCTGGAGTTCCTGCCGGACATGATGGCCGCCGCCGGCCGCCCGCGCCGGGTCCTCAACGTTGCCTCCGCCGCCGGCACGGTCTCGAATCCGCGGATGAGCGTGTACGCGGCTTCGAAATGGGCCGTCATCGGCTGGAGCGACTCGCTCCGGCTCGAGCTTGAGCAGCAGGGCTACGGCCACCTGAAAGTCACCACCTTCTGCCCCAGCTACATTTCCACCGGCATGTTCGAGGGAGCCCGCGGTCCCCTGCTGACCCCGCTCATGACGCCCGAGGACGCCGTGGACAGGGCATGGCGCGCTACGGCCGCCGGGCGGCCGCTGCTGATCGCCCCCGCCATGGCCACGCTGGGGAAAGTACTCAAGGGCATACTGCCGGTGCGGGCGTGGGACTTCGTGGGCGGAAAGGTCTTTGGGATCTACACCACCATGGACAGCTTCACCGGCCGGGACGAGAAGGCGGGCACCCGATGAGCCCCCTCATGCCGTTGCCGTGGCAGCGCGCCGCAACCGGCGCCAACCTGCTCTCCCCCGATGGCTCGCTGGGCGTGACGATCTTCGAGGAGATGACCACCCTGGCCCTGAGCACGGGCGCCATCAACCTTGGCCAGGGCTTCCCGGACGAGGACGGCCCCGTGGAGATTAAGGAGGCCGCCCAGGCCGCGATCGCCGCCGGAGCCAACCAGTATGCGCCCGGCAAGGGCATCCTGCCGCTGCGGGAGGCGATCTCGGTGCACCAGCAGCGGTTCTACGGGCTGGACCCGGATCCGCAGACCGAAATCATCGTCACGACCGGCGCCACGGAGGCCATCGCCGCGGCCCTGCTCGCGCTGGTAGGTCCGGGAGATGAAGTGCTCACCTTCGAGCCGTTCTATGACTCCTACGGCGCCATCATCGGGCTCTCCGGCGCCACGCATGTCACCGCCCCGCTCCTGGCCCCGGATTTCATGCCGGACCTGGCCGCACTCGAGGCCGCATTCAGCAACCGCACCAAGGTGGTGCTGATCAACAATCCGCACAACCCGACCGGAGCGGTGTTCCCCCGCGAGGTGCTCGAGCGCGTCGTCGAACTGGCCGCGAAATACGACGCCGTCATCGTCACCGACGAAGTGTACGAGCACCTGACGTTCGGTGTGCGGCACATCCCGATCGCGACGCTGCCCGGGGCGGCGGAGCGCACGCTGACCATTTCCTCGGCCGGCAAGACGTTCTCCTTCACCGGCTGGAAGATCGGCTGGCTCTCCGGGCCGGAGGAGCTCGTGGCCGCCGCCCGGACGGTCAAGCAGTTCCTGAGCTACAGTTCCGGCACGCCCTTCCAGGCCGCGATCGCGGTGGGCCTGGGGCTTCCGGACGAGTCTTACGCCGGCATCGCCGACACCCTCCGGTACAAGCGCGACATCCTCAGCGAGGGACTGCGCGCGGCCGGCCTCGACGTGCTGACCCCGCAGGGGACCTACTTCGTCAACGTGGACACCTCACCGCTGGGGATCACCGATTCCGTGGAGCTGGCCCGCAGGCTGCCGGCCCTCGTGGGCGTCGCCGCGATCCCGGTGCCCGTCTTCTGCCACGCCGACGGCGCCGAACGCACCCGCAGCCTGCTCCGCTTCGCGTTCTGCAAGCAGCTGCACGTTCTGGAGGAGGCCGCCGAGCGGCTGGCGACCTTGCGCGACAGGCTGTGAACATGGCCGGGCAGCAACCCGGGGCCTCGCGGTTCCTGCGGACCACCGGGCAGCACGCCGTAGTCGAACCGGATCCCTTTACCGACGGCGGCTTCGTGCTGAGCATCGGCGGCGCCGAGCAGTCCCACGTCAACCTGGCCGACCCCGCGGACATCTTCTACGAATACCTGCGCAGGATCGGGCACGTGGTGGACCTCGCCGCCCCGTGGGGCGAGCCGATCACGGCGCTGCACCTGGGCGCCGGGGCCCTGACGCTGGCCCGCTACATCCAGGCCACCCGGCCCGGCTCGGTTCAGTACGCCGTGGAGCTGGAGCGGGAACTGCTGGACTTCGTGCTCGCGCAGCTGCCCCTGCCGGAGGGAACCGAGCTGCACACGGTGATCGGCGATGCCCGCGACGCTCTCGCCGGGCTTCCGGCGGACCTGCGCTTCGACGTCGTGATCCTGGACATCTTCTCCGGGCCGGAGGCGCCGGAACACATCGCGTGTACCGGGTTCTACCAGGAGGCGGCGGCCCGGCTGACGCCGCGCGGCGTGTTGATCGTCAACGTGGGCGACGAACCCGGACTGACCCTGGTCCGGAGCCAGATCGCGGCCATGCGCCGGGCCATGGCCGACGTCTCGGCCTTCGCGGAGGCCGGAATGTTCACTGGCCGGTTCCCCGGGAACATCATCCTGACCGGGACGCAGGGGCCGTGGCCGGAGGTCTGGACGGCGGCGCTCACGGCGCGCGGTCCGCATCCGGCCCGGCTGCTCGCCGGCGTCGATTTGGACGCGCTGGCCGGCTAGTCCCCTGCTTCCAGGTCCACGGCTTCCACAGCGTCCGCGGCTTCCACGCCGGGCTCGGTGAACCACAGCCGGGTTTCGCCGTACTTCTTCTCGGCAAACCGTTCCATGCCCTGGGGCCATGCCGGTTCGGGGCTCCGGGACGACCGTTCCACCACCACGACCGCTCCCTCGCCCAGGTGCGGCACCAGCTTGGCCAGCACGGCAGCGAGGGCCGGCTCGTCCAGGGGGTAGGGCGGGTCCAGGAACACCAGGTCCCAGATCGCGGAGCCGGCGGCCCGGTCGAGGAACGATTCGACCTTGGAGCGGTGCACGGAGACCACCTTGCGGCCCGTGACGGTGTTGACAAGATCGGCGTTCCGCTGGCAGACGGCGCTTGCCTTGGCGTCGAATTCGACCAGGTCCACGGAGTCCGCGCCGCGGCTGCCGCTCTCCACCCCCAGCGAGCCGGATCCCGCGTACAGATCGAGCACGCGGGCGCCGGCGATGACGTTGAAGGCGTCCAGCCTGGAGAACAGGGCCTCCTTGACACGGTCGGTGGTGGGCCGTGTCAGGTTCCCGGGCACGCTGTTCAGCGTGCTGCCGCCGGCCGCCCCGGCAATGATCCGGCTCATGCGCGGACCCCTGCGGACGTGTTTGCCTGGCTCGTGGTCCTAGCCGCGTTCAAGGAACGCCTCCTTCTCGGGGTTCAGGTATTCATCGATCGCGGCCGCAAGCCGGGGCTGGCCCGCCAGCGCGGGATCGGCGGCCACGATCCGCTGGGCGTCCTGCCGGGCCCGGGCGATCACGTCCTCGTGTTCGAGGACGCGCAGCAGCTTCAGCGTGGAGCGCCCGCCGGACTGCGAGGCGCCCAGGATGTCGCCTTCCCTGCGGAGCTTGAGGTCTTCCTGGGACAGTTCGAAGCCGTCGGTGGTTGCGGCTACGGCATCCAGGCGGCGCCGGCTCGGATGGCCCGGCTCCAGGGTGGTGACCAGCAGGCAGGTTCCGGGCAGTCCGCCGCGGCCCACCCTGCCGCGCAGCTGGTGGAGCTGGGAGATGCCAAAGCGGTCAGCGTCCAGGATCACCATGAGCGTGGCGTTGTGGACGTCCACGCCGACTTCGATCACGGTGGTGGAGACCAGCAGTTTGGTCTGGTTGGCCGTGAAGGAGGCCATGGTTTCGGACTTCAGGACGGGGTCCTGCCGGCCGTGCAGGGGCGCCACGGGTACCCCGGCGAGTGCCGGTTCGTCCTGGAGATGTTCCACGACGCCGGTGACCGAGGCGAGTTCCCGCGCGCCGTTGTCGCCTTCGAGGTCTGCGGCGGACGGTTCGGCCTCGGCCGGGGTGAAGTCGCCGTCGTCGTCCGTGCCGATCTTGGGGCAAACGACGTAGACCTGGTGGCCGGCGTCGATCTCCTCCCGCGAACGGGACCAGATCCGGGTGGCCCACCCCGGGTGTTCCGCGAGCCCCACCACGTGGGTGGAGATGGGGGCGCGGCCGGCGGGGAGCTCATCGAGCACGGAGGTTTCGAGGTCGCCGAACACGGTCATGGCCACGGTCCGGGGAATCGGGGTGGCGGTCATGACCAGCAGGTGCGGCGGTTTGCTGGCCTTGGCCCGGAGGGCGTCGCGCTGCTCCACGCCGAAGCGGTGCTGTTCGTCCACCACGATCAGGCCAAGGTCGTAGAAGGAGACGTTGTCGCTGAGCAGGGCGTGGGTGCCGATCACGATTCCGGCCGTTCCGGAGGCGGCGTCGAGCATGGCCTGCTTCCGCGCCGCGGTGGGCATGGAGCCGGTGAGCAGGGTGACCTGGACGGCGTCCGGGCCGAACCCGCCGAGCATCCCGTCCCGGGAGAGCGGTCCGAGCGTGCGCCGGATGGATTCATAGTGCTGGGCGGCGAGGACTTCGGTGGGGGCCAGCAGGGCAGCCTGTCCCCCGGCGTCCACCACCTGCAGCATGGCGCGCAGCGCCACGATCGTCTTGCCGGAGCCCACCTCGCCCTGCAGCAGCCGGTTCATGGGCGAGTCCTGGGCGAGCTCGTCGGAGAGCGTCTTGCCGACGGCGGTCTGGCCGGCGGTCAGCGTAAACGGGAGCTGGCGGTCGAAGGCGGGCAGCAGCCCGCCCGGTGCCGGGCGGCGGGCGGTCGCTTCCTCGGCGGCGAGCTGGGCGCGGCGGCGGGCCAGGGCCGACTGGAGCACCAGGGCTTCCTGGTAGCGGAACCGGTCGCGGGCCCACTGGTAGTCCGCCGGCGTTTGCGGGGCGTGGATCAGCCGGTAGGCGTCCGCGACCGGCAGGAACTTCTCCCGCGCCGCGATCTCGGCGGGCAGCGGGTCGCCGAGGGTTTCCAGTTCCACGGTGTCCAGCAGCGTCGAGATGACCTTCTGGATGGACCAGCTGGTCAGTTTCGCCGTGGCCGGGTACACCGGGATCGGCATGGCGGCGAGCTTCTCGGGGTCAATGCCCGGTGTTTCGGGGTCCTCGTCCAGCAGCAGGAAATCCGGGTTGGTCAGGCCGAGGGATCCGGCGTAGCGCGTGACTTTGCCGGAAAACATGGCGCGCCGGCCCGGCTGCAGCTCGGCCTTGGCCCGGAACCCGTTGAAGAAACTGACCTTGAGTGTGCCCGGCAGTGCGCCGGCGGCCCGCGTGGAAGCGGCACCGCCGGCGTCGTCGGAGATCACGACGTCGGTGAGGGAACCGCGCCGGGCGCGCATGGGCCGGGTGCTGTTGGAGACCACCCGGGCGATCAGCGTCACTTCCTCGTCCAGCGGGACCTCGCTGATGGGTGTGAGCTCGCCGCGGCTGAGGTAGCGGCGGGGAAAATAGTTCAGGAGCCCGCCGACAGTGGTGATGCCAAGGTGTTTTTCGATGACAGCCGCGGAGCGCTTGCCGATGCGGCGCTCCAGGCCCAGTTCAAGTTCAGCGTGCATGTCCGTCGGGGTTTCGGGTTTCGGCGGCACGCGCAGTGGCAACTGTAGGGGCTGCGGTGGCGGCAACGGTGGCGGCCGGCGCCTCCGGGTCGCGCGGGACTGCGAGCTCGCTCACGGAAAGCTCCGTGGGCTCGCCCAGGGAACGGATCAGCGCGACGGCGAGGTCCGCATCCAGGACGTGGACGTGGACGCGCCAGCGGTAGAGCCCGGCGGCGTCGGCGCCGCCGCCGACCTGGCTCATGATCACCGAGTCGCCCATTTCGTCGAGCCGTTGGCGCATCATGGCGGCGTCCAGCGGGGACAGGGAAATGGTGCACATGACTTCGACACCTTCGTCGCGCGGCATGCCGACGTGGATATGCGGATCCTGGACGTCGTAGCCGTGCAGTCCGTCCAGCAGTTCGCTCTGGAGCTCCTCGCCCAGCACGGCCGAGCGGAGGCAGTCCAGGATGAGCAGCATGCCCACGCCGCCGGCGTCCACCACGTGGGCGGCCTGCAGGGCAGCGAGCTGCTCCTCCGTGCGGACCACGGCGGCCAGGGCCGCCTCGACGGCGGCGTCCAGGGCCAGGCCCAGGGTCTGGTTGCTGTCATCGCCGTCGTGTGCGGAGTCCACCGCGGCCGCGGCCCGGGCGGCAGCCTCCATGACGGAGAGCATCGTGCCGGGCACGGGATCACTCAGCGCGGACCAGGCCCGGATCTGGGCCCGGTTCAGGGCCGCAGCCAGCAGGGGTGAGCTGATCCGGGTGTGCCCGGCCAGGGGTTCGGCGGCAGCGCAGAGGAAGACGGCGAACAGGGTTCCCGAGTTGCCGCGGGCCTGCTCCATGGCAACCTGGCCGGCCTGCGCCAGGACGGCGCCAACGTCATGCAGGGTCGGGTCCGGCGCCGCGTGCGCCGCCCCGTCCGGGTGTCCCGGCACGGCGGCGTCCGCGGCGTGGGCCGCGGCGCGGACAGTCAGGTAGAGGTTGGTGCCGGTGTCGCCGTCGGCTACCGGAAAGATATTGATGGCGTTCAGGCGGTCGCTGTGGTTGCCGAGCGTGGTTTCCGCCTTGCCCAACCACCGCTTCATCGCTTGCGCGTTGGCGGCAATCTTAGTCTGCAAAGTGATCCCATCCCACAGCGTCAGCGGGCCTGCCCGCGATCGTTACTCCCGTGCTTTCGGTTGGTGCAGGGGCCTCTACCGAGCCTATCGCAGTGAACCCGGGAGGGAGCGGAACCCCTGCCGGGAAAGTGGCGAGCAGCCCATGGTCTTCACCGCCGCCGAGGACCCAGGCCAGCGGGTCTGCCCCCAACAGCTCCGACGCCGGCAGCAGCGGGGCGGCCAGCTCCTTCAGGGCGGCGGCGTCCAGGTTCAGCACCGCGCGGCTGGCGGCCGCCATGCGGTTTCCGTCCCGGACCAGGCCGTCCGAGATGTCCATCATGGCGGACGCCCCCGCCTCACGGGCCAGCGGTCCGGCGGCGAGCGGCGGCTGCGGCCTGCACTGGGTGTCCAGGAGGGAACGCTGCCCGGCGGTCAGGGCGCCCACCGGGACGCTCGACTCCAGCAACGCCAGCCCGGCGGCGGCCCGGCCCACGGTTCCCGCTAGGGCCACGGTGTCCCCCGGCCGGGCCCCGGAGCGCAGGACGGGTTCCTTGCCGTCAAGGGTCCCCAGGATCGCCACGCTGACCGCCAGTTCGCGGCCGCGGCCGAGGTCGCCGCCCGCCACCGCGCAGGCCGCAGCCCCCAGCCCCCTGATGCCGGCCACGAGGCCGTCCGCGAAATCCTCCACCCAGGAGACGAGGGTCTCCGGCGGCATGGTCAGGCTGACCACAACGGACGTGGCCCGGGCGCCCATGGCGTTGATGTCGCTGAGGTTTTGCGCCGCGGCCTTCCAGCCGACGTCGTACCCGGTGGTCCGGTAGCCGTTGTTCCATTCGAGCCGGAAATCCTGGTCCGCCACCTGGGTGTCGATGCTCAGCACGGTCCGCCCGTCCGGCGCGGCGACAATCGCGGCGTCGTCCCCCGGCCCCAGCAGCAAGTACGACGCCGCCGCCGGTCCGCCATTGGGCTGCGGGATCGTGAGCCGCGGAAAGATGCGTCCCAGCAGCTGGGACTCCGAGAGGCCGGCAACGGTCAGTGCGGCGTCCGCGGGCAGGGCATCGGGCACGGCGGTTTCAGGGACAGCCGTTTCGGGGACAGCGGTTTCGGGCACAGGTTCGGGCACAGTTTCAGGCACAGCCCTACGCTACCGCGAGGGACTGACCGTGCCGGGCCGGAGGGTTCGAAGGAACCCTCCGGTCCGTCAGTAGGTCAGGGTCTGGCATCCCAGCGCGGAAACCCCGGTCCGAAGGACCCCGGCGCCGGCGCTGGAGACACAGACCGTGTACTTGCCCCGGGCCTTGATGGGGAGCGCGGCCCGGTATCCGTGGTTACCTCTCACGTTCAGTGCCCGGTTCACATCCAGCCGGTAGATGTTGGCCGTGACGCTGTAGCTCTTGGAGCTCGAATCCGGTGACTTCACAGTGACGCGGACCGGAACACTCTGGCTCGTGAACCCCGGATCCATGGCCCAGCCGGTCGCCACGATCGATTTATTGGTGCTGGTCCCGGACAGGCGGGCGGTGTCGAGGTAGCCCCGCACCGGGGCGGCAGGCTGCGCAACCACATCCCGGCAGCCGAGCAGTGTGTTGCCCGCACTCAGCGGGCTCACGGAGATGCCGTAAGCGCACACGCGGTAGCGGCCGGACAGGGTGATCGGGATGCTGTTCTGGAATCCGTGGTTTCCGGTCAGCGAAAACGCGGCATTGACGTCCGGCCGGGTCCCGTTCGCGGTGAAGGGGTAGCCCTTGGTCTTGCCGTCCGGGCCCGTGACGTAGATATGCACGGCGTTGGAGGCCGCCGGTGTACCGGGTTCGTACGTCCAGCCGGACGCCGTGATAACCGCCGACGGCGTCCTGGTCTGGACCACAATGGAGTCCACGTAGCCGACCGGGGGCGCAGCAAGGGTCGCCGTAGCGTTCACGCAGCCCAGGAAGCCGTTGCCCTTGGTCAGGGTCGCGACCGCGATTCCGGTGGCGCAGACGCGGTACGTACCGGCCTTCGTCACGCTCACGGATGTCTGGTACCCGTGCGAACCGGCGATCCCCATGGCGGCATTGACGTCGCTCCGGGCAGCATTGGCGGTGGTGGTCACTGACTTGGTGCTGCCGTCGGGCGCCGTGACACTCAACTGGACGGGGATCGACGCCGACGGTACGCCGGCGTCGAAGGACCAGCCTGCGACGTCCAGCCGCGCCGAGGACCCGGCGTTGATGAACGCCACGGAATCCAGGTATCCGGTGGGCGGGTCACTGACAGCAACCGGGACGTTGCGGCAGCCCAGGGTGGTGTTACCGGCAGCAAACGGGGCGACGGGGATGGCGTAGGCACAGACCCGATACGTGCCGGTCTCCGTCGCCGGGACGGTGACGGCAAACCCGTGCGTGCCGCTGACCCCCAAAGCCTGGTTGACGTCCGGGCGCTGCACGTTGGCGGTGAAGGCCTGGCCGGTGGTGGCTCCTGAAGGGGTAGTCACGTAGACGTGGACCGGGATGGACGTGCCGGTCTGGCCGCGGTCCACGGCCCAGCCCCGCAGCTTGATGGACGGTTTGCCAGACACCATGGCGGTGCTGACCTCATCGAGGGATCCCTCGGGAGCGGGCGTGCCGGCCAGGGTGAGGGTCCGGCAGCCCAGTGCTGTGTTGTTGAAGATGCCGATTGCATAGGCGCAGGCCTGATACTGTCCGGCCGCTTTGACGGTGATCGACTCCTGGAAGCCGTGGTTTCCGCTGATGCCCAGCGCCGCGTTGACGTCGGCGCGCGGCTTGTCCGCGGTGAAGGCGTGGCCCGTCGTCGTCCCGTCAGGTGCTGTGACGTAAACGTGCGTCTGGGTGGAGGTGGAGGCCGCCGCCGGATCCACCGACCATCCGCGGATGTTGATGGTGGCGCCGGACGAGGTTACCGCGAAGGCTGCGCTGTCGAAGGAGCCCTTCGCGGGCGCACCCGGCGGACGGATCGTCACGGTAGCCGCGGTATCGCTGACAGCGCCAATGGAGACCTTCGTGCCGGCGTGCGTCGTGAAAGTCTGGCCGGCCTGCCAGGCCTGGGTGTTGCTGTAGTAGCCGTTGAAGGCAGTTGCCCGGGTATTGGGCGGAAGCAGGATCGAGGTGTTGCCTCCGCCTTGCTGAGTGATCTTCACGCCGCGGTTTCCGTCTTGCGCAATGACGGAGTCGTAACCGACCGGGGTGCGGAGTTCCAGGAAATAGACCTCGCCGGATTTCGGGTCCGTGAACTTCGCTGCGCGGTTGGCACCCGTTCCGGCCCAAGGCTTGAGGTTCACCGTGCGGGGGGCGGACAACGTGCCCAGGTTGGCGATCTCGTTACCGTTGCCGAACCGGCCCATTTCCCAGAAGCTGGCGCTGATTTCCGGCATGATGTCGAAGTGCGAGATGCCCATCAGGTCCAGGTTGTCGCCGTAGGTCTTGATGCTGCAGGTGGCATCCGCAAACCCGGCGAATGGCCCGGAGGCCACGTCCATGGCCCCGCTGCCGCACAGCAGGCTGTTGGCATGGTCCATGCCAAGGGCGTGCCCGAACTCATGTGCCAGGACAGGCGTGGAGAGCTGGCTGTTTTTTGGCATCAGGATGCGGCCGCCGATGTTGCCGTTGCTGTAGGTCATGCCCGCGGCGCCGTTTGTGAGGTAGGCGCCGGGGATGAACATGACCAGTGCCGTGTAAGAACTCTGCGTCCAGCCCAGCTCCTGGGAGACGATGTCCACAATCTGCGCCGGCGACTGCTTGGAGGTCGCGGCGGACTTGTGCAGCTGGCGCGAGGAAGTCAGCGCAATGTCCACCCGGCCCGCGGTGGCGTAGGCCCAGTAGCGGTTGGCGGCGCTGAGCGAGGCCTTCGCCGCCGCCATGGGGACGGCCGCGTCCGTTTCGGCGGCAGACTTGTCGGCCAGCTGCACCGTCACCAATGTGGTTTTCAACGTGCCGGCCAGCGGCGCGCTGACGTAGGTGTACTCGGACTTTGCCCTGCCTGCGGGAGGTTCCGGGCGCACAAAGTCATCCACCTGCCCCTGCGGGCTTGGATCCGACACCGCCGGCACGGCACCAGTCTGCATGGCAGCCGCCGGCGCCAGCGCTCCGGCGGACACCTGTCCGGCGGCCGGCACCTCGACAGCGGCCACGGCGGCCTGCGGCAAGGTTGCTGCCAGCATCACGGCGGCAATCACGGTTGCCGCTATGTTTAGTTTTCGCAAGATTGCTCGCTTAGGGGTGAGACCGCAGGTGGAGACCTGTTGGTGGGAGCGACGTAAGTTGCCTACAGCATAAACGGCAATCCACATCTGTCACCCCAGTAACTTTGATCTCCAAAATCACAACTGCATCACGCATTCTTTTATGCAAGTTTTGGCGCAGTACCGGCGCACCATTTCGCCACCTGAAAACCGCGTGCCAAACTCTTAGCCGTGCTTCCTTCAGTTGCCGCGGTGAATACCGCCACCCGCAGGGTGCTCGCCGTCGCCGTCGGAGGCCTCCTGTTGTGGCTGATCATCGCCCTCCAACTGTTCGTCAACGTGGACCCGCTCAGCGTGCACCGGACGGACGCCGTCATCATGCTGGGCGGCGCGGCGTCCGAACGCCTGCCGGTGGCGCGCCAGTTCCAGGCCGATTTCCACGTTCCGGTCCTCGTGATCTCGCACACGGACACGTTCGGCAACCGGGCGGCGGATGAGGCGTGCAATTCGGCCGCCTTCCCCAACGCGGCCGTCATCTGCTTCCGCCCCCCGGACCTGGACACCCGCGGCGAAGCACTGGCAATCTCCGGCCTGGTCAAGGCCAACGGCTGGAAGTCCGTCACCGTAGTGACGTCCAGTTATCACCTCACCCGCGCGGGGCGCCTGATTGGCCAGTGCACGACGGCGGACGTACAGATGGTTGCCTCGCATCCGGACCTGGATTTGGGCCAATGGCTGCGGCGGTTTGTGATCGAAACCGGAGGACTGATCGACGCTTCCTTGCGGCCGGAATGCGCCAATCAGTGAGCGGAAATGTAACAATTGAACCTCAACCGGCTGAATTGGTTAGCCGGTTCGGGCATCTGACCGAGGCAAGGAGGGCACGCTGGAACACTCTCCTGACCACCCTCCCCCGTTGGTTGCCGCGCCCCGGCACCTGCGCAGGCGCCGCATGCACGCAGAGATCCCGGACGGCCTCCTGGTGCCCGGCGCGGTGCCGCTTCCGCTCAAGGAACCACTTGCCGAGGCTTCGGTCGAGCAGGATGCCCCAATTGTGGATGCCGGAACAGAGGACGCACCGGATCGGGACACTACAGGCCCGGCCGCTGAAGCTGCGGCCCAGGCTGCCGCTATCCGGGAAAAAGAAGCCCAGCAGCTCATCCGGGCCGCATCATATCGGCGCAAACGGCGTGTGGCTTTCTTGGCCATGCTCTTCGTTGTCATCGCGGTGCCGGCCATCGCGCTTGCCCTTTTCTTCGGCTGAACCCGGCCCACAGACCTTAATAACCGCTCGCACACCCTTGGGGAATGACCATGCACAGCATCATGCCGATCTTCGGAACTAGGCCGGAAGCCATCAAGATGGCGCCGATCGTCAGCGCGCTCCAGGAGTCTCCGCTCTTCCGCTGCATCGTGACGGTCACCGGGCAGCACCGCGAGATGCTGGACCAGGTCAACGAACTCTTCGGCATCGTTCCGGACCACGACCTCAACATCCTGCAGCAGGGGCAATCCCTCTCGGCCATTATGACGCGGACCATTGACGGGCTGGAGAAGCTCTTCGCCGGTACTCGGCCGGACGCCGTCGTCGTCCAGGGTGACACCACCACCTCCACCGCCGCCGCCATCGCGGCGTTCTACCACGGCATTCCTGTGATCCACGTCGAGGCCGGGCTGCGCAGCGGCGACCTGCTCTCGCCGTTTCCGGAGGAAGCCAACCGCAAGATCACCAGCCAGATCACCCGCCTGCACCTGGCACCCACCTCCACCAGTCGGGAAAACCTGGAAAGGGAAGGCATCAGTCCGGAGGACATCGTGGTGACTGGCAACACCGTGATCGATGCCCTCCTCACCACGGTGGACAAGCAGCTCCCCTTCACGGACCCCCGGCTCGAAGAACTGGACGCGAGCGGCCGCCGGATCCTGCTGGTCACCACACACCGGCGCGAAAACCAGGGCGAATCCATGCGCAACGTGGGCCGGGCGCTGGCCCGGATCGCCGACGCCGAGCCGGACCTTGTCATCGTGCTTCCCGTCCACAAGAACCCGGTGGTACGCGAGGCCGTGCTTCCCGCGCTGGAGGGCAAGGCCAACGTCCTGGTGACCGAGCCACTGGCCTACGGCGAATTCACCCGCCTGCTGTCCCGGGCGCACATCGTCCTCACGGACTCCGGCGGAGTGCAGGAGGAAGCGCCCAGCCTCGGCAAGCCCGTCCTGGTGATGCGGGAAAACACGGAGCGGCCCGAGGCCCTGGAAGCCGGCACCGTGAAGCTCATTGGCACCGACGAGGAACGGATTGTTGCCGAGGTGAGCCGACTCCTGCACGATTCCGCGCACTTTTCCGCCATGGCAAACGCAGTGAACCCCTACGGCGACGGCAAGGCCGCAGCCCGCACGGTGGCGGCGATCGAGGAGCTACTGGGCGTCGGCTACCGGACTGCGGAATTCAGCGCGGCTTAAGCGCCTCAGCGGACGCGGACCAATGTCCGGCGCCGCTCACGACCAGCCTTTGAAATCTTGGGGCCGAACCAATTCACTACGCCGGAATAGCGAATGCACCCCTTGACACGCCGCTCGGGCTCCATTCACGGCGGCAACTCCCACGGGCAAAATGCAGTGGTCGACGGTGCCCTGCGGTCGCATTCCCGTGGTGAACCGACGGGGGCATTCATGAAACAATGGAGGTCGAGCCGCCGAGGACGCAGGTTTGCCGCAGTACTTCGCCAGCACAGTGCTTTACCCACACTGCGCTGTTTGACCACCACGCCCTCACGACTGTTACCGGTCCGCCGGGTGATGGGCGCCAGTTCGACCACGATGCCAGGGGGTGCATATGGACCGCAGGACCTTTCTCACCATCCCCCTCGCCACCGGCGCCGCCGCCTTGGCGGCGTGCACTCCGGATACGGCACCCGGGCCCTGGCCGCCGTCGGCGCCGCCCGCGCCGAGTGTTGCTAAGACCACACCAGGAGCCACACCGAGAGCCACGCTGCGACCCCGCCGGCCCAAGCCCGGATATGCGAGCAAGGGCGTCGGTATGCCCCGTTTTAATGGATTCGACTTCGGTGAGCTAGATTCGCTGGACTTGGACTGGTTTTACAACTGGGGAGCAAGCTACCCGTCCCTCCAGCCGGCTTCGAGGCAAGCCGCTGAATATGTGCCGATGATCTGGGGGCGCGGATCTTTGGAGCGGGAAGCCGTCGCGCAAGTACGCTCGGAGGTACAGTGGACGGGCGCCAAACATCTCCTCGGCTTCAACGAACCTGACTATGATGCCCAGGCGGACATGTCAGTGGGCACTGCCATCAAACTCTGGCCACAGCTGGAACAATCGGGCCTCAGGCTGGGGTCTCCGGCTCCGTTTCAGGCGCTGGGCGACTGGCTCAAAAAATTCATGGACCAGGCAGCAGCGAAGGACTTGCAGGTGGATTTTGTCACGATGCACTCCTACGCTTCGCCCCGTGCAGACTCATTCCTGAAGACGGTGCAGAAGCTGCATGAACGCTACGGAAAGCCAATATGGATTACTGAGTTTGCCGTGGCCGATTGGAAAGCCACGGCCTCCTCGCCCTCCCGGTTCACGGAGAAAGAAATTCTGGCTTTCATGAAGGAAACCGTTGCCGGACTCCGGGAGATGTCCTACGTGGAGCGCTTCGCCTGGAAGACCAGGGTCCACGGCGATCCCATCATGGGAGCCTCTGCCCTGTTCCGGAACAACGGGTCGCTGACCCCCACGGGCGAGCTCTACCGCTCGCTCTAGCCTTTGCCGCCGGCCAGTATCTGCTGCTTGGCTCCCCCGCGCCTACGGTAGCGTGAACCGCTGGCTCGCGGAGTCATGGCGAAGGCCAAAAGAAGGGGCCGCGGGTCGATTTCACGACCGTGCACCGCTACGCCTGGCCCGAAGCGGACGACTTCCTCAACAAGGTCACTGAACTGCATGAGAGGTACGGCAAGCCGATCTGGGTGACTGTGTACGCGGTGGCCGACTGGGATGCGACGGCGTCGCGTCCCTCCATCTACTCCCGGGCCCAGAACGAGGACTTCATGGGGCGCCTCCGTGGCCGGGGTGCGAGCGATGCCGTTCGTCGAACACTTCGTCTGGAAGGCCAGGGGCCGACCCTGGACCCCAAGGATGGGATGCTCGGCACTGTTCCACACCAATGGCACCTGACCAGCACAGGCAGGCTGTACGCGTCGCTGTGATGCGCTGAGCGCCTCCTAAGCTGTGGAGGCGACCCTCCAGGTCGCCCCGGGAGCAAGAAATAACCGAGCCCGGTCGAATGAATCGGCTTCATTCGACCGGGCTGAGTTTTTGTCTGTAGCTACAGCTTCTCTAGTTAGCCGCAGCCACGAGGTCCAGCAGTTCGCTCTTGTGGCCGAGCGAGACGATGTCCCAGCCGGCTGCGTTCCACTTCTCGTGGTCCAGGACGTTGCGACCGTCGAACATGCGCTTGTGCGACACAGCAGCCGCCAGCTCCGCAGGATCGACGTTCACGAATTCGTTCCATTCGGTCAGCACCATGACCAGGTCAGCATCTGCCACGGCCGTGGCCAGCGAATCGACATAGTTCAGGCGCGGGTACCGTTTGGCAGCGTTGGCGTTGGCCGCGGGGTCGTAGACGCTGACGTCCGCTCCGCTGTTGAAGAGCCTGGCCGCCACGTCCAGTGCAGGTGAGTCGCGGACGTCGTCGCTGTTGGGCTTGAACGCGACGCCGAGGACGGCTATGCGTTTGCCCTCCAAGGAGCCAAGCAGGGTTTCGGCGACGTGCACCGCACGGTCACGGCGGCGGAGGTTGACTTCGTCAACTTCGTTCAGGAACCTCATGGTGCTATCCAGGCCGAGCTCGGAGACGCGTGCCTGGAGTGCACGGATGTCCTTGGGCAGGCAGCCACCGCCAAAGCCGATGCCGGCGTTGAGGAAGCGGCGGCCGATCCGGGCGTCGAGGCCAATGGCGTCCGCAAGGGTGCGGATATTGCCGCCAACGGTCTCGGTGACCTCGGAGAATGCGTTGATGAAGGAGATCTTGGTCGCGAGGAACGCGTTCGCCGCGACCTTGACCAGTTCGGCCGTCTCAAAGTCCGTGGCAATGAACGGGGTCTCGCGACTGATGGCGTCGGCGTAGACCTCACGCAGAGTGGCCTCCGCGGCGGCCGAGTCTGTGCCGATGACCAGACGGTCCGGACGCAGGGTGTCCTCCACTGCGAAGCCCTCGCGCAGGAACTCGGGGTTCCAGGCAAAGTTGACCTTCACGCCGTCGCGCGCTTCTTCCGCGACGAGGCCCTTCAGGCGACGTGCGGAGCCCACCGGAACTGTGGACTTTCCGACGATCAGCGAGTCCTTCGTGGCCGCGCGGGCAATCGCTGCCACCGATGCGTCCACGTAGGTCATGTCGGCAGCGTGCTCGCCGGCGCGCTGCGGGGTGCCGACGGCGATGAAGTGCACGTCACCGAAGGCGCCGGCCTCTTCAAACGAGGTGGTGAAGCGCAGGCGGCCCGACTCTGTGTGCTTCCGCAGCAGTTCCGGCAGGCCGGGCTCGTGGATGGGCAGTTCGCCTCGGCTGAGGCTGTCGATCTTCTCTTTGTCGACGTCGACGCCCAGAACTTCGAATCCGAGTTCTGCCATGCATGCCGCATGAGTCGCGCCGAGGTATCCCGTACCGATCACGGTTAGTCGCAGTGTCACTAGTCCCCCAGTAGCCGCAGTAAATTTCGTGTCTTGGGCGCAGATGGCGCAACCAAACGGATCCACTATATAACGCAGGGTCGCTATCACCGCCCCTGCAACGCCAGGAGTGATGCACAACACCCTCGGCCGGGCCAAGCAGGAGCAGCAGCAAAAGACCGTCCCACTTCTCCGCGCTAATCGCTGACTGACCGGGACGTTTCCACCAGAATCAATGGTTGCGCGGCGGGAGCCTGACCAACTGGCTGCTGGTCCCGCTGTTCAGGTACCGAGGTGTGCAACATGAACCATTCAGCTCCGGAGTCTTCCGGCGCCCAGCCGTGTCCCGGCGTCAACCTGTCATACAGTCCACCGTCGCGGTAGAACCGGCGGAGCGGGTTCCAAGGTGATGCCGAGTGCTGTGAAGTAACCAACAACGACTCACTCAGCGCTAAAGTCTGCACCTCTTCGTCTCGGCGTACGTCGACTATGACACCCGATGCGGTCGTGACCGGGGGACCAATTTCGAGTTTGAAATCCAGAGAACCAAGTCCGGAGAAATCCCATCGGTAGTCCCACTCAGTGACCTGTCGCCTGATCCACTCATTACCGTCGAAAACCGCTCCCCATATCTGCTGTGAGCCACGATCGTCTCGCTTGTGGTAGACGGCCATCGGCCGCCCATCGGGGAGGAATCCCAAACGAACGTTGTTATTGATGAGCCCACAGCCGGGCCCCACCGGGTCCACCACGATGCGGGCATCATCGACAAGGGGGTGGCCGAGCGACTTTCCACCAGCATCGCTCCACTTCACTAGATCCGCGCTGCGCGCATAGTTGACGGTGTGGGTTGTCTCAGCATCCGGAGAGTCGCGCCACACCCAAAGCAAGTGCCAGCCACCATCTGGCCCCAGAATCGGGGCGTTGGTGTCTATATAGGCATTACGCTTCCCCTTACCCTCGATAAGTGGGCGATCAGACACAGACTCGTATTTGGCTGCTTTGTCGTCCCACCGAAGGCAGACAAAATCTCCGTCGCCACTGGTACCGTCACGGTAAGTGAAGAGCAAGTCTCCGACATTGTCCCGAAGGAACCTGGGGTACGTGACTCTCTGTTCCTTCTCGGCTCTCGATAAGACGTCGAGCCGACGCGTCTCCCGCGATGAATTGGTGAGGTCAACGATCCAGTACTGAAGCGGAGATGCATGCATGTTGCCCGCTACATGAAGGCGCCCGGAGTTGTCAAAACCCAGGTCAACGTAGTTGTGGCTGTCCCAGCCGATGCACGAATCGATCGCCTGGAAACTCCAGTTCGGGATCCCAACAGTTCTGTGGGCGATTGTGAGACGCCTTGAATCGTCGTAGTAGGCAAGGACAAGAGTGTCACCGTGGCGCACTAACGTAGGCCGGATTGATACGTCCGCGACAGCAGAACCGACGACATCGAGGGACGCGACGGTCTGGCCCTGCCACTCGACTCCGATGCGGAACCGCTCGTGGTGCCCAGGCCGTGGGTGCATATTCATGCATACACGCTACATTGAATCAAAGCCGCCCCGCAGCCGCTAGCGAGGAACGTCCCGTCCCGGGCGACCACCGCCCACGACCAGAGCGATGTCCAAATCCACGAGTCGGAATCCGAACAAGTTCAGCCTGCTTTAGCTAGGAGCCCCGGATGCGGTCCGTCTTCTTTTCATTTCGAAATGCTGGAATCAGTCGACATTCGACGCGAAAATATCCTGTATCCAGATGCATCCAAGTCAACATATTTCATAAAAGCCGAAAATTTTATTGCAACAAATATTGGGCGTGATTTTCGGAACTCCCTCGACGCGGGATCTTCATGGGCGATCGACTTCTTGCGTGGGAATCTTTACAAGGAAGAAACTTCGGCGTTTTTGCCGGGTGTTCGCGTGGTGGTAATGCGACAGAAACGAGGAATTGTTTTCTCCGAAGAGGCCTTGTTTTCACTTAGAAATAGAGGATTCATTTTTGTTAGGTTAGAGAGAATGGAGCATGCTGCCCAGGTAGCCCTATTCGCAAATGCAAGCACGGTTATTGCGCCGCGTGGTGCAGGTCTTTCCAGCCTGGCGTTTTGCAAACCAGGAACTCACGTCCTTGAAGTATTCAATGGAGTGTACTGGACCCATGCATTTTATACCGTAGCTCTTTGGAGGTCGCGATTATTCTTGTATCTTCGGAGATTTGTAATATTCTCATCCCAGTCGCCCGATAAACGGGATTGCCATATTGATCAGCAAATAATATTTTAATGGTTTTCTAAGATTGGAATCTAACACACGATTCTCTAAAGATCTTGATCGCAATTCTGGTTATTGTGATAACCTTTATGCGCCTTGCCTAACCAGGCATGGTTAAAGCGTGATCTCAAGCAGGTCCGCGGCCTCCGGCGGCGAGGCACCTGAGTCTGTAGTAGGTGAAGGTCCGGAAGCCATGCGCGATGCATCGGATGGTTTCGAGGCTCTACTTGGCTGACGATGAATTCGGGCTCGCCTCTCCCGGTGCGAGCCTGCAGCCGGCCTGAGCCCACCGGACGCTCCTCCTGCGCGGCAACAACACACTCAGCTGCAGCAGGGCAGCCGGACGGTTGGACGAAGTCTATTCGGTCGTCGACCCGACGGTGAGCTCCAAAGCCGTCTGGCACGTCATGGAAAACTGACTGCTGCGCACCGACAGCGAGACGCGTCGAGGAACTGGTCAAGGCTGCCGCGTGGCCCGAACCGAACAAGCTCAATCGAGACGCCTGCCGGTGGTGGGTCGAAATACAGGTCCTGGCTACCACCGGCGACGCGACTGTCAAGGTCACCCCCATCAAAAATAATGAAACGCCCCGCACTCGGCTGCCGCAGCCCAGCGAACTACAATGCGGTTATAGGGTCTTCCACTTTTGGCGCGACGGCAGGTATTCAGCATGCTTGTTGCGCTGCCTTGTACAACAATCTCCGGAGCCTGTAGTGGCCCGTCTGAGGTCTTTGGCGTTGAGGTTCGCCGCCTCGCCGCGAGCGTTCGTGACCCTGGCCCGGCAGAACGTTAAGAGCTCCCTGCGCCGGTTTTTCAGCGTCTGGGGTAGGGATTTCGCCGCCCGCATTCTGGTCGCTTTGACGGCGCGTTCGAGCTCGGCCCAAGCGCCGTGGAAAGCGTCGATGTGATCGGTCTTCGGCGGCTGGCGGCCATATTCCTTGATGCCCCAGACTAGGAGGCCGCGACCCTGGAGACGGCACGCGGCTCTGCAGAGAGGCCGGCCACCATACTGGCCACCAGCGTGCTGGTCAGGCGGGAACGCAGCGGGATCTCATCGGTGGTATGCACGAAGGACCGGCGCGGGCACCCCTCTCCAAGGCAGGCCAGCCGACGCTTGCGGACAAGCACTTCCAAGGGCGCCCCGCCGCAGTAGACGTCCCGAACGCTGTGGACCGGGCGGGCCTGGATCCGGAATGAAAACACCCCGGAGTCAGGGCAGGCACCCACCCTCTCCACCGGTTCGACCACCACTATCCGTAGGCATGCCGCGCACTCCGCGGAGAGCACCTTCATCCGAAGGACACCACGCTAAAAGTTGATGAGCAGGTAACGGGGAATCACTTCCCCGCCGACTGCGGCGAGCGAACGCAGAAAGGCTCCGTCTCTGTTGCAGACGGAGCCTTCCAACGGCAGATAGCGGACGTACTCATCCCATCAGTGCGGCAACGCTAGTCTAAGAACCCAGTTCGGGCCAGTCCCTGATTGCTTTCGAACCGCTTTGTCAGAATTCAAGGTCAGCTCGACCTTAGCGTACTGACCAGCCCCCTAACGATTTCTTCCTCAGCAGAGTCTTTTGACCGTGAGTCGGTCGGCCCCCAGGGCGCAACCGACTGGATGAGACGAAGATACTCCTCCTGGTGCACGGAAGCCGAACGTCGCAGTTTGACCTGCGCCGGCTGCCCTCCCTCATCAGACCACTGGGCGAACTTCAAGCTGACAGCATCAACAAAATCGGCTTTAGACGGGCACACGGTTACAGAATCGATATCCGGGTCGATTCCTTCGACCTGAGTAGCAATGGTGGGAACACCCATGGCCCGATACATGTGCAACTTCATGGGGTTCATGAAGTTGGAGACGTCGTCCGGCACATGTGGCATTATCGCCAACTGCGCATTGGAGAGCAACGAAAGCGAGAATCGCTCGGTCTGAGGTCCGTGATACAGGACATTCCGAAGCTTCAGAATTTCGAAGAAACCCGATGGCGCTCTATCTGCCGCACCGACCAAGTGCACGACGATTTTCTCGCTTATCTCGGCAGTAGAGCGAATTGTGTCCCAGTCGATTCGGTCATTCATATTGCCGCTGTACACGACGTTGAACTCGCCAGTTTCACCGTGATCACGAGCGATGCTTCTCATTCCGGCCGGAGGAGCATACCAGTTGGGAATAATGTGTGTGGGGACATCACTCGGAATAATGTCTGCGTCAGCGAAATACTCCATATTCACGGCAGAATTGAACACTGCAGCGTCCGCATTGGTCAGCATAGTGTTGTACTGCAGCGCGATTTGGCGGCCGCGATCAGTGTTGAGATTACTCCAGGAGAGCTGGTTATCCACTACATCGACAATTTTGGTATACGGAGAGAAAAGATCCTGAAGCTTTTCGTAGAATCTAATAAACGGGAAGAGAACAACCACCGTATTGGCCGGAAGCATCGATCGATTAGTCAGGTACTGGAAGACCCGGCCCTCCAAGGCCGCACTGGAACTAAAGTCGATCATGTCGTAGCTGACCCCATCTGCGTCAACACATACATTATCGATCTTGCGGTCAGCAGACGTCAATACATTTCCTGCATCAGACATGTGGCTAGACGAGCGCTTTACGTATTCCTCCCCGTTTTTTTCATGCCACAATTCCAAGACACGAACATCATGGTCGGGATAACGGTTCTTATAAGACCGCGCGACCTGGTCAATGCGTCGCCCGTATATACCGGCGTCATGCTGTTTCCACAGAAGAAGGATCCTGGGGCGAGTAGCGATGTCAGCGTCGCGATCTTGCCACAGGACGGAATTGGCGAAAACCTCCGCCGCACGCGGCTGCTTGGACGCTTCGGCCTCGGCCGAGGCAAAGCCCTTATACGCACCGGCCAGCGTAAACTGTGGCGGGAGGGAGATATCGCCCCTGAAGGCCAGAGCGTCAACGACCTTCTGCGGGAAACTGACCTCATCAAAGGCAAAGACACCAGGGGTATCCACGAGGTCTGCCACACTGGGACCGTTCGGAACTAGCACCGGACGTTTGACTGCCAGCCCGTCCCCGATTTTGGAAGTGATCTGATACCTAGTCACTTCCTCGTCTTGGCCGTCGGGGGAAGGGAAGCCCGTGAGGACTAGGTCCATGCGTGACAGCTCGGAGTACAGTTGAGCCGCCGGGACGATTCCTTTTAGTTCGACGCCGTGCTCTAGTAGCTCCTTCTTCAGAGTTTCAGGCTGCACGTCTCCGTAAACGTGGAACTTCAGGTTCTGCTTATAGCGCCAATTGATTACTGCAATCGACTTCGCAGCCGCAAGTATGTTTTTGTGAGATCTCACTGTTCCGATGAAGCCAATGTGCTTGGCGGAAATATCGGACGATTCCGCGGACGAAGCTATTTCGGGCGCTGCCGCACGCGGTGACGTTTCAGGGGCTTCGGCCCGAGCGTGGCGCACAATTTCGCCCCCGTACGATTCGCGGAGCGTAATACTTGCCACGGTTCGAGCCTGAACGCGGTTTTGATAGTACTTGCTTTGTCCCAGTCCAGATGCGCCGTAAATCTTCATCCGCGACGGAACAGATTCTGAAAAATGGTCGTCGTTGTCGTCCAAGTCAAGAATCAGCTTTGCATCATCGGCTGCAATCTGCGATGCTAATTCAAAATTCGGCAGGCGCGGTTTGCAGATCCACACAGTCGGAAAGTTAACGTTCATCGCACGAAGCATTCGGTGGTAGCGTGCTCGGTCACCCCAGGGAATAGTCAGAAGGGGGACATCATTCTCAGCCAGCGGTTTCCAAAGGCGTCCACCGAACTCCCCGAATAAATAAGTTAGAATCGCCGCAGGTCGACTGGTCTGGGCAATATCGTAGAGCACTTTAGCTCTGCCGATCGGATTATGGGCGCCGTCCCAGGATGTGATCGCGACTGCGTCGCTCTGTTGGGAAATCTTGGCAATACGATCAAGCTGGCGGAAGACGCTGAGATCCGAGACCGGGTGTTCAGCGTATTCGTGATGGATCTTATGAAGTTTCTGGCCGCTAAGGGCAAACAACTCGATCCTGGCGCCTACCGCCGCACCGTCGATCTGAAACTGAAATCCTGTCTTCCCGGTCACCCCCAAGGCAGCTTCAACGTCCGTCCGCTGAGCGGGCCATTCAACGAGGGTGGCGGGACGGCCATCCACCATGAGAACAGGCGTGACATCCCGAGTCGGCGAGTAGAGCCAGCCAGTAACGCGGCGCCCCTCAACCTTGTTGATGCGGCCGTGGGCGATGCCTAGATCTGTGAGTGGCTTTGATTTTTCGTTTCTTGCCGACGACATGTTTGGTGGCGTTCCCTGTTCTTTGGACGTTAATGAACCGCCCCCAATGGTAACAAGATGCGCCGTCCGCCCCACTCTCCTGACATGTGCGTTGACGCACAACGGTCTCGTCATTCCATTTAAGCGCCGTACACAGGCGGCCCGCACGTCGGCGGGACAGAGCGCCAACCGGGAGCCGCCCAGATGATTTCCCACCGGCGCCAGCGTTCAGGCAGGCCGCGCCGATTGCTAGGCTCCCTTCCTAGAAGCCGGGAATCCGGCGGTCCGGTGATTCTTCTGGCCGGCTATCGATAGTAACCGGCACGTGATCGGCGCGTTGCGATCACCGGGACCCTTGCACGGTTTACGGCGGGTTCTCTTGGATTGCAGCAGAATGCCGTCCTCCGCCGACGCACCCTCAGACGGGGCACAGACTTTGCGATCATGCTCCTCGTGGCCTCCAGCATCAGATAGGCATCGACTTTGCAGACCTAAGGACGCTTTCGTCGCCGCTCCCCTCGGCGGTGACGGGACGGCAACCGTGGGTCTCGGTCGACTTCCGTCGGCGCTCCCGCCAAGTGATGGGGTGGTCCCGCCCGATGTCGCCGCCGGTCTCACGCTCCGTCACACCTGATATGTAAGGGTTCTTTGTCAAGAGGGCAAGGGTGAGCGGTCCAAGGCTGGTTTGTCTTGGACCGCTCTTCTTGTGTCCGTTCGCTGTCTGGTCCCGGTGACTGGCGCGTCATGATCGACGGCGCTGTCAGACTGATATGCGCGGGTTGGTTACCGCAGGACGAGGTGTTCGGCTGGAGGGGTGCCGCTGGTCTAACGATGTCGGGCGTCACCAGTGTTTCGCCGGTTGTCCATAGGTGTTTCGCGGGTCTCCTCCACGCTGCCAAGCCGCCGGGATCGGTAGGAACGGCCACGTCTATTCATCGGTCCATGGGTGCTCCTGTTGGACGGGGGCGGCGAGGGACCAGCACCAGCCGGCCAGTTCGCGGGCGACGGCGACGTTCGCGATGACCCGGCGATTGTGCCGGACTTCGAACTGTTCCCATTTCCGGTGCAGACGGTGGTTGCCCTGGTGGCCGCGGACCCGGGAGGCCTCATCGGCTGCGTCCCAGCGCGAGCGCATCTCCTGGCTGACGTGAGTGTAGGGCCGGCGGTGGTGCCATGCGGCCTCGACCAGCAGGAGGCGGGCGTGAGTGTTCCCGGTCTTGGTGATCGCACCCTGGGACCGGGAAGCACCGGAAGAATGTTCGGAGGGAACCAGCCCCCGATAGGCGCCAATAGTGCTGCCGGTGAAGCGGGTCCAATCACCGATCTCCACTGCCAGGCCCAACGCGGTGAGCACTGAGATTCCGCGCAAACACATCAGCGCATGGACCACCGGCGCATAACGGTCGGTTGCGGCGAGGGCCGTGATCTTCGCGTCCAAACGGTTTCTGCGCTCCAGCGTCAGTTCGGCCGCTTCAAGGCTGGATTCGTAGGCGGCCTGCAGGGCAGGATCATCGAACCCTTGCCGGTGCAGCCAAGTGTGGTGGGCATTGGTCCAGGCCTGTCCGCCCGAGTAGACCAGGCCGTGGCGCAGCGGGAGCTTCGAGATCCGGTGCCTGGCCCGCATCAGATCCGCGCGGACGTCCTCGCGGGCACGCACCAGATCCCGGGCCGCCTCATCCGCCAGGTTTGGGACCCGAACCGGGTCTATCTGTCCCAGCAGGGCCAACCGGGCCAGATGTTCGGCATCGCGCGCATCGGTCTTCACCCGGTCTCCGGACGGCCGTTAAAGCTTCGACGGGGCCGCGACCACGCACTCGATCCCTGCACCGGTCAGTGGCCGGGCCAACCCGAATCCTGTCGGACCTGCCTCATAGACAACGAGGACCGGCCCCGGCAGCGCGGCGACCCATTCGGTGATCCCGGCATCGTTGTCGGCGAGGCTCTGACGCAGGATCTCGCCGGTTTCACGGTCGATCGCGCAGCCTTTCACACTGCGCGCATGCACATCCAAACCAATATAAGTACGCTTATTCATGACTGGAACCTCCAGACGTTCAAATGTGGCTCTACCAGTCCACACCCCGCACCAGATTGCGGAACAGGCCGTGGACGGGCAATCCACGAATTCCTTTGAACGGGGTTCCAGTCCTACGTCAGGCGAGCACCACAGTTCATATCGTCTAACTGGATGCGAACGATGATGTCCGTCCTGGCCGCAAACGTCATGCCCGGCGCGCCGGGTTAGTTGATCTCTACCTTGCGCCCCGTAGCGTAGTGCGCCGGCAAGTCCAGGTACTCGTCGTGAAGCTCCTCCAAATAAGCTCGGTCCGCGAGGCCACAGAACCCATTACGGAACCGCTGTCGAAATAACCTGGCATCCTCCCGTCTGAAATGACCCGCCTCACGCTCGGAACGGCGGAAAACCTTTTCGGAGTCATTCTCGACGAGAACACATTCGGGTGCATAAACGAACCTATTCTGTGCACGAGCGATTACGGTAAGCTCGTTGTCAGCCCGGTGGGATTGGTAACCTCCGTAAAGAATTTCGTCACCGTAGAGGCTGTAGGCCCAGGATTTTTCCACCATCCCAAACGCCGCAACCCTGCCATGCCACTTGCCACAGTTGAAAGCCAGCAAGGACGTCTTCTCCTGACGGATTCGGTCATAAGCGCTAAGCAACCAGCCGTCTCCAGGCCACGCATCTTGCGCGAGATACACAATATATTGAGCAGAACTCCGCCGTGCAACCTGGTTGAGCGTGGGGATAAAACCTTGTCGACCAGTGTCGACCGCCAGTACAAAATCAGCGGGCAAGCCGGACCTTTCTATAAGCAGCCTCGCCGTCCGGCGTCCGGCCTCAACATCTATACAAGGCATAACCACACATACGTCTTTAGTGAAAAGAAACGAGTCACCACGATGTAGATCGGGGGTAGAAAGGATATGTAGCGACTCTTGGGGTGGATCGAGTTGTGTAGCGCTGGAGGCTGTACTGCTAACATCAACGAGCAGGAAGTCAATTTCAACCCTATATTCAGGAGCTCTATTTTGCTCAAGCACTTCTTTTCTCAAGGCTGAGGTCAAAGCAAACAAATTTAGCCAGCTCCGGTCTAAATTGCACTCTCCAGACAGGCGACCAGTGTTTGCATAAACCGCTTCGGCGACGCCGTCGGCCAAGCTTGTACATGCACTCTCTAGCCACTTGGCCCCGGGGAATGTTCCTGCTTTCACAATAAGTGAATATTTAGCTTTGGTGGCACCGAGTATCTCGCCAATAGATGTTTCTATTGAAGACGCTTCATTACCCTGAATCAGCACCACCATACCGATGGCAACGCTTGCTCTTCTGGATAACAACCGAGCGGTCTGGCCAGCTTCTGCAAGCGACTCCGCCACAACAATCACGAGTACCGTCTGAGCAGGAATGCGTTCCCTATAAAGCGCAGATTCTGTGGAGGCTACAACTATTGGTGATTTCTCCTCCCCTTGGAGCTGACGACCCAAATAGCCCAGGTTGAAATCGATGTGCGTCCTGAGTTCAGGCGTAGCTTCCCTGGCTGCCGCGTATAGCAGAACGGCATCTTCTTGGCGTCCCTCCCGCAGGGCAAGGTTAGCTAAAGCGAACGATGACGTTAGAGCTTTCATACCGGAGATGATCTCACACCGGCCGCAGGCGTCGGTATTCTTCTCCACCGGACTTGGTGACACCAGCAAGACTGCGGAAGTTCGTGGTACTCGGCGTCGAAGCGCGGGCAGGCGGGTGCAAACAAGGCTAATAGTTCCAGCCACCTATGGATGCAGAGACAGCATCCGGCACCTCAGCGTCCAAGTAGTGGCCGCGGACCCTGCTACGGCTTTCGGCGAGGCAACTCGCATGTGGCTCCCCCGTGCCACTGTCAGCATCTGCCACTTCCATTCGACGTGCTGTCTCACCTCATCGTTAACACTTCTTGTCTCAACTGATCGTGGACGGTTCATGTCTCAGGACTTCGTGGACGGTTGCTTGCCCGTGCCGTTGAGGCCGATGTAGACGGTTCCTTTGGGCGGTCGCGGGTGGCTGATGATTTCGGTTCCCCGTGCGTCGAAGGCTGTCGCTGTGGCGTTCCAGGCCTCGGCCGGGGTCGTGCCCGGCGGCAGCGCCCGGTGTTCACGCTCGGTGTTGTAGTACGTGTCGAAGACATCGACACGGGCCTGTAGTTCGGCGACGGTCGCGGCCTGGGGATGGCGGTTCAGGTAGGTGTGCAGGGTCCGGTGGAAGCGTTCGGTCTTGCCCTGGGTGGCGGGTTTGTAGGGTTGTCCGGTGATCGGCACGACGCCGAGAGCCTTGAGGTATTCCACCAGGGCCCCGGTGCGGCCCCTCCGCGTGGGATTGAACGCCGCCCCGTTGTCCGATAGGAACTTTTGGGGCACTCCGTGGCGATCGATAGCTATTCGCACCACCCGGATGGCCGCTTCGGATGTCTCGGCGTCTGCGACCAGCGATGCCAGTGCCAGGCGGGAATGATCGTCGATGAGCTGGAAAATGGCCAGCCTGGCTCCGCCGGCCAGCAGCCACTCCGTCGAGTCGATCTGCCAGCAGCCGTTGGGTTCTGGATAGACGAACCTTTGGTAGGCGCTGCGCGGTTTCTTCCTCGGTTCCGGGACCACGACTCCGGCCCGGGTGAAGATCCGGGCCAAGGTGGCACGTGATGGCGGTTGGACCCCCTGGCGTCGCAGTTTGGCGGCGAAGCTCAACGGCCCGTAGTCATAGCCGAGGCTCTTCAGGGACTCCCGGGTCGCGAGAGCCAGCTGCGCCAAAGAGGCATCGACCTTGACCGGGCTGGTCGCCGGCTTGGTCGAGGCAGTTTCCAAGGCTTTGATCGTCCCCCCGGCGGCAGCCGCCGCCCGGATCTTGTAAAACCAGGCCCGGGACACCTTATGACGTTCGCAGAACTGTGTAACCGCACCCCTCTCAGCGTCGTCAGGCCATGTTGCCACCAAATGCCGGATCTTGATATCGGGGTGCATTTTGCTCATGACCCGAGCAAAACCGGTCCGAGTGTCCACGATGTCCTGAGACTCCACAGCCATTTCCATTCGGTGAACAAGATGGGCCACCGATAGGTTCGCCACCGGCCCAGTCGGGGACCGCTTCCGTAAACCGTGGCCAAGCTGTCCGATCGGGCAAGGAACCGGCGCGCACGCCGGAGCCCACGACCCCGAGTTGACAATCAGGCTCGCGATCTGGCCAATAATGGCAAAATACGTCAATGACTGCAGACGCCCTTGGAGCGAGGCCGAACGACCGTATGTCTATGCGCCAAGCTCTGTACACGTGCTGGAACGCCCTAGTGCCAGGGCTCCAACTCTGCTTACGGCAACATAAGTCTGGATGGACGTGATGCGCGCCTACTCGATAACCAGCGGGGGCGCTTCGTCACGAAGTCTTCTCTGCTCAAAGTACTCAGCGTACAGAGGATCTAGGTCATGCTGTTCTACAAGGCCTTCGAAACCCTCTTTGAATCGTTTTTTAAACAATTTCTTGTCGACTTCCGTGAAGTTCGCGGCATCGTTTTCAGCACTGTGGAAATCTTTTTTAGCATCATTCTCAATAAGCACGGCGGCGGGGCAATAGATATAAACTTTCCTCGCTCGCGCAATGACGGTGATCTCGTTATCTGCCCGGTGCGACCTGTAACCTTCGAACAATATCTGGTCACCGTACAATGAGTACGCCCAGCTCCTATCGACCATTCCGAAGGCGGCAACTCGCCCGTGCCACTTACCGCAATTGAATGCCAATAACTTGGACCCGCTATCGCTCATGGCGGAGGAAGCGGCTACTAGCCAGTCTTCGCCGGGGAATGCGTCCTCGGCCAGATAGACAACATAGTCGGCCTCCGTGCGACGAGCCGCAACGTTTAGAGTCCGAATAAATCCTTCCCGGCGAGAGTCGATAACTACGACAAAATCCGCCTCCACGCCAGCTCGAGAGCGGAGCAGTTTTGCGGCACGAAGTCCGGCCTCACGGTTAATGCAGGGCATTATCACGCTAATTCGACGATGAAAGCGCGCGTCCCCGGATCCTTCCAGGTCCCGAACATCGACCACATGTATCTCCCCGCCCTCGGTGGCATCATCCTGACCATCTTCGGCCGGAGAAGGAGCAAGGACGCCCTCCACCAGTAGAAGGTCACGCGCAACCGGTAGCTCGTCTCCCCCCACCGTGTCTTCGTTCAAATACCGTTCGTAGGCCCGGCGTGCGCCGAAGACATGCATCCAGCGCTCGTGGTTCTGGACATTAAGGCCGGTTTGAGCCCGCACCAGCGTCACCCCCAGATCCGTGACGGACGCGTATGCCTTCCGCACCCATTCGCGGCTAGGAAGCGCATCACTCGATGTGACGAGTACGTACTTCGCCGTCGACCGCGACAGGAGTCGGCTCAGCGCCGGTTTCGCCGGCGCTCTACCGTCCTCCTCCACAATGAGGATAGTAGAGACGGGAAAATCTGCGCGCTGCTCGATGAGACGCGACGCTGCGGCGCCGTCTTCGGCCGAACCCGCCAGCACAAATGCAACGACGTCTCCATGAGGCACCTGCTCAGGAGTCGGTAGGGCATCCGTGTAAACCGTGACAACCTGAGTGGATTCGTTCTCAGAACGCCCCAATCCAGCTGAGCGCCGTTCAACCTCCGTGCGCATTCGCCTATATGCTTCGCCGAACTCTACTGATATGGGATAGGGAGCGTCCCCATGGTCCCCCAGTCGGACCTTGGCGATCTCCACGTTGGCCCTTGCAGCCGCGTACGAGAATTGCCGCAGGTAAAGTCGGCGTGCAGCTTCTGTCATGATCCCTGTGGCCGTGGGATCGTCGAAGACATTCCTTACCGCCGCGAGCATTCCGTCCCAGTCGCCAAAATCGACTAGGGACAGGTAATTCTGGCGGCCCAGATCACCCAAGTCGGAGATGCTATTAGCAATGACGGGTGTGCGCATTGCGAAAGCGTCGGTGGCCTTGTACGGGAACTGGTAGTGACTGGCGGGGACAGCCGGGTTCAGCCACAGAATGACTAAATCTGCCGCCAGGTTGACCCTCGCCATTCCTTCGCGGTCCTGCGCAGGTAGGCTGACAATCCTATCGCCGAACCTCCTGACGAGCGCCTCCTGATCAGGCGTGACACGCGATCCTATGAACAGCAACTTGTACCGAGGGTCCGCGAGTCGCTCGATAAGTTCAACTAACTCGTATATGCCCTTATGTTTACGAATAAGGCCGCCAAACAAGATGACGCGGTCGTCCTTGGTGAACCCAAGCTCGCGACGTACCTCCTCGCGATCGAATCGGTCAGGATCGTATACTTCCTCGTCTTTCAAGTTCCGCATATACATCGAAGAATTAGCGTAATGGTCATCCAGGCCACGATTGTGGGTCATGAGGACTGGTGCGCGTTTGGCAAGAGGATCAAGCAGACGGGACCATGCCAAGGAATAAGGATTGAGTAACTCATCGTCCGAGACATCGAAATCTTGGAAATCCAGCTCGGTGTGCATGTCACCTACTCGCGGCGAACTAACAACGGTTTCGAGGTCATTGATTTCAAGAACGAATGGGATGCTTTTCTTCTCGTTGACTAGCATCGCCAGACCGAAGCTCGGAAGCCTTGGCTTTACCACGTACATCAGGTCGCCGGTCACTGCTTCCATCGCCGCCTCCATGGCGTGGAAAAAACTCGGAAAGTCACTTCCCTTAAAGTATTTAGTGACAAAGGCGGGGGTGGCTTGCTTCAGCGGCCCAAAAACACCTTCGCCAAAGAAATCAAAGGCAATGAGTTCAACTTCATGGGTTTTAGACAAAGCCTCCGCTACAGCATAAGGCTTGGAAAAGTGATTTCTGCAACGATCCCAGACGATCACAGAAATCTTCTTTTTCTCAGGACTGAGAGGAAGGCCGGATTTAAAGTAGGATTCAACCGTTTGGTTAATCCTGGCCGGGCTAAAAGCATCCTCCCTATTCATGCTCGTAATTTGCTTTAGCTTTACATCCCGCAAGTAAAGAGCGGCGATTACAGGCACGTGCAATGGATCCCGCAACCACGTGTACTTCAAGACCAGATCGTAGTCCTGACGACGTCGCAGCGACTCATCAAAACCGCCGAGCACTTCATATAGTTCACGACGGTGGGCGAACGTGTTTAGGTCAATATAGGGTTTCTGAAGAAGCGACTCGTGATCAAATTCGGGTCGGCGATACGATCGTAATTTTATTGTGTCATCGGAACGGACTTGATAATCGACGAAGTCCATGTACATGGCTGAGCGGCCTGCGTTGCTCGCAAAACTCTTGACCACAACGCTCAGATAACGCGGGTTCCAAAGGTTGTCGGTGTCCAGATATGCGATTATGTCACCCGTCGAAACAGCCAGTCCGACGTTGCGGGCTGCGCCGGCCCCCGAATTGTCTTGATAGACGTAGATGACTCGATCGTCGTTGAAACTCTCAACTACTGAGCGGGTAGTATCAGTGCTACCGTCATCGACAATTATCAGTTCAAAGTTCCGATAATCCTGGTTGAGGACGGATTCAATGCTGTCTGCAATTATTTCTACCCGATTGAACGTCGGCATAATCACAGAAACTTTGTGGTTCCCCGAGACTTCTCTGTTGAGTAGAGACTGCCCGAGAATCTTGTCGATGGTCGTCTCACTGCGATCGACCGCGCTGCGGTGCTCAGCCCGAAAGTTGACTGCGTCCATCAAGAGTGCGAGACGCTGCCAGTAGACGCCAGGCTGGTGCACAGCCTGCTCGAACCTATCCAGGCCGGTACCCCGCCATCCCCTGGCCGCCATGAGTTTCATATTGAACTCCACAGCATCGCGGAGGGCTGGGAGCCGGCGCATTGCCTCCGCGTACAGCACACCGGCCTGGTCGAAGTGACCCTGACGGTGGGCAATGTTTGCAGCCTTAAGTCCGTCTTTACCTGCGAAAACACTCATCAAATCGTTAGTCCTGTACTCGTAGGAAAATTCGTCTCAAACCAGCACTACACGGCGCGCAACGACCTTTGGATCTCGAGGTCGATGATCTTAACCGCCGAGGCATGCAGACCCCCCGGGTAGTCACCCCTGCAGGGCGTCCATGAGCTCATAGCGGTTTCCCCCGGCGGCACAGAGTCGCACGGGCTCAATAGCGTCGAACAATGCGTGAACTCTTCAAACTCGGCGGTCTGGGGCACCGTCGATCTGGCGAAGTACTCTCGTGTACCGCCAAGACCGGGAGCTTTTGATGGATTTCAACTCCGCACTCAGCATCTCAACTTGCTTTTCTAGTGAGCGTATAGCGGCGTTTGCCTGTTTCTGTTCGACCCGCAGTTCCCTTGCTGAGTTACGGTGCTGATCACGGACAGAACGAAGCCATTCGAGCTTTCCGGATTGCTCTTCTAGCTCACGTTCGAGTTGTTGGATTTTGGCTTTGCGGTAGACCCGGCCCTTGCGCATTTCATGGACCTTGGCCATCAGAGACTGTTTTTCGAGAAGCGCGCTCTCAAGTTCTTCCTGCGTACGGTGAAGCTGAGGAATTAGGAGGGCGTTCTCTTTCCTGATGCGGTCTAATTCCTTCTTTTGATCACGATTATTTGCTCGCAACTTTATATACTCTGCACGATCCTGAAGCAACCTGCTGCGAGACGTCAAAAATTCCGCAATTAGATCAGGGTTGGACGGCTTCTCTACCGCTCCGACACTTGTAACTTCAAGTTGCTCTGCCAGCACTTTCGCTCCAGGGAGATCTAAGAGTTGAAGTGCGGCCAGCTGCATTCCATATTTTTCTGGATCTCGGTCCTGGGCCGAGGTCCACACACTGGGTTTCGTGTCGGTTGAAAGTTTCAGCGGAAGATTTGTTGATCGGGCGACGTGATCGACGAGGTTGTCAAGGCCGGCAGGTGATGAAGGACGAGGGCCGAGTGACACCCGGTGCGGGAACCTTTCGTGCAACTCCAGGAGCGAACCCGCGAAATCCTGCCATTCGGCCATGGCCTGCTCCGGCTCCTCCCCTTTCAGGAGGGCTTCGACCAACTGCTCTACGGGACTTTGGTAGACCACAACTGCGTAGGTCGTTGGCTCCTCCTCGAGTGCCACCTGGATGTCTGCGAGTTGCGACATGTCCCGCTTAACCCACGCGTGGGACGTCTTTTTGAGCGCGGCTTTCCAGGCATCGTCGGAGGATCCCGTTAGGTCCGCCAGGTTTAAGCCCACAGCTACCTTCTCAATTAGTCGATCAGACATTGTCATTCCCTCGATATCACTAGTGAAAGTATTAGACGGTGCCTCTACTTCAAGTGGATCAGTATCTCGTCAAAGGTCTCTTGGTTTTCTGCGCCGGCATGACCAGATTCATCAGAGAATTCGCAGATCGTGAGCTTCTCTGCATGGACCGAGGACTCCAAGTAATTTCTGAAGGGCGTGAAGTGGTTCTCATAGTGGTCAGTGTCCTGCACATTCTGAGCGAGGAAGATACTGCGAGCTCCCGCCGTCACATCGGGATCTAGGGCTGAGAACTTATACTGCTGGTCCTGCGGGACCCCCCCAAGATCATCTGAGCCGTAGCAGACCTTCGACATGCGTTTTGTCCACTTGACGGGATACTTCCACAAATCCGTCTGCGGGTTAACCGCGATCACCCGGAGTCCTTGGTAGTAACGCGCGAAGCGCAGCGCAGCGAACCCTCCGCCGCTGGACCCATAGGAGAAGACCTGATCCTCGCCGGCGCCAATAGTGTTCGCGACTGAAGCCACGATCTCGGCTATGTGCGCAAGGTAGTCGCCCTGGCTGTTGCCGGCATACCAGGCGAGCCCGAGATTACTGTGGTGGTAGAGCGCCGGGTCTGAGAAGTAAAGGCAGCTGGCAGGGAACTTGGAAGCCCAGCTCCAGCGCTGGAATACGGGCGGCTCGAACGTGCTTCGTCGGGCATCTCCCGAGAAGAACACAATGAGGCGCCCCGTCTCAGGTTTGGGGTCGAAGATGAAATCGAACTGCTCACCCTCGAAGCGCTCTGTGTAGAGGCCGCGCTCCTGGACGTCGAGGCCGGCCGGGCCCTCCCAGTCATGGCGCGGGACGCTGTCCAGATGCTTGATCGATGTCTTCTTAGCTTTCATTCTGCTCTACTTCCACGCCCAGACCGGACAAGCGCCTCAGATAGGCCTCCGGAGTACATTCCTGCTCGATAAAACGGACTGCGCGCTGCTGCTGTTGCGCATAGCGCTGCGAATCCCACAACTCGTTGATGACATTCTTGACCTGGTCCGGCTCAGCATAGACTGCCGCATCTTTGAACACTGGTTCAAAGTGGCGTGGCAGGACACACACCACCCCGTAGCTCATGGCTTCAAGGATTGCCATGCCGAAGGCTTCAAGCCAGCCGTCGCTGTGGAAGTAGACGAAGAAGTCGATCTTCTCGGACAGGTATTCTTCAACACTGATCTCGTTGAAGACAAAGATCTCCCAACAGGCAGGGTTCCGCGGGAGGAAGCCCTTCCGCACAGGCACCTTGGCGCCGCCAAGTATGCAGACATCCGCGGAGCCGTCAGCCGGGTACACCTGCTTAAAGACCTGCCGGTCAGATGGCCACTTTGCGGCGTCATCGCGCGCATGCCGCCCAATGGTGGGCCGGCCCGCCCGGTAGCGGTTGTGGGTCGCCTGCTCTTTGAGCTCGATAATGCCCTTCCAGGAGAAGCTTGTCAGGTCTGAGGCCGGCATGAGCGGCGCGATCATAGCGCCGATCTGCTCACTCTGCGGAGCCCAGAGCGGCCGGACGCCGAATAGCGCCTCGACGTTGCGGGTGACAACGCCGATGTCATAGCTGCGCCGCTCCCCGCTCGGTTCGAACGGCGGGTGATTGGAGACGATGACGGCCTTCTTGGGTTTCAGCCTGGCGGGCACGTCCGGCGCCACCTGCAGCGCGGTGGGCCACCGCACGATAAGAAGATCAGTCTCAGCTGCGGTGCCCAGGGACAGCCGGTCCACCTGGCCCGTCAGGACCAGGTCATCGATCTTGCGGCTGAACTGCCGCCTGGAAGCGGACGGGATCAGGCCGTTCTGGATCGGGATCACACCGACCCGGAGGCCAGCGTTCAGACAGACCGAGATCTCATTGAAGAGCGAAGTGGAGTTGCCGGCGAGGAAGCCGAACTCCGACGCGAAGACCACGTCGTACTGTGCCGGCCCTTCCGAGCGCGCCCCTGGCAGGTAAGCGGCCGGGGCGACGAAGCGCCGCGCGTCTGGCGACTTCGGCATGTACGGTGATTCGCCAGATTCCCGAATCTCGCGATGCCAACTCTTGTAGCCACGAAGGTAGGCCCGGCGTTCCGGAGCAAGGTAACCCACACCCATGTCGTCACGGGTCAGGTTCGCGCCGTCCATGAGAGCGAACGCCAGGGGCGCTGTGGTAATCGGTTGCACGGCGGTGCCGTAGTAGTTCTCGATCCGGCTCTTGAACTCTGAGTCCCCGGATTTACGGACGGTGTCCCAGTAGCCGAGGTCCGTCAGCACTGGGTCGCGACGGAACATCAATGAGGCCATGGATGGGTACACCACCCGTCCCGTGGCGGAGCGCAGCACCAGAGTAAGGTGCTCGTCCACGCGCACCCAATTGGTCATATTCGCCACGCGTTCGGGGGCCGCCAAGAAGTCGCGAACCTGCAGCTCGATCTGCTGCGGGTGGTGCCAGTCGTCCTTATCCGCCACAGTGATCAGCTCGCCGGTGGCCAGGTCGAGTGCATCATTGCGCACGGAATAGGAGCCACGGTTCACGTCATTGAGCACCAGACGAATGCGGGGGTCGCGGGCGGCAAGGTCCTGCAGCTGCTGCCGGTACGGAGTGGGCCGGCCGTCGGCGTCCTGCTCGGGTGAGCAGTCGTCGATCATGATGATCTCAAGCTTGCGCCAGGTCTGCCGCAAGAGTGAATCCACCGCGGTGTTGGTCGCGGCGCTGGGTTCGTATATCGGCATGATGACGGTCACCAGCGGGGCGTCCGGGTCCTCAGCCGCTGGGGGCAGGTCCGTGGTGACGTTGTAAAAGCTAACGCCGCCGTCCTGCATCGAGATCGGGGCGGCCCCGCCCTCTTCGAGCAGCTCGTTCAAGCCGGCCAGCCAGGCGTCGGCGTTACCGGGCACCCGAGTCACGCGGGGATTGAGCGCGTTGAGCGCCAAGAGGTTCTGCGAGTAGTCATGCTCGACATCGGAATCTTCTGCTGTGAGCACCCTCCACGACTCTGCGAAATCACCACGCCACCGAAGGAGGTCACCATAAAAGGCGCGGTCGACGCCGGCAATGTCCTTCAGGCCCCGCCACTCTTCGAGCATGGAGTACAGCGTGAGCGCATCGAGCTGGTCCGTCTGATCTCGAGGAGCGGCATAGAGGAACCGGGCCATGGCGAGCACACCGGATTTCCAATGATCATCGCGCAACATCCCGGCAGCGGACTCCCGGAAAAGTTGTGCGCGGCAGGACTCCAGGACCCCATGAAGCTGGCCAAAGTCGTAGCGGCCTTTTGAGGCAGCGTAAGCGAGGACATCGCGGGCTCCACCAGTGCGATTGCGGATCGCGTTAGCGGTGAACCACTGGAGCCGGCCGGGATTGACGCGCAGCTCCTCGACCCAATACCAGATCGCCCCTCGCGCGGGCTCCAGCACAGCGCCGGCGCCCTGCTTTTGGGAGAAAATCGCTGCTTCGAGCGCTTCCAGGCTGATGTCCGTCCGGGCTTGCTGGTACGTCCCCAGAAAAGTCTCAACAAATTCCCGGCGGCCAGCCCGCCTAGCATTGCGAAGAAGCTCAGTTGCGTACATTGAGGATGACGCCTGCAGCGCCTGAGCCAGCAAGAAGCTGTCGGTTGCCAAGAAGGCGCGGTCCTCCCAGAGCACCCACTCCCCCTGCGGGTGGACGGCAACAAGGCGTAGATGGGCAGCACGGAGCCCAAGAACCGAGGAAGGCAGCGCCAGCGCGTACCCCGCTCGGCGGATGCCATGCTGCAGCTTGGCGTCCTTGTTCTTCAAGACAGCCGAGGACCGGTTGAGCTCCGTCTCTTCCGCCTCGGTTACTTCACGCAAGACGAGCTCTACGGGGAGATCGAGATCGGCCGTGTGGAATGCCCACCCGGTGAACATCCCCCCGTCGAGAACAGTCCCTGAGAGCACGAACTCCCCGCCTGCGTCCTGAATGATTGCCTCGGGAAGCCCCGCGGGCCTGCGGCCCGTGACATCTCCCAGACGGAGATCGTAGGTGCCACCAACTTCGGCACCCGGGGTGTACAGCGGAATGGAGTCAGCGATTCTGCCTTGAAGTGGGATTTCACCGGCATACCGTTGGATCTCACCGGACTCGGGGGTGTTCTCGGAAGGCTCAGTCAGTGCCGTGAGGGTCACTTCCGCCTCACCCAGTCGCAGGACCAGCCGCCGGTAACGGGACTCCCCCGACAAAGCAATCGAGACATAGCATTCCGTCAGTGCCACGCGAGCCACGCTCATCTCGGAGCGAACCCGTGCGGGCTTGAGCCACGCGGAGGAAGTTCCGGGTGCACCATGCTGCAGCCGCTGTGCTTCGCGAGCTGCGGCGTCACTGTGCTCTGCCGCGAGCTCCAGCGTCTGGTCCAACACCAGCACCGGCGTGTGCGGCTCGCCACCGGCGTGTATCTGGACCCGATGGGCCTGCCCGTCGAAGAAATCCGCAGGAATCTGGATGCCGTGCATATAGCCGAAGGGGGCGTCGAATTGCACCGTGTCGCGCTTCCAGGGGAGGACACGCCGGTCGGATTTCCCTTGGTGGATGACAGTTCCGTCCACGGTCACTCTGGCGTATGCCGGACGATTTTCAGCGCTTGCCCATCCGGCCACTTGGCCCTGCGGAGTAACCATGAAGTCGGCGCTGAGCTCCGTGCCCGCGATCCTGGAATCAGATGTACTGATCCCTTTTTGCCTGAGGACATTGCCTGTCCCCCGGTGGATGAGGGCGACGTCGTGCTCATCACCGGTCCAGAACTGCGGAGGCAAATTGCCAAGGAAGCCAACGTTTCGGGTGCTGAACTCCTCAGCCGAGAGTTCGTCCCGGAAGATGTTGCAAGTGAACGAGGAGACTGTCTCCCCGTTGACCACGAGGTCCAACACCGTCGTTCCCTGATCGGCGTCGGGCTCGTACACCCAACCGCTGATTCGGTGGGCCTGGTAATTGACAATCTTGAACTTCATGAACCTGCGATCTCTTGAGGTGCCATCGGGGGCGCGGAACCACAGGCGTGAGGTGCCATCGGGGGCGCGGGAACCACAAGCGTGAGGTGCCATGGGGCAAGGGAGCCACAGGCAATGCTACCAAAGCCGGCGCTGCCCGAGAGTATTCGCGGCCACGGGGAAGTGTCGACATACTCCTGACATCCGGATAAGCATCAAAAGTCGTAGCCCATCACGACCGGGACAAATTGAGCCCTGATACCAGACTTTCCTCGCCACGGCAAATTTGAGCTTTTGAACAAACCCCCGCGAAGCCAAAACGATGAAAACCCCCGGGGCTGGATCGGATAGATAATGGCCAGGCCAAAAACTGCGCCAATCCTGCGTTCGAATCGCACTTTAGGCTGAGCCAACCGTGCTATTTTTTTCTCGCCCTACCCTTTGTGCGTCACGCAAATCCGGAGATCCACCGGCGCAGCCTCCGCCGCACTAAAAGCGTCAGCCAACTATTTCAGAAAGGTCGTTATGGAGCGCCGTAAGTTTCTCACGATCCCCCTCGCCGCAATGGCGGCTCCCGGCGCACTCCTCGCGGCCAACGCCGTCCCAGCGCAGGCGGCCCTTCTACAGCCCGGCATGGCAATGTCCCCAACGGTGCTCCCGGCTGTCAAAGCGCTGAAGGGCGTTAGCCACGCAGGTACTGATGCTTTGGCACTCCGGCAGATTAGGAGCCTAAATCTTAGCTGGTATTACTCCTGGGGCTCCAAATACACCGTGACCACCACGCCAGGCTTTGTGCCCATGATCCGGAGCGCAAAATCCCTGGATCAGGGAGCCATCAAGTACGCCACCAGCCAGTTGCCGCTCACGAAGTCCAAGCATCTTCTGGGGTTTAACGAGCCGGACGTCCGGTCCCAGGCGAACATGACTGTGGACCAAGCGATCAGCCTATGGCCCAAACTTCAGGCAACCGGTCTGAGGCTGGGGTCGCCAGCGACAGCTAAGCCCTCGAGCCTGTGGCTTGAGGAATTTATGTCCAAGGCCAAGAAACGTGGACTCCGCGTCGACTTCGTGACCATGCATTGCTATGCGTGGCCCAACGCTCAGGACTTCCTGAACAAGGTCACCGCATTGCATGAAAAGTACGGCAAGCCTGTGTGGGTGACCGAGTATGCGGTAGCGGACTGGAGCGCCACGTCAACCCGCCCCAGCCGCTACAGCAGGACCCAGACCAACGACTTCATGCGGGCAACCGTAGCCGGAATGCGACAGCTGCCGTTCGTTGAGCGATTCGCGTGGAAGACGCGGTCCATCAGTGACCCGGTAATGGGGTCTTCTGCCCTGTACAACACGGACGGCAGCCTGACTAGCACCGGCCGGCTCTACGCCTCACTCTGAGCGGACTACGACGGTATCCCAGTCACCGTTAGTCATGTCCGTTTCGAGACGCCGCTGCGTCTCGAAACGGACATTTCCGGCCTAGGAAGAAATATCCTTCAAGGCTGGGGCCAACTCGAGGGTGGCCACCTCGAAGGCCGACCTGCTGGCCCTCACCGCCTCCGGCAGCGCCATAAACGTCTTGAAGAGATTACGGGAGTTGTACGCCACCATCGATGGCATAGCCAGATCGGCCTCAGACATGGACACACTCCCCCAGGTTCCCATCCTGTGCTCCCAATAGAAAATGTCGTTCGGGTCGTAACCTTTGAGCGAGTCCGCTGTGAACGACACCCGGCTCATCATGTCCTCAAAAAAGCCCCGTGTGATGCGCGAGCCGGCGTTGACATCATAGGCATTTGAAAGTTGCTGGACGTTGACTTTGGTAATGCGCTTGTCCTGGCTTTGGTAGAAGCCACGCATCACCTCCCCGCCGAAGCCGCGGATAAAGAGCCCGTCCCGCACCTTTTCCCCTGTCGCCGCCAAGCGCCCGAGCCATGGCGAGCCGGGCCCTCGATAATAGGCGGTGGCCCGGCGGAACGCCTCGGATAGCGCGTCGTCCGTCTGATTGAGTGTGAGGCGGTTGTGGATGGGCCAGACCTGCGCTTCCAGCCCATAGGCTCCAGCGATCTCCGACGCCATACGGGCGTCCGGTGAGCCTGTCATGGTGGCCGCTTCGCTGCGTACGTAGGTGAAGATGACCGGATTGCTGTCCTTCGTGGCAGCAAAGACCCCCCTGCTGTCCGTGCCTGCCGTCAAGCCCAGCACAGGGCGCAGTCCGTTGATCGCCAAGTACCAGCGAAGACCGTGCAGGTGCGCCACTAAGGCTGCAACTGCTTCCTCATTTGTCGTCTGCATTCCGATGTTTTCCCGCGGCCAGAAGCGTTCGACCGTTTGGTGCGGCATGATCAACTTGGTGTTCGGTGTCAGCTGAACCACGTGCTCGTAAGGCGTCGCGACGCCGGGCAGGTACTTCACATCCCGCTGCTGGTAATTTCGCGAGGTAAGAAAAGGCACGAAGAAGTCCGCGAAGCGCGCGCCGATCAAATCGGCCACGATCTCGGCGTGTGACGCCGCAATGGGCGCCCCGGCTGTGGAGTAAAAGACCGATCTGGACCCCATGGCGTCCTGATAGATTTCGGTCCTGCCGTCCGTCTGGACAATCAGCGCGAACCTACCCGCCAGCCGGTCGAGAACGGCGTAAAAATCTTCGTCGCTGGCTACGGCGTCCAAGAGAGCTGCCAGGACATCGCCCTCCAGATAGATTCCTTTTTCCGGGTCAAAAGCCTGTCCCACCAGCGCGAGATGCCGCCCATCCGCGACGGCGGTGACAAACCGGGTCTCCGGATGCACCGTCAGGTATACATCTCCCACGGGCACGGTCTTCCAGCCGGCCAGCGAAGGAGCTTCAGCCGGGGACTTAGACACCACGAAGCCGTACCTGTACATCAGGCGGTCCAGATCCGCGTCCGCGGGAGGGGCAGGCAGTAATGTCATCGTGGTCCTAGTTCTGCGTCACGTACCGGATCGGGGGGCATGAGAGGAAGCTCTCGGCCGTAGAAGTTCAAATGCGCCTGCTGGATGTGGTCGAGGAAGTATCCCAGGGCGGGAGGTGCATGCTCGTTTTCGTAGCGCTCAGCCACAAAATTTACTCGCCGTCGCGGGTTGAAGCCGCCCTTGTCCGGATTGACGCCGTTCGCCAAGGCGAACGGCACATAATGGGCCTCAAAATGAAACTGGTCACCGGTGTTTTGAACAAAATGCACAAAATTAACCGGGCGCACTTCTTGGTACAATTTGCGCAAATTGATTCTGGTTCCGAAATCGTTCTCGACCTGCTCATAGGTCTTGTGCCGGGGAAAGGCGGCGGATGCTAACGCCTTTCGTTGAGCCAAGTGATAGCCGCCAATGGTTGTCTGGGGCGAGAATGCTACGGCAACGGAGTTGGGGATCCGGCGGGACAAGGCAAGTGCGCCATATCCGCCCGCACTGCTGCCGACGCAAACCACCCTTGAGTAGCCGCCGGCGGCAATAATCTGGTTTACCACTGCCGCATAGTCGGCAATGAGATCCTGGCCTTCCGTGCCGATGTACCAGCCGATTTCCAGGGAGCCGTTGATCTCGAGCGTACTGTCGGAGAGGTAAAGTCTGGCCGAGTCGAGACGGTTAAGCGTACGCCGCCATTCGAACCGGGGAATCCTGAACCGACCACGGTTCATGGCCCCGTGCAGTGAAATCACCAGCGTCTCGCTGTTCGCCGGCTCGAAGAGCATCCTAAGTGGCAGTCCATCGCGAAGTGCCGGCTCAAAGACGATGTGTGTATCCTGCTCCGGAAGTGAAGTGATGGATGCCCCGGGCGCTGCAGTGAGCTTGGCGACGTGATTGTCCGAATCCCAATCATCGACATGGTTCCAGTCGATCGGGTTGGCTCGCGCGGCCGTTGTGCCAGGGGCTGGAACCACCAGCGGCCCGTTCCTAGCCTTGGTTGACAGTCGCCAGGAACTTCGGAACCTCGCTGTCCGGAACTTCCGTCGGAGCCGGGTTGCCAATGGTCCGCTCCAGGACGGCAGCCACGTCAGGGTCCTCGGAGGTCCACTGAACAGCTCCGCCAAAGATCGTGCCAAGGTTGCGGGCGACGGTCGTGACGGCATATGTGTGAACTCCAGTATGCGGGTTGAAGGGAGGTTCGGAAGCTCGAACCATTATAGTGTCCGCTGTGTGGCCGCCCCGCAATTCGCGCGTGAACTGGAAGCTTGTGGGGTCGTAGACGTTGACGATCCGGGAATGGAGATCGTCCGTCAGTTCCACCCGCGTGATCCGTTGCGCAGCGAACTCGTCAAGCATTTGTTCGCTGAAGGATGTGTTGAACGAGATCGTGTTCAGGATGCTGGGAACATGCATCATCCCGACTCGGCGTCCCGCCGATCGAGCTTCGTCGATGTCGCGCCACATAGCCGGAGCGCTCTCCCTAGGGGCGCCAAAATCGCCGACGAAGAGCTCGTCGAGTTCAACCGGCTCTGGCCGGGCGGGCAGAAACCTGGCCGGCGCGGGGAAGGCACGCCGACCAGGGGGAAAGTCCAAGTAGCCGCTGTGGTGGCCGTGGCGGATCTGGCGGTGCCAGTGTTCGTAGGCGGCCCGGTAGGCCACCCGATCGGGTGAGCGGTAGCCCATCCGGAAGTCGTCCATTGACAGGTTGGTGGAGCCCACCAGCGAAAGCGTCAGGGGTGCTTGGGTGACTTCCAGGACTTCCTTGTCGTTCACCAGGAGCTGGTATCTAAGAATGAACTCGGTGTCTGCCGCTTTTCGAACGGTGTCCCAGTAGCCCAATCGCTCCTTGATGATGCTGACAGGAAACATCGCTGAGACGTGGGCGGGAGTCACATAGGCTCCCCTCCAGCCTCGGTAATGGAACATCAAGTCTTCGCCCACGCGTGACCACGGTGCCGAAACCAGCCGGCGGTCCTCCTGCCGGACGGCCACCGCTACCAGCATTTCGATTTTTTGGGGGTGCTGCCAGTCGTCTCCATCGAAGATGGTAATGAATTCGCCGGTGGCCGTTGAATATCCGATATTACGGGAGGTGTATGCTCCCGAGTTTGGCGTGTTGCGTAGCACTTTTACGCGCGGGTCGGCAAGTTCCCACTTCTCAAGCCGGTCCGCAAGAACGTCCCCCGAACCGTCATCGACGATGATGACCTCGATATTCCGGTAGCTCTGAGCAAGCGCGGACTCGATCGCGAGATCGGTAAATGCGTCAGGGCGGAAGACCGGCATCACGATCGTTACCAGCGGCCCTTCGGTCATAGCCGGTACGGGATCCGCGGACAGCCGGAGGAAGGCCGGTTCAGCGCAGTCTTTGAGCCGAATTGGTGCGAGGCCAGCGGCCTCATACATGGCATTGATCTCCGCCAGCCATTCGTCTACCGTGCGGGACGAGTCACGGAAAGGATTTCTTGCGTTGGCCCTGTAGAGATGGAGATCGTTCGGATTCTTGTTTTCCGCGTCACAGAGGCCCTCGAGTTCCAGGGTCTGGTCACCGCGTCCCGTCTGTGCCAGAGCGTCAAGGAAGAACTCACCCCGGCGTTTGCCCTGGAAGTGTTTCGGACCCAGTTTGCCGTAGACATACTGATAGATCGTGGCGGCGTTAAGGATGTCGTCTTGGCGGATGTTTTGCCGGTAGCAGGTGTCTGCCAGAACCAGGAGTCTGCCCTTGGCAGTCGAGTCGAGCACGTTGAGGATCGAGTCCTGTGCTTGGCCTCCCATCCGGAACAGCTCAAGGGTATGTTCCATCTGTTGCCAGTCCAAGCGACCTGATGTCACGCTTCGGGCAAGCACGTCCCGGCCGTCGAAGGAGCGGAGCTTCGTCAGCCGCTGAGACAGTTTGGCGGGCGGGATGTTTGATTTCGTTCCCCACCAATGGGCAGGTCCCACACCCTCGGCTGCCGGCTGCGGGGCGGGGACCGGTAGCAGAGCGGACACTTTTGCTGCTCGACGTGCCTGCCGTAACGCAGTGTCCATCTTCGCCACTCCAGCCAGCACGGCCACAAGCATCAGTACCAGAGCCGGGAGGAGGATGAATCCGGAGCGGAAGTAGGCGCCCGCGAGAACCGTGAAGAACAGAGCAGCCAGCCCCGCCGCAGCGGCCTTCTTCCTCAGGGAGAGCTTCCTGGCTCTGCGGAGGAGCTGTTTGACGTTCAAATTATTCCCCAGGTGGCATCGAGTTGTTGATTGGCTTGGCAGTGGCTTCTAGCGGGAGATATCCGAAAAATGGCTGCGGAAGGCTTGGTCGCGGGCACCTTTGGCTTTCCTCTCCACGCTGAGCTGCGGCGGCGGCCGGAAGCCGTCCCATTGCTCTGCCACGCTCTGCAGGAATATGCTGTCGTCCGGGTTCCACGTGTGGCCGCCATGTGAATCGGCGCCGGAGTGTCGTTGCATCATGTAGTTCTGGCCGTGGGAGCGGTAGATGAGTCCTCCGGCTGCCTGGACGGCCTGCAGGAGGCATCGGTCGACGGCGCGGTGGACCGGCCGCCATCCTCCCAGCTGTCTAAGCTCTTCGCGGCCGAGCATCATGGTGCCGCCGGCAACATGGTCCGAGTACTGCTCACCGAGTGGCGGCCGGCGGGTGGTGATGTCCAGGCTCTCAAGGTACACAAATTCCACTTGTGCCCCTACCAGGGTGGCACCGCTGAAGTCCTTGGCGTGAACCAGGTCCCGCAGGTGGTGCGGGCCATACCAGTCGTCGTCGTCCATCTTGCAGACAAGATCGCCGCTGGCAGCGCGGACGCCGGCATTGAGCACCTGGCCAAAAATCGTGTCAGCAGGAACGGACCGCAGCTGCAGCTCGCCGGGATAGGCCTCGACGGCACGCCGGACCTCGGGCAGCTCGGCGTCGAATCCGTGCAGTACCACCACTACTTCCAAGGCGTCCCAGCTCTGGCGTGCCAGCTGTTCCAGGGCCGACGCCAACTTCTCGGGCCGGCGGGTGGCCAGGACCACGCTCACGGAGGGCACGGGAAACTGGGGCTTGCCAAGCTGGCCCAGCACGGTGTTCCAAACGGCCTTCGGGCTGTAGAGGTCCAGCGCCGTGCGTCGCAATTCGATCGACTTCGATTCCCGCGCCACCACGGGATCGCCCGCGTCGAAGGCCTGGATGCAGTGCACCAGACGATCCCCAAGCAGGGAACGCACCGGCGGCGCCAGATCCCGTGCCAGCAGCGGTACGCCGGCGACGGCGAGCTGGCTCAGGCGCCGCGCCAACGGCCAGTCCAGGCTGCCAAAGCGGGTGCCGTCTACCTCAACGTACTTGTGAGGGCGCAAAGCGGTAAGGGCGGTTTCGCTCAGCTCTCCCCCGCGGCCGAGCTCGCCCGGATCAAGTGCGCGCGTCGGCTTCTCGGCATACGGCAGAAAGCCCATGGGCGAGACGACGGCGGTATCGACCGGGGGCAGGACCGTCCCCGGCGGTGTCCAGACCGGCGGGGTGACGCGTCCAGGATTATCTGCTGTTTGCTCGCTGAGCTGCCTTGTGAGTTCGCCGGGCCCCACCAGCACGTCGACTGAATAGATGTCATCCGGCTCGGGATTCAGGAGCTGCTCCGTCATGAGGCTGGCCAGGGCGTCGCCGGCGACCCAGGCACTGTCTCCGGGCTCGGTGATGCCGACCCGCAGTCCGCCAAGTACCGGTCGCGGCGCAGCAGGTGCACAGCACCCGAGCGCGGCCAGGGCGGCGGCATGCACGTGCACCCATTTGCCGCCTTCAACCACGACGGCGAAACCCAGCCCGGGCACAGTGAGCGCGCTGGTGCCGGCCTTGACCTGGAGGCTGCGCGGGGTCCACACCGGGAGATCGGCCGCCGGGAAGAATCCGGGGATCACCAGCACAAAGCGTTGCGCCCGTCCCTCGCTGCGGAACAGGGGAAGGAGCGCCCGGGCGTGGGCCAGTGACTCTGCGCGCACAACGTAGTTGGCCCACCACAGTTGATCCGCGGAGACGGCGTGCTGCCACTCCGCCCAGGTCCGTGGATCACGGTGTTCCCAGTCCGTGCGGGCGTAGTCCAGCCCAAGATCCAGTGCCAGCTCAGCCATGGAGTGGTCCGTGGAGCTGACCAGGACGCTCTTGATCTGCATGCGCCTAGCTCCCGGCCCGCCCGGCGCGGACCTTGAGCCGGCCCAAGATGTAGGCCGGGCCCTTGCGGGCAATGGCGCGGGCACGTGAGAGACCCCGGTTTGGGGCAAGGCCCTGCTCCAAGCGGCGGCGCTCGATTTCGGACTTCCTGAGTCGGGCTTCAAGGTGCCGGATCTGCTGCTCATAGTCGTGGCGGGTGGCGCTGTCAGCCAGGTCCCGGACGACGATGTTGAGGTCCAGGGTTGCCGCGGCCCCCTTGCGTAGGTGCAGCTTGGGTTTGGGCCGCCGGAAGTCGTGCAGGCCCAGGGCGTTGCCGGAGACCCAGCGTTCGCCGCCGGCGCTGCGCGCTGACTTCTCGGGATCACCGGATTCTGACAGCTCCCGGAGGGTGGCCGTCTGCCACAGTTCTATTGCACCGGGCTGCCCGTCCACCAGCGCCCTGAGGACCAATGCCTGCGTGTGACGCAGGGTCTCCATCATCGCCTCGAGCGAGTGCATGCCCAAGGCCGTGCCAGCGTTGAGGACCAGCGTGTAGGCCGCCTCGGCCGGTTGTTCCCCGTCGCCCCCGAGGAACGAAAAGCGGCGGTCGGTGGCGAGCCATTCTTCCAGCTTTGGCCGCCCGCCGTCCGCCACGAGGATGTCGACGGCGAAGTCCTGGCAGGCGGAGCCGAAAAGCGAGGCGACGGTCCCTGCAATCTCCAGATCCGTGGCTTTCGCGGCCCGGACCAGGATCCGGACAAGGGGGGTCTCTTGCCGCGGCGTGTGCAGGGCCTTGAGTGCAAAGCCGGCCTCACGCAGCTCCTCTTCAATGGACGCCGCCACTGCGTGACTTCCCCTATCCACCTACGCTTGCTCCCACGGGGGTGTGCGGCCGGCTGGAATCTGCAAACTCCAGCTGGTTCCAGATGCCCTTGGTGTCAATGACCTGCTTGCCCGCCAGCGCTTCGGAGTCCAGAGTCAGGAATTCGTCGTGGTCCACCAGCAGCATCACCAGATCTGCCTCGGCTACGGCCTCTTCCATGCCATGGAGGCGGGAGAGCCCGGAGGCCGCCAGGGCGGCGGGGAGTTCCTCAACGTTCGGGTCCACCACCAGGATGGTGCTGTCCGGCAGCTGCCGGACCAGTTCCTGGACGATCGTCACCGACGGCGACTCGCGGACGTCGTCGATGTTCGCCTTGAATGCCAAACCCAGGACAGCCACAGTAGCGCCAGGCTGATCGGCCAGGGATTGAACGGCCTGGCGGACTACGTGGTGCGGCTTGGAGTCGTTGACTTCACGCGCCGTCCGGATCAGCCCGGAGTGCTCCGGGACGGCGTCCACAATGAACCAGGGGTCTACGGCGATGCAGTGGCCGCCGACGCCGGGGCCGGGGCGCAGAACGTTCACGCGGGGGTGGTGGTTCGCGAGCTCGATCAGTTTCCAGACGTCGATGCCCAGATTGTCACAAATCAGCGAGAGCTCGTTGGCGAAAGCGATGTTGACATCGCGGAACGTGTTTTCAACCAGCTTGGTCATTTCAGCGGTGGTGGCATCCGTCAGGAGGATTTCGCCCTGGCAGATGACCTCGTACAGCCGCTTGGCCAGCTGGGCGCCTTCTTCGGTCAGGCCGCCGATCACGCGGTCGTTGGTGACCATTTCGATCATGATCCGGCCCGGCAGTACGCGTTCCGGAGAGTGCACAACGTGGACCTGCTTCTTCCCGGGAGCTGCGTCGAGTGAGAGGTCAGGCCGCAACTCCATGAGGTGCGCGCCCAGGCGTTCGGTGGTGCCTGGAGGCGACGTTGATTCCAGGACCACCAATTCGCCACCGCGAAGTTTCGGCGCGAGGGCCTCCACCGCGCTGCGAAGGTAGGACAGGTCCGCACCGTTGCCCTCGGCCAGCGGGGTAGGCACCGCGATGATGTAGGCGTCAGCAGCAGGAACGGTGGCCATGGCCACGAGGTTGCCGAGGCTGACGGCGCCTGAGACCACCACGCCCATGTCGGGTTCCACGAACGGAACCTCGCCACGGTTGACAGCGTCAATGGTGGACTGTTTCACGTCGACGCCGGCTACCAGCTTGCCCTTGGCGGCGAAGCTGGCCGCGGTGGGCAGGCCGATGTAGCCGAGCCCGATGACGGCAACATCAAAAATCGTCTCGTCCATGTCTCCCCTAAACTAAAATGTGGTCTTCGGGCGAACCGAAGAACTGAATATTTGAAGTAGCCAGAAGCTCTTCATTGGTAATGGGCCAGGTGTGCGAGGCCACGTCGGCGCCCCGCATCTGGCAGTAATTGAAGCGGTCTGCCGAGTAGATCCGGGCCCCGGCCTCGATGACGTCGCTCAGGAAACGCGAGTCCTCTCCGCGCGGCACCGGCTGAAATGGAAAACGCCTGAACGTGTCCGTGGCGGCGAAGATCGTCGGTCCGGAGACCGATTCGACGTAGCGGTGTTCAAGTTGCGGGTTACGCAGGATGGTCGCCCCGGCCCCGGCCAAGTGCATGTAGTGCGCGCGCTTGCCCACAACTTCGGCTTCGGAGTACATCATGGCGTGGACCTGGTCGCCCAAGTACAAGGAGGTGTAGACGTCGTCGTCGTCCCATTTGGTGGCGAAACGGCCGTCGGCCTTCGCCACGAGCGAATTGAGGCACTCACCGAGCGTGGTCTGCTGCGGCTCCTGGAGAACTACGACGTCTTGAATCCCGGCTTCCAGGCTTTTCCGGCGGAACGCGACTTGGTCGATCTCAAACCCGTGTGCAAGGTAGACCAACTGGACATCCACGTCCTGCTGGGCAGCCACCCCGGCAATGACGTGTTCCAGCTGCTGCGGACGGAAACTTGAAACCAAGACCGAAACCTGGGCCCGCGGTGCCGCGGCGGCCCGCGCGGGCAGCGCTGCCGCCGCGATGGACTCTGCCCGGTGGCTGAAGGTGTGCTTCGCCCAGATTCTGCGCTGGGCCTTGTGGACGAGGCGCTGTGCATAGTCCGGGTTGGCGGTCAGCGCCTTCAGCAGGTGCGTGGCGTCGTCCCGGTTGTCCGCGGTGGGAATTTCATTGCCAGGGAAGAACTCCGTGATGGCGGCGCTGGGCGTGGACACCACGCAGGATCCGGCCGCGGTGATCTCAAAAATCCGCCGTGCGCACATAGACGGCGAGTCCGTAACGGAGTTGACGTTGAGGAAGACTTTGTAAGCCTTGTAGGCGGTCAGCATCTGTTTGTAGGACAGCGAGCCCACAACGTGCTTCTTGAGGATTCCGGGGAACTGATACTGCGGCTGCCGGCCGAGCTGGCGCGAAAAGATTTCGAATCCGGGGCGCTTGCCCGCAGTCGCGTCCACGGCCGCTCCGAGGAGGAACTCCATCTGGCGCCGGCGGTCCTCGTACTTGTGCGCGAAATACATGCCGGCGAAGGCGATCTCGCGGGTGTGCCAACCGTGCCGCGGTCGGGACGGGTTGTGGATGCGGGGCTGCGCGGCGAAGGGCAGCACGGAAATCCGTTCATGGCCCAGATCCTCGCGGTAGCGGGGCAGCATGTTGGCGTCAGTGGTGAAGACGTGGTCGAAGAGTTTCGCAGCAGGCAGGAAGTCCTCATAGTGGGGCGGGTCTTCCTTGTTCCAAAAGACAGCCGGGAGTCCAGCGGCCCGGCACCCGTCAACGAGCTCGATGAAGGCCGCCGAGGGACCCGCCGGGCCCGTGATTTTGCCCCGCCAGAGCCCGGCGTTGCCCGCCCACGCGGATTCGACGACTACGAAGCCCAGCGCCTCGTCGCGCAGCTGCTGGGCCCAACTGTCCGGCCTAAGCGCCACGACGGTCCACTCGGCGGCGAACGCCGCCGCGGAAAAGTCATCCATGATGATGCCTACGCGCAGGTGCGGATTCCGTGGCTGCGCTGCGTCAACAGCCGCTTCCCGGAAGATCAGGTGCCGGCCGCGACCCAAGCCGCGCCAAGCACCTTCCGCACCGCGGACGCCTGCAAGGCTGGCCTCGTCACGCTCCGTGGTGCTGCGGTGCAGGTAGCTTTTGACCTGCCCGATGCCGCCCTGGCGGGCGTGCCAGAGCGCGCGGCGCCAATAGGCCGTCTTGTCTCGAAAACTCATTCCCTACCTGGACCGCTTCCAGCCGTTGGGCAGCAGCGTGGTACGCATTTCGGGGAGGCTCGCCATCAACTCAGCCCGGATCTTGCGGCCGTAGTCTGCGTTGCCCTCGTTGATGCGCCAGATGAAGTTCCGGTATTCCTTGGCTACCTCGTCGGGCGTTCCGTCCATGATGAAATCGCCCTTGTCGATCCAGATGGCGCGGTTGCACATGCCGGTAATCGTCCCGAGGCTGTGGCTGACCACAAACACGGTTCCAGCCTGGTTGGTTACGTGTTCCATCCGCGCCTTGGAGCGGTCCTTGAACTGTGCATCCCCTGTATTGAGAGCTTCGTCGATGAGCAGAATTTCGGGGTCCACTGCTGCCGCGATGGCAAAGCGGAGGCGCGCGCCCATGCCCGAGGAGTAGGAGTTCATCGGGTGGTATATCTCGTGCTCCAGGCCGGACATCTCCACAATGTCATCGAACTTGGCATCGATCTCGGCGTGGCTCATGCCCATGGCGAGGCAGCCGAGCCGAATGTTCTGCGCACCGGAGATGGAGGTGATCAGCGCTGCGTTGACGCCCAGCAGGATGGGATTGCTCGCGGCATAAACAGTGCCGGAGTCGGGAATGATCAAACCGGCGAGCACCTTCATCAGGGTGCTCTTGCCCGAGCCGTTGCGGCCAATGACGCCAATGGAGTCGCCCTGGTTGGCCACGAAGGAAATCTTGCTCAACGCCTTGGTCTTCACCACAGAGTCGCCGCGGCGGGGCGCGCGAAGTCTTTGCAGAACCGAGGTCCGGGCGTTGGTCCGCCCAGGCGTTTGATTCTTGGTCCGGTAGACCACCGAGATGTCGTCTACTACTACTGTCGGCTCATTGATGTAGCCGCCTGAAGCCTCAGACACGTCCATAGCTTTCCTCTCCACGCCAGAACACAAAGAGCCCGGCGGCAACCGATCCCAGCGCCCACAGACCAAGGACCGCCCAGGACCGCCAGGATGGCGTCGTGTCGTAAAGAACAGAGTCTCGGATGACCTTGATCACCTGAAATATAGGGTTGAAATCCATGATGGTGCGCACGGCGGGGTATTTCCCGAATCGGTCCTCGGCGAAGAAGACCGCCGAGACATACATGAGAAATCGAATGATGAACGAGAGCAGGTGTGTCAGGTCCGGGATCTTGAGGATTACCGGGGCCAGCAGCATGCCGATCCCCAAATTGAAGAGGAACTGCAGCAAAATCGCCGGAATGATCAGCAGCCAACGCCACGTGATTTCCTCGGCGGGTGCCGTGAAGATGACGAAGAGCAGCATAACGATGGTCACTGGAACGTTGGAGAGCAGTTCCCTGACGTTGACCGCAATAGGCAGAGATGCCCGGGGAAACTGGAAGGCCCGGATCATGGACGTGTTGCCTGTGAGGGACTTGGCTCCGCCCATTATGGACCGAGTGGACATCGAGAACGTAAAGACGCCGATGATCAAGTAGCCAATGAAGTTATCAATGCCCTTGCTGGTGCCCAAGAACACACCGAAGATCAGATAGAAACTGAGCCCGTTCAGGGCCGGCGTCAAAACCAGCCACGCAGCGCCTAAATGGTTATTGTCGTTCCCGCTCTGAACCCGTGCGCGGGCGTCAAAGAAGATGAAGCTGCGGCGGTCCCACAGCTGGACCAGGTAATCGAGGAAGTCGGGCCGCTGCCCCACCTTGCTCAACCGGGCAAGGTTGACGGGCACTGAGACCGTGGCGGGTGTGTCCGGCCGCGCTGCTTCGCTTTGGTCCGCTTCCGTTTTTTCCTGGACACTCATCTAGTTACTCCCAGCATTTCCAACTCTCTTGCCAGGGCAACCGCGTTGGCGGCCCATGTTCTTTCCTGCAACACGCGTTTCCGGCCGGCAGCTCCCATCGTTGCTGAAAGCTCCGGGTCCGAAAGCAAGTCCCGGATAGCCGTGGCGAAGGCGGCGGGATCCCCCGCCTCTGCCAAAAGGCCGGTCACCCGGTCCTCGACGATTTCTGCCAACGCCGGCAAGTTGCTGGCCACCACGGGCCGTGCGGAGGCCATGGCTTCCACGGGTTTGAGCGGTGTCACGGATCGCGTCACCTCCAAGTTCTTGCGCGGCACAACGAAAACATCCAGCGCTTGATGGTACAGAGCCGTCCGGCTCCGAGGCACACGACCCGTGAAGATAATCCGGTCTGCGTACCCGCTCCGCTGCGCCTGATTCTGCAGCGATGGCATGGAGGACCCGTCACCTACGATGAGGAGACGGAGCTGAGGCATGTCCGCCGCGAGCAAAGCAAACGCGGCTAGGAGGTCCTCAATCCCTTCATAGGCTACCAAGCTGCTCACGGTGCCGATGAATTGCGCGTCTTCTGTGAGACCGAGCTCACGCCGGGCACTGGCCTTGTCCAGCGGTTCGCTAAGGAAGTCACCGCCAACAGCATTCGGCGCGATCAGGACTTTGCTGGCTGGAATTCCGGCCGCGACGATGTTGGCCTTCATGGCCGTCCCGAGCGTCAGCACCAGATCTGCATGCTGCATGACTTCTGTTTCCCGGCGCTGAAACATCCTGTACTTTTCGCTGCTCCGGGCCTCGGGCCCGCGGGTGGACGCCCAGGTGTCAGCCAGTTGGCCGCGGACCTCGTAGACCCACGGAATCCCTAAGGCCTCGGCCACTGCCCGCACCACGAGTCCGTTGACGTAGTGCGTGGTGGTGTGCAGCACGCTGGGTTTGAAGTCCAGGGCCACGGCAAGCAATTCCTCCGCTTGCTGCTGCAGCCGGGCGTCAATGTTCTGGGCCATCGTGCCCGGCAGAAGCCGCTGGTAACGGATCCCGTCCACGGTGTCCGTGGATTTCGCGAGGAGCTTCCCGACCTGCACGGGATAGCCCATCCTGGTGACAGCAAGTACGTCCCAGCCGGCCGCGTGCTGCGCCAGCAAGGTGGAATGGGATCGCTGGGCATAGCCGCTGGCGGTGTGCGGCAGCGAATTTGTCAGCAGATGCAGGATCCGGCCGGGAACCGCCGTATAGGGTCGGCGCTCCAGCGACGGCGACGCGTCGGCCAGGATCGCTGCCTCGGCAATCAGGCGGGCACGTTGGCGCTGTCCCGCCGCTCCCGCGCCATCGAGCGCCTTCACAGCTTCGCTAACGGCCCCGGCGTACCAGAGGCGCCGTGCCCGGGCCTGCTTCGCGTGTCGTGCAGTGCCTGCCTTGGCCAGAAACACATCCGCTGTTTCCGGGAGGTTGGCGGCAAGGGCGACGTCGGCCAGCCGTCGAGCCCGCTCCCCCTCGACGGAACCGCTGGCGGCGGCGCGCAGCCGGCGTTCGACGTCGGTGCCGTCACCTGCGGCGAGTGCCGCGAACAATACGGCTGCGGAGGTGGAGTTCTTCGGCGCCACCTTGCACAGGCGCTTGGCAAGGGGAAGCACGGCCGAGGGTAGCCTGCGCGAAAGCTGCAGGAACAAGATGACGGGATCGTCAGTCAGGTGCTGGCGGACAACGCTCTGGGCCAGCCGGACGTTTTTCAGCAGTTGCATCATCGGGTAGTGCTGGCCTCCGCGAGCAGTTCGCTGATGAGTTCCATATAGCGGCCGGCGAGTTGCTCGTACTCGGCGTTGGCTTTGACCCACTGTCGGCTGTCGCCATTACGGACCAGGCGGCCGCGGTCCGCAGCCAGCTCACGCCACAGTGCCGCCAGCTCTTCCGGATCGCTGGCCACGATGTCCCCGGCCTCGGCGTCCGAGACGATTCGGGCAGCTTCTCCCTTGACTACAGCCGTGACATGCCGGCCAATTGCGAGAACCTCGTATGTCTTGGACGGCACGGTGGTTTCGAAGGATTTCCAATCATCCCGCAAGGAGACGATGCAGGTGTCAGCCGAGGAGTAGCGTGCCAGCATGTCGTCGCCGGTCAGGGGTGGGTGGAAGGTGACCGGAGCCTTCAGCTCACGCGCCAGCTTCTCCAGCGCCGGCCTCTGCGTTCCATGGCCCACCATGTGCAGGTGCATCGAGTCCCCCACCAGTGCACTGGCACGGATGGCGACATCGAGTTTTTGACTCTCGCCGTGGTTCCCCAGGTACAGGGCTTCGAAGACGTCCCGATCCGGTTCAGGCGGCCCTACGACCGGAATAGCGTCCAGGTGCACGCCGTTGCTGACGGTGGCGACATTGCGGACTCCGCGCGAACGCAGCGTGGCCGCGAATCCCTCGGTCACTGTGACCACGAGGTCTGCCCGGTGCTGGACAAAGTCCACCACGTGCTCCACAACGCTTTTGACACTGCCTTGGACCAGGCGGGCGTCGCGGGCCAGGTCCGGCCACGCATCGCGCATTTCCACGATCAGCGGGACGCGGCGCATTTTGGCCAGGGCGTAGCCAGCAGCCAGCGAAGGCAGCCCCGGAGCGGTGACAATGACGACGTCGGGCTTGCGGACCATCATCCCGGCGGGGACGGACATGAGGGCTGAGTAGCACTGGTCCAGCAGGCGCGCGGCGCGGGAGTTGCCGTGGCGCAGGTAGGGAACGTGGAGGATTTTTTCGGTGAACTGGCCGTTGCGCAGCCGGAACGGCCTTCCGGCCATCCAGCGCGGGAGGGCCCGCCGACCGAAGGGATAGTGCGCCACCGGAGTCACGACGTCGACATCCCAGCCGGAGTGCGTGAACTCCTTGATCATGGCAGTCCAGCGCCGCTGCGGCGGGCTCTGCTCCGGCCAATAGGAGTGTGTGATCAGCGTGATCTGCAGGTTGCCTCTCACGGACTTCGGCGCAGTTGACTCCACGAGGACTTCATCCTGCATGGAGCTCAGGACTTACCGGTGCGGGGAACGCCGGTGGCCTTCTTCGAACCGATGAACCGGAAGTAGGCAAAGCCAAGGCCCAGCAGGACCAGCACAGTGATGGCCTGGACGGCCAGAGGGCTGCCGGTAGCAACGGCCACGGCGGCCTGAACTTCGGACTTCACCATGACCGGCGGCTGAGTGGGCGTCGCGATGACAGCGGGAGCCGTGGACTGCGCCGGTGTGGGCGTACGTGTTGGGGTCGGGGTTTCCGAGGGGGTTTCCTCGGGGACCGGGACCACGACGGGCGGGGGCACCGGAACAGGAGCGGGAATTACCACCGCAGGAGCGGGTACTGGCACCGGAGCAGGCACGGGCGCAGGCGCCGGTGCGGGGGCTGGCGCAGGCGCAGGCGCCGGTGCGGGGGCTGGCGCAGGCGCCGGTGCGGGCGCAGGAGCCGGGGCTGGTGCGGGCGCAGGAGCCGGGGCTGGCTCCGGAAGAGGTGCCGGAGGGACCGGAACAGGGTCGGGAGCAGGTGCAGGCTCAGGAGCGGGGTCCGCTGGCTGCAGAGGATCACCGGAGCCACCGCCGGGCGAAGGATCCGGCGTCGTGGTCAGGAATCGGATGAGAGGGTGGGGAACGGCTACCGCGGCGTTTGCCGCTGTCGCCGTGCCCATGACTGAGCCGGCGAGGATCAAAGCTCCCAGCCCCACTCGTATAGACTTTTTTCGGCTGCACGACGTCATCGACAGTCCCTCCCCCACAGTGCGAGATTGAATCAGGTGTGCGTTATGCGGCCAACACTAACGTCATTGTCGGCAGAGCCCCACTGATGCACGAGGTCCCAGTCTACTCGATGGTAAGAGTCAGGCTGTTCCTAGAGATGCTACCTTTACTCTCCAAACCGGGACCATAGCGCCACGCGGACCGGGATAAGCTGGATCAATGCTCCCTTTCAGCCGTCTGGTTTCCGCGCGCCTGTCCGTGACTGTGGCGGCCGCCGCAGCCGGCCTGGCCTTGACCTCGTGTTCCCCGGTTGTCGACGTCACGCCTGCCAAGGATGCCGCGAACGCGGCCTGCGCGCCGATGATGCTGGCCCTGCCGGACGCGATCGGCGATGCCAAGCTTCGGAAGACCAACGCACAGGCCACTGCGGCCTGGGGCGATCCGTCCCAAGTGATTCTGCGCTGCGGCGTCAACGTTCCCGGACCCACGACCGACCGCTGTGTCAGCGTCAACGACGTCGACTGGGTCATCAAGGAAGGCGACCCCGTGTGGACGCTGACCACGTTCGGCCGCGAACCGGCCACGGAGATCCTGATGGACCCGGACAAGATCAGTTCGGCCACCGTGCTGGCGGACCTCTCCGCCGCCGCGCTGAAGATCCCGGCAACCCGGAAATGTGTGGGTCAAGAGGATCTGCAGAACCTCCCCACCAGCAAGTAGGCCCGGACAGGCACATCCGCGCCCGCCCGGTTCCAGCGCAGCGCGGTTCTAGCGCAGGCCGGTCTTGCGGTGCAGGGCCAGGTGGATCAGCTCGTCAATCAGATCGGCGTAGCCCAGTCCTGAGGCCTTCCACATCTGCGGGTACATGCTCTTGGGCGTAAACCCCGGCATGGTGTTGATCTCGTTGATGATCAGTTCGCCATCAGGGGTGTAGAAGAAGTCAACCCGGCTCAGTCCCTCGCCTCCGACGGCGTCAAAGGCGACCGCGGCCAGTTCCCGGACACGGGTGATCGCTTCTTCGGGGAGGTCGGCCGGGCAGCTGAGGGCTGCGGCGTCGTCCACATATTTGGCGTTGAAGTCATAGAATTCATGGCCGCCGCCCGCGACGGAGATCTCACCCGGCATCGACGTCCGGGGAGCATCGGTCCCCCGGCCCTCCAGCACGGCACATTCGATCTCGCGGCCCGTGATGCCGGCCTCGATGACCAGCTTGGGGTCGTGCTCGCGGGCGATCTCTATGGCGGCGTCGAGGCCCTCGAGGGAGTCCACCTTGGAGATTCCCATGGAAGACCCTGCCCGGGCCGGCTTGACGAAGACCGGGAAGCCGAGCTGGTCCACGCGCTTGCGGACGGTCTCGGGATCGTTGCGCCACTGCCGGTCAGTCACGGCGATGTAGGGTCCCACGTGGAGCCCGGCCGATTCAAAGACCACCTTCATGAAGTGCTTGTCCATGCCGACGGCGGACGCGAGCACGCCCGCGCCCACGTAGCGGGTGTCGGACAGTTCCAGGAGGCCCTGGATGGTGCCGTCTTCGCCGAAGGGCCCGTGCAGCAGCGGGAAGACGACGTCGACGGCGCCCAGCTCCTGCGGGACGGTGTTCGGGGCTGCGACGATCAGCTGGTGCTCGCCGCCGATCTCGGCCAGGGTCACGGTCTGCGCCGAGGGGGCCACCTCGGGCAGCGACGAGGCGGAGAGCGACCACTCGTCGGTTCCGCCGGACGCCAAAACCCACTGGCCGGTCTTGGCGATCCCGATCGGGATGACGTCGTACTTGTCCTTGTCGATGGCTCCCAGGACGCCGGCGGCTGTCACGCAGCTGACGGCGTGCTCGCTGGAGCGACCGCCGAACAGCACCGCCACGCGGGGCTTGGGCTGGCCCGTACGGCCGTCTGTGGTCATGTTGTTCTCTGACACTCTCAGTAATCGCCTTCGGGTTTCAGGTCCCGGGACAGCAGCAGCGGCCCCAGTTCGTCTACGGACAGTTTTCCGGCAAGGACCGCGACGACGGCGGCCGTGATCGGCATATCGACGCCGAGCTTTCCGGCAAGTTCGTGGACCGCCTGGCTGGACTTGATGCCTTCGGCCGTTTGCTTCATTTCGGCGGTGACCTGGTCGAGGGTCAGCCCCTTGCCCAGCAGCCTGCCGGCCGTGTGGTTTCGGGACAGGGGCGAGGAACAGGTCGCCACGAGATCGCCCAGGCCGGCGAGCCCCGCCATGGTCCGGGCTTCGCCGCCCAGGGCGAGGGTCAGCCGTGAGGTTTCGGCCAAGCCGCGGGTGATGACCGAGGCCTTGGTGTTGTCCCCCATCTGCTTGCCTTCACAGATTCCCACGGCCAGAGCAATGATGTTCTTGACGATCCCGCCGATTTCGACGCCGACCACATCGTTGGTGGTGTACGGGCGGAAATAGGGCGCGGTGCAGCTGCGCGCGATCCAGCCTGCGGTGACCGGTTCCGTGCAGGCCACGACGGATGCCGTTGGCTCTTCCCGGGCGATCTCCATGGCCAGGTTGGGACCGGATACCACGGCGACCCGGTCCGCGGGCAGGTCCAGCTCCGTGCCGATGACCTCGCTCATGCGGGCATCTGTGTGGAGCTCGAGGCCCTTCATCAGGGACACCACGACGGCCCCAGGCGCCAGATGCTCCTTCCAGGCCTTCAGTTGCGGCCGCAGGGTTTGTGCCGGCACGGCCAGAATGACCAGCTCCGCGCCCGCCAGGACCTCGGAAACGTCCTTCGACGCCGTGATGCTGGCCGGCAGCGTGATGCCCTTCAGATACTGCTCGTTGCGGTGCATGGTATTGATCTGGTCCACGACTTCGGGCCGCCGGCCCCAGAGGCGGATATTTCGTTCGACGCCGGAGGCTGTGGCGGCGTCGGCCACGACCTTGGCGAAGGTCGTGCCCCAGGAGCCTGCCCCCAGGACGGCCACTGTGGCGGCGGACCCGGATTCGCGGGCCGCCGACATCGCCAAATCCGCCGTCACTCTGTGACGTCCGGGTCTATACGGCCGTGCGTTGGCTGGTTGTGCGCCGCCGGGTTCCAGCGTTGCGCGGGCGGTTGTTCTCCACGCAGTCCCGCCAGGAGGCCGGTGATGGCGTCCATGATGGCATTCGTGGCTGCGTCGAGCGTCGCCTTGTCCAGCGAGCGGCCCTCAAAGGCGCTCAGGTCCACGGGATCCCCGACCACCAGGCGGGAGGTCTTGCGGGGGAAAATGTAGAAACGCTTCGCATACCGCGGGAAGACCTCTTGGGCACCCCAGTGGGCGATGGGCACCACGGGAATGCCGCTCTCCAGTGCCATCCGCGCGGCACCGGTGTGCCCTTTCATCGGCCAGAGTGCCGGGTCCCGGGTCAGGGTTCCCTCTGGGTAGATGATGATCGCCCCGCCTTCGTTCACGATCTCTTTGGCGAGTTGCAGCGAACGGTTCGCCCCCGTCGTCGAACGTTCCACCGGGATTTGCTTGGTGGAGCGCAGGACGGCGCCAAGGACCGGCACCTTGAAGAGGCCGGCCTTGGCGAGGAAATGCGGCATCCGTTTCTGGTTGTAGAGCATGTGCCCCACCACCAGCGGGTCGATTTCCGTGCAGTGGTTGGGCGCGGCGATGAAGCCCCCGGCGGGGAGCTTTTCGAGGCCTTCCCACTTCTTTCCCATGAGGAGGTTCATCACGGGCCGGATGATCCCGGCGACTGTCACGAACGTGACGTGGCTCTTGGCCGATTCCTTCACGGGTCCCCCGCTACTTGGCCGAGGTGATGTCGAAATCGGCGCCCAGGCCCGCGAGCTTCTCGGTAAAGCGCTCGTAGCCGCGGTTGATGATGTCGATTCCCGTGACGCGGGAGGTGCCGGTGGCGGCCAGGGCGGCAATGAGGTGGCTGAATCCGCCGCGCAGGTCCGGGACGTCGATGTCGGTGCCCTTGAGCTGCGCCGGACCGGAGATGACGGCGGAGTGCAGGAAGTTGCGCTGGCCGAAGCGGCACGGCACGCTGCCGAGGCACTCGCGGTGGACCTGGATATTGGCGCCCATGCGGATCAGTGCATCGGTGAAGCCGAACCGGTTCTCGTAGACGGTCTCGTGGACAATCGAAACGCCCTCGGCCTGGGTCAGTGCGACGATGAGCGGCTGCTGCCAGTCCGTCATGAATCCGGGGTGCACGTCTGTTTCGAGGACCAGGGGGTTGAGCTTGCCGCCGCGGTGGTAGAAGCGGATGCCGTCGTCGCCGATGTCCATGCCGCCGCCGACTTTGCGGTACGTGTTCAGGAAGGTCATCATGTCGCGCTGCGTGGCGCCTTCGACAAAGATGTCGCCGCGGGTGACCAAGGCCGCGGAAGCCCAGGAGGCGGACTCGTTGCGGTCCGAGAGGGCGCGGTGGTTGTAGCCGCCGAGGTCCCGGACGCCTTCGATGCGGATGGTGCGGTCCGTCTGGACGCTGATGATGGCGCCCATCTTCTGCAGCACCGCGATCAGGTCCACGATTTCCGGTTCGGTGGCCGCCCCGGAGAGTTCGGTGATGCCTTCGGCGCGCGTGGCGCTCAGCAGGACCTGCTCGGTGGCGCCCACGGACGGGTAGGGCAGCGCAATCTTGGCGCCCTTGAGCCCGTTGGGCGCGGAGATGTGGATGCCGCCGGGGCGCTTTTCCACGACGGCGCCGAACTGGCGCAGGACATTGAGGTGGTAATCGATCGGACGGTCGCCGATCTTGCAGCCACCCAGGTCCGGGATGAAGGCCTCGCCGATGGCATGGATTAGCGGCCCGCACAGCAGGATCGGGATGCGCGAATCGCCGGCGTGGGCGTCGATGGCCGTGCTGGAGGCCGTCTTGGCGCCCTTCGGGTCAAGCGTCAGATCGCCGGTCACGGGATCCTTGTCCACCCTGACGCCGTGCAGCTGGAGCAGGCTCGTGACAACCTCGACGTCCTTAATTTCAGGCACGTTGCGCAACACCGATGGCTCATTGCCCAAAAGGGCGGCAACCATGGCCTTGGGGACAAGATTCTTGGCCCCGCGAACGGTGACGCGGCCAGTTAGCGGGACGCCTCCGCGGATTGTCAGAACACTACTCATATACCGGTTTCCTCACGACTACTCGCCCCCAAATCCTTACAAAGGCTCCAGCTAAGCATAGGAGCATCCGTTACCGATCTGAAATACGGAGCGGTTCCAGGGGCCCCGTGTTGGCCCTTTCGGCACGGATGCGGCGGCGCTTTCGGGCCTGCGGGCTTTGCGCAAGGTGGGCGCTGAGGGTTTGCCCGGTGCACCGAGGACCGGACCAACTCCTGAGAAAAGGAGAACCCTTCGAATACGATCGTGTAATGCCTCGCCTTATCGCTCCGGACGTCATCTATCACTCCTCCTGGCTGGAAGGATCCGCCGAATTTGACGGCGCCCACCGGGACGGCGCGGGTGCGGAGGACTGGCCACTGGAAGAACTCGAAGATGACCAGTCGTTCCGCCGCTTCGTCGATGCCCTCGTCAACGATGCCCGGCCGGAGAGCCCGAGGAAAACAGGGTACGTACCCTGCACATACCTGTGGATCGTGGACGGTGACACTTTCCTTGGCTCACTGGCCATCCGGCACGAGCTGAACGATTTCCTTCTCAATCAGGGTGGGCACATCGGCTACAGCGTGAGGCCCTCCGCACGGCGCCGCGGCCACGCAGCTGCCGCCTTGGCCAACGCCCTGCCAATTGCCAGGGAGCTGGGCATCGCCCGAATTCTCCTCACTTGCGATGAAGATAACGCCGGTTCCCGGGCCACAATCGAAAAGAACGGTGGCGTCTACGAAGACAGCCGCAACGGCAAACGCCGCTACTGGGTCGGGCCCGCCTAACCGGAAGCACAAATAGAAGGAATCTCAATGCTGTTGTCAGTGGATTCCTGAGGCCTATGGCTAGGGGCCGAGGCACTTGGCGGTCGTAGTTCCGGGATAGGGTCTGCGCGTTTTGCTGTTGCTCATGGATTGTTACTTTCACGTGGGCGGGGCGGCACCTGTTCATGTGTCCTTCAGGACGTTCATTTACGCGCTCTAGCCTCTGCCGTCACCTGTCACCTCGACCCCCGGACGCGCGCTGACCACGGACAACCAGCAGGGCGACTAAGAGAACGGATCCCAGCGCCCGCGGCCTTGGTACACAGAAGTTCGAAGAGCACACAGTGACGGTCTAGCGCAGTCCCAGGCACCGTTCGGCGGTCTGCTCAGGGGTCGGATTTGCGAGTAGATTGTTCACATCCGCTGAGGGCCCGCATATCAGCGAAACGACGTGGACAAGGATCCGGATGGGCCGGCCGTACCGCATTGACACGCATCAGCACATCGTTCCGCCCGGGTATGCGCGCTGGATGCTTGAAGAGGGCATCCGCCCCGGCGGCATTGGCCTGCCGTCGTGGTCCGAGCGCTCAGCGTTGAAGTTCATGGACAGGCACGACGTGCAGACCGGCATCTTGTCCCTGTCCACTCCCGGCGTGTACTTCGGGGACGCTGCGGAGGCACGTCGGCGGGCGCGGGAGATCAACGAATACTGTGCGGAGGTGGTCGCGGCCCGGCCTGAGCGGTTCGGGTTCTTCGCGACGCTCACGCTGCCGGACGTGCAAGGCGCCCTGGCGGAGGCCCAGTACGCCCTGGACACCCTGCTCGCGGACGGGATCGTATTGCTGGCCAACAACGCCGGCCGCTATCTGGGCGATCCTGGCTTTGAGCCTCTTCTGGAGTTCCTGCACCACCGCCGGGCCGTAGTGTTCATCCACCCCGCTGAACTGCCCGGTCCGGCGGTGCCGGGCATACCCGCCTTTGCCGCAGATTTCTTGCTCGACACGACCCGCACCGCGATCAGCCTGATCCTGTCCGGTGCGATGGAAAAGTTCTCGGGAATCAGGTTCATCCTGGCCCACGCGGGCGGCTTCGTGCCTTACATCGCCTACAGGATCCTGCTGACGATGCTCAACGATAAGGGCCTGGCCCTCAGCGCACTGGCGGCGCTGGGAGATAAGAAGCAGTCCATCTTGCGCCGGTTTTATTACGACGTGGCCCTATCCGCCAGCCCGGCGGCCCTGCCCAGCCTGCTTGAGGTAGCTGACCCGGGCCGCATCACATACGGAACTGACTTCCCGTTCGCACCCTCTGCGGCGATCGATTTCCTGAATATGGAGTATGAAAATTATCCGCTGGACCCCTCCGTGCGCGCGGCGATAGACCGCGGCAATTCCGAGGCGCTTTTTCCCCGGCTGAGGCCTGAGCAGACTTAGTTCACATTGTGCGCGTTGCGCTCCCCGGCAGGAGGGGTTCCGGTGGAGGACGGGTGACCCGGTGGAGCGGGCACGTACGATCCGCAGGAAAGAACCTGATTGTCAGAGGTCCCTGAAACACTGGATTCATGGACGGCAATCAGGGGCCCGAAGTGGTTCCGGCAGGACACGGCGACGCCGGCTTCGGCCCCGCCGAGGGCGATGCCGCCGCCATTCCGGGCACCAGGGAGGCGGCCGTCGCGGGCCGGCTGGCCGCCGGACCGGTGGGCTTAGGCTGTCCGCCCACGGACAGTGCCGGGATCATTGACCGGATCCGGGAACTGGAGGACTGGAAATCCGCCGCGACCGCGGAACAGGCCCGGCTCGCCGTGGCCTTCGACCTGCTCCAGCGCCGCGAACAAGCCCGGCTCGGGGTCCCGGCCGAGAAGCTCGGCGCCGGGATCGGCGCGCAGATCGCCCTGGCCCGGCGCGAATCCCCGGCCAGGGGCGGCCGGCTCCTGGGCCTGGCCAAAGCCCTGATCACCGAGATGCCGCACACCCTCACCGCCCTGGAAACCGGCCAGCTGAACGAATGGCGCGCCACCCTGCTCGTTCGCGAAACCGCCTGCCTGAGCGCCGCGGACCGGGCCGCCGTCGACGAGGAATTGGCGCCCGACGCCGGGACGTTCGCCGGGGCCGGTGACCGGGCCCTGGTCGCCGGGGCCCGGGCCGCCGCGTACCGGCGTGACCCCCGCTCCGTCACCGAACGCGCCGCGCACGCCGCCACCGAGCGGCACGTCAGCCTCCGCCCGGCCCCCGAAGCGATGACCTGCCTGACCGCCCTGCTGCCCGTGACCGCCGGCGTCGCCGTCTACAAGGCCCTCACCGGGCACGCCGACACCCTCCGCGCCGCCGGGGACCCGAGGGGCCGCGGGCAGCTCATGGCCGATGCCCTGGTCGAACGCACCACCGGCACCCCCGGCGGGATCACCGGCGTCGAAATCCAGCTCATCATCACCGACCGCACCCTCTTCCAGGCCGGCGCCGAACCCGCCCGGCTCCCCGGCTACGGGACCGTCCCCGCCGGCTGGGCCCGCACCCTCATCAACGGCACAAAGGATGCACACAGCGGCGAGGGCGGCCGCCGTCCCCCCGGACCCGGCCGTCCCCCGGGATACAGTGGTCCGCCTGCACCCGGCGCCGCGGCCCCAAACACGGACAGAAACACGGACAGAAACGATGACGGCCAGTCCGGCGGTCCGGCGCACAGTGGTCGCCCTGGACCGGGCGGCGCCGCCGGGAGCGCCAATGACCCCGCGTTCCGGCTCTGGCTCCGCCGGGTCTACACCCACCCCGGCGCCGGCGAGCTCGTGGGGATGGACTCCCGCGCCCGGCTCTTCCCGCCCGGGCACCGCCGCTTCATCCAGGCCCGCGACGACACCTGCCGCACCCCGTACTGCGACGCGCCCATCCGCCACCTGGACCACATCATTCCCTGGCACACCGGCGGCCCGACCACCACGGG
>NZ_JBFTPY010000014.1:0-120914 GCF_056398725.1 Arthrobacter sp. 01T425 | reverse complement strand
ACCGGACGCCGTCGTAGGGCATGTCCATCGCTCGGGCTTATGAGTGGATGTTTCCCAACTTGCTCGCCCGCGCAGGTCCCGCGCACCTTGGGCATGTCCATCGCTCAGCACGGGTACAGAGCATGACGCCCAAGTGTCCTCTGGCCGCAGGCAAAAATGGGCATGTCCCCTAGGGGGAAATGTTCACCCGGAACGAATTTCTGGCACTCGCCTTGACCGAGTGCTAACCATTTACATAGAGTCGTCATTAGCACTCTCCCTAGGAGGGTGCTAACACATGAAGCGCGTTCCGCCAGGCACGCTGCCGGCACCGCGACGACGGTCTGTGCGCCTTGGCATCACCGCTTCATAGTCCACGAATTTGCTGACGAAAAGGAGAGGTCCGAGTGTCGGTCTCTATTAAGCCTCTTGAGGATCGTATTGTTGTCCGCCCGCTCGAAGCCGAGCAGACCACGGCTTCCGGCCTGGTTATCCCGGACTCCGCGCAGGAGAAGCCGCAGGAAGGCGAAGTTGTTGCAGTAGGCCCCGGCCGCTTCGATGACAACGGCAACCGCGTTCCCGTTGACGTTGCCGTTGGCGACGTCGTCATCTACTCCAAGTACGGTGGAACCGAAGTCAAGACCGGCGGCACCGAGTACCTCGTGCTCTCCGCCCGCGACGTTCTGGCGATCGTCGTAAAGTAACTCTCTTGGACCCCCGCGCAGCCGATCCTTTCGCATTGAATGGATCAGTTGCGCGGGGTTCTGTCTTGAAAGGACAAAACCATGGCAAAGCAGCTTGCGTTTAACGACGCTGCCCGCCGGTCGCTTGAAGCCGGCATCGATAAGCTCGCCAACACCGTCAAGGTCACGCTGGGTCCGCGCGGCCGCAACGTCGTACTGGACAAGAAGTGGGGCGCCCCCACGATCACCAACGATGGTGTGACCATCGCCCGTGAAATCGAGCTGGATGACCCCTACGAGAACCTTGGCGCGCAGCTTGCCAAGGAGGTCGCCACCAAGACCAACGATGTTGCCGGCGACGGCACCACCACCGCCACCGTCCTGGCCCAGGCCCTGGTCAAGGAAGGCCTGCGCAACGTAGCGGCAGGCGCCGCACCGGGCGAAATCAAGCGCGGCATCGAGGTTTCGGTCGAGGCCGTCGCCGCCCGCCTGCTGGAGAACGCGCGCCCGGTTGAAGGCACGCAGGTTGCCAACGTTGCCGCAATCTCCGCCCAGAGCGACGAGGTCGGCGAGCTGCTGGCCGAGGCGTTCGGCAAGGTCGGCAAGGATGGTGTGATCACCATCGAGGAGTCCTCCACCACGCAGACCGAGCTGGTCCTGACCGAGGGCATGCAGTTCGACAAGGGCTACCTGTCCCCGTACTTCGTCACCGACGCGGAACGCCAGGAGGCCGTCCTCGAGGACGCCCTGATCCTGATCAACCAGGGCAAGATCTCCTCAGTGCAGGATTTCCTGCCGCTGCTGGAAAAGGCGCTGCAGAGCTCCAAGCCGCTCTTCATCATCGCCGAAGACGTCGAGGGCGAGGCCCTGTCCACGCTGATCGTCAACCGCATCCGAGGCACGCTGAACGTCGTCGCCGTCAAGGCGCCGGGCTTCGGTGACCGCCGCAAGGCCATGCTCCAGGACATCGCGACCCTCACCGGTGCGCAGGTTGTCTCCGCGGAGCTGGGCCTGAGCCTGGACACCGTTGGCCTCGAGGTGCTCGGCACCGCACGCCGCATCACGATCACCAAGGACAACACCACGATCGTCGACGGCGCCGGTTCGGCCGAGGACGTCGCCGCCCGTGTTGCCCAGCTGCGCGCCGAGCTGACCCGCACCGATTCGGACTGGGACAAGGAAAAGCTGCAGGAACGCCTGGCCAAGCTGGCCGGCGGGATCGGCGTGATCAAGGTCGGCGCCGCCACCGAGGTTGAGCTGAAGGAAAAGAAGCACCGCATCGAGGACGCCGTATCCTCCACCCGCGCTGCCCTCGAAGAAGGCATCGTGGCCGGCGGCGGCTCCGCCCTCATCCATGCGCTGAAGGCGCTCGACGAGGACGCGGCCGTCCAGGCCCTCGAAGGTGACGCGGCTGCGGCCGTCGGCATCGTCCGCCGCGCCCTGGTCCAGCCGCTGCGCTGGATCGCCCAGAACGCCGGCTTCGACGGCTATGTCGTGGCTGCCAAGGTCGCCGAATCCGCCGTGAACCAGGGCTTCAACGCCAAGTCCGGCGAATACGAAGACCTGATCGCCGCCGGCGTGATCGACCCCGTGAAGGTGACGCGTGCGGCTCTGCGCAACGCGGCCTCCATCGCGGCACTGGTCCTCACCACGGAAACCCTCGTGGTGGAGAAGCCGGCTGACGAAGACGAGCACGCAGGGCACAAGCACTAGGCTCTGCCCGCAGGGGGGACGGTCCGGCATCTGCCGGGCCGTCCCTTTTTCTGTCGAGTCTCTGCTGCCGTCCTGCCGTGTTCGTGGCCGCAAGTTGCCGTGATTCTGGCAGAGTTAACCCGTCAGGTGCCGCTCCAGCGTCCCGGGTTCACTGGAAACTCCCACGTTGGCATGCCTCAATGGGGTTCAGTGGCCGCCGTGACGATTGGCCATCAAAATTACGGTTTGGTAACATGGAGGCTTTGGTTATCTGGTTGAGGGGTAGTTCTATGACACAGCAAGGAACCTTGCCCCGGCCTGCCCGGCACATTGCCGCGACGGGGCACGATCCCGCAGCCAAGTCTGGCCGAAAATCCACCTTCAGGCCCGAAATCCAGGGACTCCGGTCCCTCGCTGTGCTGATGGTCATGACCTATCACATCTGGCTGGGCCGGGTTTCCGGCGGCGTGGACGTCTTCCTGCTGATCTCGGCCTTCCTTATGACGCTGCAGTTCGTGGGCCGGTACGAGCAGGGCCGGTCCATGGCCCTCATCAAACACTGGCTGCACCTTTTCCGGCGCCTCGTCCCTGCCGCCGTCACCGTCCTGGTGGCCATCCTTGCCGCAACTGTCCTCTTCCTGCCCCGGACCCGGTGGATGGAAATCATCAACCAGGGCTGGGCCTCCCTGGGCTATGCCGAGAACTGGCTCCTGCAGACCCAGGCGACAAACTACTACGCCGCGGATCACAGCCAGGCCAGTCCCTTCCAGCATTTCTGGTCCCTTTCGATCCAGGGCCAGGTCTTTATCCTGTGGCCGCTCATTTTTGTGGGGGCCGCGTTCGTCGCCAAGCGCTTCAGGCTCCGCTACCGTGTGCTGCTGTCCTACGTCTTCGCCGTGATCTTCGTTGTTTCGCTGCTCTACTCGATCGTCTTCACCCAGGCGAGCCAAACGGAGGCGTACTTCGACACCTGGGCCCGGCTGTGGGAGTTTGCCCTGGGCACGCTCGTGGCTTTGGCCCTTCCTGCCCTGCGGCTTCCGCGGGGCTGGCGGATCGGGCTTGGCTGGCTGGGCATTGTGGCCATGCTCAGCTGCGGCCTCCTGCTCAACGTCCAGGCTTCCTTTCCCGGGTTTGTGGCGCTCTGGCCCACCCTGGCGGCCGCCTGTGTCATCGCAGCCGGGCAGTCGGGCAGCAAGCTGGGCGTCGACCGGATCCTGAGTTCGAAGCCCTTGGTCCGGCTGGGCGACATTTCGTATGCCCTGTACCTGTGGCACTGGCCGGTTCTGGTCATCTCCCTTGCCGTGATGCACAGGGAAAAAGCGGGTCTGATCACAGGCGCCGTCATCGTCACTGTTTCCCTGGTGCTCGCCTACCTCACCACCCGCTTCATTGAGAAGCCCTGGCGTGAGTGGCAGTGGCCGGAGGTGCGGCGGCGCCGCGCCCTCGTTGCCATCGCCGTGGCCGTGGTCACCGCCGCCGTGCCGCTGGCGGGGATTCAGATCCAGCAGCACCTCGAAAGCGAAGCAGTCCTGGCCCAAGCCCCGAAGAACAACCCGGGCGCCCTGGCGCTGACGCCGGGCTTTGTGGACCAGGCCGACGCCAACGCCGTCCTGCTCCCCACCCCGCAGACGCTGCCGCAGGACTGGGCCAGCCTCCCTAACTCGTGCTCCGGTGACCTGCAGCCGCAGGACCCGGTCCTTCAGAAGGACTGTTTCCAGAACAATCAATCCGACACCGGAGCGAAAAAGGTCCTCGTGATCGGGGATTCACACGCACAGCAATGGCTGGGCTCGATTGCTCCCCTCAGCGATGAGAAGGGCTGGCGGCTCTACGCCATGCTCAAGGGTGCCTGCAAGCCCAACATCGCGCCGCAGCACGTCTCGGCGGATTGCGACAATTTCAATGCGGCCGTCGCATCCGAAGTGAAGAACAACCCGCCGGACGCCATCATCATCGTGGGCACTGAGGCAGCGCCGTCGTCGCCACAGGAGACCGTGATCCCGGGCTTCGAAGCCACCGCGAAGGCTTGGACGGACGAGGGCATCAAGGTCGTGGCCCTCCGGGACAATCCGCGTTTTACCTTCAACATGGCAGAGTGCGTAGCGACGAAGGGTGCCGGCGCGCCGGACTGCAGGCCGCGCGAGCAGGGCATGCTTGCGGCAACGAATCCCTTGGCCGCGCTGGATGGCAAGGTGCCGGGCGTCGCGTTCGTTGACATGACTGACCTGATCTGCAATGGCACGGAATGCCCGGGCGCGGTCGGCAACACCTACGTCTACCTGGACGACAACCACCTCAGCCGGAGCTATGCGGCCAGCATGGCCCCCATGTTCAGCCAGAGGCTCCTCGCCGCGACCGGATGGGGCCCCTAAGCTCCACGGTCCCCCGGCATGCCGGCCGACTGTCCCCAGGACTGCCGGCCGTCGTGGGCACCTGCGGCGTCCGTGGGTCAGTGCTGGGAGCGGTCCGCCCTGCGCCGCAGCTGGCGGGCGGCGTCCGGCGCCAGCCGCCTGGTCACCAGCCGGTAGAACAACAGGACGCCGACGGCGGCCACCACGATTCCGAGCAGGTTCAGGAACAGCTGCAGGGCGGAGCCGGCTGCCTTCTGGTACTCGCCCAGGACCAGTGCCACGGCCACGAACCCGGCTGCCGGCACCGTCGTGACGGAGATGAACACCCCGATCAGCGCCGCCGAGCGCCGGCTGATGACCGACAGCATCCCGGCTGTCCCGGCGAGGACGGCGACGATCAGGGAATAGGGGCCGGGGTGGTAGATGAATTCAACTGCTGAACCGTGGTCCAGCGCGTCCGCGGGGAACAGCCCGAGTGGCACGGAGAGCCACGCGGTCAGCGCGGCGGCCAGCATCGCGACGGGAAAACCGACGCCGAGGGCCAGCGCCGCGTCACGTCCGAGCCGCCGCTGGCGCCGGACCAGGGCCACGGCCAGGGCGGCCAGCGGGCCGAACTCCGGGCCCACGGCCATGGCGCCGACGATCGCAATGGTGGAGTCCGTCACGATGCCGATGGCCGCCAGCTGGGTCGCCAGGACCAGGAACGCCAGGAAACTCCACGTCAGGCGCGAATCCTCGCCGGTCTGCCGCGACACCTCGTCCCAGATCACGGCGTCCGCGCCCTCACCTGGAGCCTCCGCCTCCGCCCTGTCGGCGCGGTCCGAGAGCACAAGGTCCGGTGCGATGACCGTAATCGATCCCCGTTGCTGGACATCGAGGGCGTGCAGCTTCTCCACGAGCCCCTCCACGGACTCCCGGGCCAGCAGTACCTCGATGACGTCCCCGGGCGGCGTGACGGAAGAGGCCTTCGCGAGCGCCACTTCCGAGACGCCGACGTGGTTCGTACAACTTTCGAGAACAACTCCGGACAATTCACCCGGAACACAAATGCGCACCTGCACGATCACGTGGCGGCCTCCTCAGACTCCTACCAGCCTAGCTTCCGCCCCGGGGCCGACGGCGCCGCCGCCCCCCTGGGTGCGCCGCCGGCCAGGCGTGTGAAGGACACCGCCGGGCCCGTGTGATTGGCAAAGAAAATTACGTTTCGGTAACATTGATGTTTTGGAAACCGGCCGGAAGGGATCTTTGTGTCGAACGAGCGAACCACCGTCACCCCGCCACGGGCGGATGCAGGTTCTCCGGCGACCCGAAAAACAAGCTACCGCCCCGAAGTCCAGGGCCTTCGCGCCCTCGCGGTCCTCATGGTGGTCACGTACCACGTGTGGCTGGGCCGGGTCTCCGGCGGCGTGGACATCTTCCTCCTCATTTCAGCCTTCCTGATGACACTCAGCTTCACGCGGAAAGTCGAAAGCGGCGCGCCGCTGCGGCTGCTCAGCCACTGGCTGCATCTGCTCAAGCGCCTGCTGCCCGCCGTCGTCGTGGTGGTTCTCGGCGTCCTCGCCGGCACCTGGGCCATCCTGCCGCAAAGCCGCTGGCCCGACGTCCTTGAACAGGCCTGGGCCTCCCTGCTGTACCGGCAGAACTGGCTCCTGGCGGACAGCGCCGTGGACTACTACGCCCAGGACCATTCGGGCGCGAGCCCGCTCCAGCACTTCTGGTCACTCTCGATCCAGGGCCAGGTGTTCGTGCTCTGGCCGCTCGTCTTTGCCGGCACCGCACTTCTTTCCCGCCTGCTCCGCCGCCGGACCGGCCAGGACCACGTCCTGCTGCGTTACCGCTCCCTGCTGGCCGCGGCCTTCGGCGCCATCTTCGCGGTGTCCCTGGCCTACTCGATCCAGCAGACCGCAACGAACCAGGCCCACGCCTACTTCGATACCGGAGCCCGGCTCTGGGAGTTCGCGCTCGGCTCGCTCCTGGCCCTCGCCCTGCCGTACCTGAAACCGGGCAGGGTCCTGCGCGTCGTGCTCGGCTGGGCCGGCCTCGTGGCCATGCTCTCCTGCGGGCTCCTGCTGACCGTGGACCGTTCGTTCCCCGGATTCATCGCGCTGTGGCCCACGCTGGCCGCCGCGGCGATCATCACCGCCGGTCAAAGCGGCAGCCGCTTCGGGGTTGACCGCTTCCTGACCTGGAAACCCCTGGTGGCGCTGGGGGATAACTCCTATGCGCTCTACCTCTGGCACTGGCCGCTGCTGGTCCTGGCCCTCGCCGGGGCGGGCATCACGGCGCCCAACCTGTTCCAGGGGCTGTGCATCGTTGCCGCGTCCCTCGTCCTGGCCGTGCTCACCACCCGCTTCGTCGAGAAGCCCCTGCGCGAATGGCACTGGCCCAAGCGCCGCGCCTGGCGCACCGCCGTCGTGATTGCCGCCTGTGGTGCCCTGCTGGCGGGTCCCGTCGCCGTGTGGCAGAGCCAGCTCCTGGCCGACGAAGCCGAGGCGGCGTCCCAGCCCAAGGAACTGACCCCCGGCGCGGCCGCCCTGGCACCGGAAAACGCCGGCAAGCCCACGCCGGAAGCCAAGATCATCCCCGCGCCGGCGGCGATGAAGAACGAGTGGGCGGACATCGACGGGCTGTGCACGGACGCCAACGTCCCCAGCGACCCCCTGCTTCAGGGGTGCCTGCAGAACAACAAGCCGGACAAGGTCACCAAACGGATCGTGGTGCTCGGTGACTCCCATGCCCAGCAGTACATGGCGGCGCTGGGCCCCATCGCGAAAAGCCACGGCTGGGAAGTTGTCACGCTCCTGAAGGGCAACTGCCGCTTCGGCGGGGAGTCCCCGGAGCGGGACGCGGACTGCAACGCCTTCAACCGGGCCAGCGCGCAGTACGTCCTGGACCACCGCCCCGACGCCGTTTTCACGGTTGCGTCCCTGACTCACAAGGAAGCGCCGTTCGAGACCGAAGTGCCTGAGTACCTGGCGGGCATCAAGCCCTTCACCGACGCCGGCATGGACGTGGTGGGCATCCGCGACAACCCCCGCTTCACCATCAATATGCCCGAGTGCGTCCAGAAGAACGGCCCGGATGCCTCGGAGTGCAACGTGCCGGAGCAGGAATCGCTCGCGGGGTCCTCGCCGCTGGACGCGTACCGCGGCCAGGTGCCCAGGCTGCACCTCATGGACATGAGCGATTTCATCTGCGCCAACGGAACATGCCCCGCGGTGGTCGGCAACGTGTACGTCTACAAGGACGACAACCACCTGACCAAGACGTACGTCCAGACCATGATCCCCATGTTCGAACGGCGGCTGCTCGCCGCCACCGGCTGGAAGTAGTCCGACGCCCACCGGCCGGAAGCATGCCCGGCCGGCCGGGGGAGCCGTCCGGCATGGGGCGGCTCACATTGAAACCGGACATTACCGCCCGGAATATGGCTATCGCCGCCAAGGTTCTACTATTTATTGAGGACTTCTGCACGAATCATCTGCACGAACCTTCTGCACGAACCTTCTGCATGACCTTCTGCACAGGCCAGACCCGTAATGACGGGCTGGTCATCTGTTGCAACCCCTACCCGTGAACCCGTAACCCAAGGTAAGAGGCGCACTCATGACCCAGCCCGAACACGATCCCTTCGGCTTCATCGGCCTGACGTACGACGACGTCCTGCTCCTGCCCGGCCACACCGACGTGATCCCCTCGGAAGCGGACACGTCGTCCCGGATCTCCAAGCGCATCACGGTCCAGACCCCGCTGCTCTCCGCCGCGATGGACACCGTCACGGAGTCCCGGATGGCCATCGCCATGGCCCGCCAGGGCGGTCTCGGCGTCGTGCACCGCAACCTTTCCATCGCCGACCAGGCCGACCAGGTGGACCGGGTTAAGCGCAGCGAATCCGGCATGATCACCAACCCCCTGACCATCGGCCCCGAGGCCACGCTGGCCGAGCTGGACGAAATCTGCGCACGCTACCGCGTTTCCGGCCTGCCGGTCGTGGACGAGGGCAACAGGCTGCTGGGCATCGTCACGAACCGCGACACCCGCTTCGTGCCCGAATCCGATTTCCCGCTGCGGCTGGTCAGCGATGTCATGACCAAGATGCCGCTCGTGACCGGACACGTCGGCATCAGCCGCGAGGAAGCCTCGCACAAGCTGGCCACGAACAAGATCGAGAAGCTCCCGCTCGTTGACGAGCAGGGCCGGCTCAAGGGCCTGATCACCACGAAGGACTTCACCAAGGCCGAGCAGTACCCGCTCGCCACCAAGGACGACGAAGGCCGCCTGCGCGTCGGCGCGGCGATCGGCTTCTTCGGCGACGGCTGGGAACGCGCCATGGCGCTGATCGACGCCGGTGTGGATGCCCTCTTCGTGGACACCGCGAACGGCCACTCCCAGGGTGTGCTGGAAATGATCCGCCGGCTCAAGTCCGATCCTGTTGCCGCGCACGTGGACATCATCGGCGGCCAGGCCGCCACCCGCGAAGGCGCCCAGGCCCTGATCGACGCCGGTGCCGACGGCATCAAGGTCGGCGTCGGTCCCGGGTCCATCTGCACCACCCGTGTGGTGGCCGGCGTCGGCGTCCCGCAGATCACGGCCATTTACGAGTCGGCGAAGGCCGCCATCCCGGCCGGCGTGCCTCTGATCGCCGACGGCGGCCTGCAGTACTCCGGTGACATCGGCAAGGCGCTCGTCGCCGGCGCCGACACCGTGATGCTCGGTTCCCTCCTGGCCGGTTGCGACGAATCCCCGGGCGACCTGATTTTCGTCAACGGCAAGCAGTTCAAGAGCTACCGCGGCATGGGCTCCCTCGGCGCCATGCAGACCCGCGGCAAGAACACCTCGTACTCCAAGGACCGTTACTTCCAGGCCGACGTCTCCGGCGATGACAAGCTCATCCCGGAAGGCATCGAGGGCCGGGTCGCGTACCGCGGTCCGCTGTCGTCGGTGGCGTACCAGCTGGTCGGCGGGCTCCGCCAGACCATGTTCTACACCGGCGCACCGACCGTGGCGGAGCTGAAGGCGCGCGGCAAGTTCGTCCGCATCACCGCGGCCGGGCTCAAGGAGTCGCACCCGCACGACATCCAGATGACGGTCGAAGCACCGAACTACGGGTCGCGCTAAGACCCGCTGCCCGAACCGGGTGAGCCCGCCGAAACCATGGTTTCGGCGGGCTCACCCGGTTTAACGGCGCCCCGATTCCCGGCGGCGGTGCCGCTCACGCCCTGGCTCCGGGTCCCGGAACTAGGCTGGAGGCATGTCCGAACTCCTGCCGGCACGCGCGCCCAAACGCAAGCTCGCGCTCAAGCCCTACGCCCGCGCCGTGGCACAAGTGCTGCGGGTGAGCTTCCGCGCCTCGCCAGCCTCCGTCGTCATGAAGGTCCTGGGCTCGCTGATTTCGGCACTGCTGCCGCTGGTCACGACGTACTTCGCCGCCCTGACCACCACGGCGCTGGCCGCCGCCTACGCGGGCGACGCCGACGCCGGCGCGCAGGCCGTCGTGTACGTCATCATCACCGCGGCACTCGGGCTCTTCTGGGGATCGTTCAGCAGCGTGGACCGCTACATCCAGCAGCTCATGAGTTTCCGGGTCGGCGCGATCGTCGGTGACCTGATGTACGAGCGCTTCCTGACCCTGGACTTCTGGCGCTACGACGACAAAGAGACCGTGGACCTGTACGACCGGGCGAAGCGTTTCTCCGACTCCTACGCCCGCGTCCTGGACCGGATCGCCGCGATTTTCACCCAGCTCGTCTCCGTGCTGCTGGCGATCGGCGCGCTGCTGCTGGTCAGCTGGTGGATCGCCGTGATCGTCCTGGTTGCGATCGTCCCCAGCGTCTACCTGCAGTTCAAGCTCTCCCGCGAACAGATCGCGCACTGGAACACCCAGGTCGATTCGCGCCGGCAGCGCAGGATGATCGAAACCAACCTCCTGCGGCCGCAGCACATCGCCGAGATGCGGCTTTACGGGATTGTCGGCTACCTGATGGGCCTGCGCTCCCGCCTGCGGGACGCCGATGAAAAGCGCCGGCTGGACTTCCAGAAGCGCTACATCCCCAAACAGCTCGCGGCCGATGCCCTGCAGTACGGCGCCGAGGTGGTCTCGCTGATCTGGGTGGTGGGCCAGATCATCGCCCGGGCCCAGCCGGTGGGGCAGTTCCTCTATGTCCAGCAGATTGTCAGCCGCGCCCTTTCGACCGCCAACAGCCTCGTCTCCTCACTGAGCTCAATCGATGAGGACCTGGCGAACCTCACGGACTACGAGTTCTTCATGGCCCTGCCCGTGCCGTCCGGCCACGCGCCGCCGCTGCTGCAGGCGCCGAAGACGGTGGAACTGCGGGACATCCGCTTCACGTACACCGGCAGCGAACTGGAGGTGATCCGCGGCATTTCGATGACCATCAGGCAGGGCCAGCACATCGCGATCGTGGGGGAGAACGGCGCCGGCAAGTCCACCCTGATCCGTATCCTGGCCGGGCTGTACCGTCCCGACTCCGGGCAGGTGATGCTCGACGGCGTGGACCTCGCCGCCGTCGACGTCACCTCCTGGCACCGGCACCTGGCGGTGCTCAGCCAGGAGTTCCTGAAGTATGAATTCGCCACCGCGGCGGAAAACATCTTCTTCGGCGACGTCGATTCGCCCCGCGACGACGGACGGGTCCGGCGCTCCGCCGCGGATGCCGAGGCCCTCGAATTCATCAACAAACTGCCCAACGGCCTGGACAACCACGTCAGCAACTGGATGGAGGACCCGCGCGGGCGGAAGGGCTCCGGCCTGTCCGGCGGGCAGTGGCAGCGGCTGGCGATGGCCCGGAACTTCTACCGCGGCGCATCGTTCATGGTGATGGACGAGCCGACGTCGGCCATCGACGCGCTGGCGGAACACCGGATCTTCACGCGGCTCTTCGCTGACCGCAGCAGCACCATCATCGCCATCAGCCACCGCCTGGCCACGATCGAGAAGGCCGATGTGGTCTACATGCTCGAGGAAGGCCGCATCGTGGAACAAGGCACCCACAGGGAACTTGTGGCGCGCCGCGGCCGGTACTTCCGGATGTTCGAGTCCCAGCTCACCGTCCCGGACACCGAGAACGTCAGCGGCGAGTAAGCGGAGCGCCCTCGATGGTCGTCCGCACCCGGGCCAGGCTGGGTTCGGGCGGGACGCTGCTGAAACCGAAGCTGACGGCGGGGCGGATGGCGGTGAGCGGGCCGGCGTCGGCGCCGTCCCAGCTGACGGTCGCGGAGTCGATGCGGTGCAGATCGGTGACCCCGTAGTATTCCCGCCGGCCGCCCTTGGCCGTGCCCGCAGTGCGCACGCCGGGGATGATTCTGCCCGCAATGGGGTTGACCGCACGCAGCCAGCGCGGATGCACCGCCAGAGCCCGGGGGACCAGCCGCGCCACGGCGCCCAGCCGGGTGCGGGACCCGAGCCGGGCGCGGATCCGCAGCGGCCCGGCGTCGACGGCGAGCTGCCCCGCCCCATGCTCTGATGCCAGGGGCACGATGCAGGTCTCGTCGAAGTTATAGACCGCGCTGATGAAGCCGGCGGCCTCGACGCTCGGTGCCAGCAGGATCCGGTGGCCGGAGGGCAGCTGGACCATCGCGTCGGTGAAGGACCCGAACGGGGACTGCGTCCATAGGCCCACCACCGCGCGCAGGCCCGATCCCGTGCCGAGTCCGGCAATGTGTCCGTCGAAGATCCACCGCTGTCCGTTACGCCAAAGCATGACGCCACAGTACGCCGAAGCGGCGCCCCGCGTCCGCTGGGATAACCTAGAGCAGTGACTTACGAGATTGAGATTGGCCGTGGCAAGCGTGGGCGTCGTGCCTACTCCCTGGATGACATTGCGATCGTCCCCAACCGGCGCACCCGTGACCCCAAGGACGTCTCCGTCTCCTGGCAGATCGATGCCTACAAATTCGACATGCCGGTCATCGCGGCGCCGATGGATTCGGCCATGTCGCCGGAGACCGTCATCGCCCTGGGCCGCCTCGGCGGACTCGGTGTGCTCGACCTCGAAGGCCTGTGGACCCGGTACGAGAACCCGCAGTCCGTACTGGACGAAATCGCGGGCCTCGCTGACGAGACCAACAGCCCGGCCGTCACCCGGCGCATGCAGGAGCTCTACCAGGCGCCGATCCAGCCTGAGCTGATCACCTCCCGCCTCGCCGAGATCCGCGCCGCCGGCGTCACGGTGGCCGGCTCCCTGACCCCGCAGCGCACGCAGGAACACTACAAGACCGTGGTGGCCGCCGGCGTCGACATATTCGTCATCCGCGGGACCACTGTCTCGGCCGAGCACGTCTCCAAGGACCACGAGCCGCTAAACCTCAAGCAGTTCATCTACGAACTCGACGTCCCCGTGATCGTCGGCGGGGCGGCCGGCTACACCCCGGCCCTGCACCTGATGCGCACCGGCGCCGCCGGCGTGCTGGTCGGCTTCGGCGGCGGAGCCACCACCACCACCCGGCGCGCCCTGGGCATCCACTCGCCCATGGCCTCCGCGATCTCCGACGTCGCGGCGGCCCGCCGGGACTACATGGACGAGTCCGGCGGACGCTACGTCCATGTGATCGCCGACGGCGGCATGGGATCCTCCGGCGACATCGTCAAAGCCATCGCCATGGGCGCCGACGCCGTGATGCTGGGCAGCGCCCTGGCCCGCGCCGACGAAGCCCCCGGCAAGGGCTGGCACTGGGGCCAGGAAGCCCACCACCTCGAACTGCCCCGCGGCGACAGGGTCAACGTGGGAACGGTCGGGCCGCTCGAAGAGGTTCTGTTCGGGCCCGGCCACCACACCAACGGCACCTCCAACCTCGTCGGCGCGCTGCGCCGTTCAATGGCGACCACCGGCTACTCGGACCTGAAGGAATTCCAGCGCGTCGACGTCGTCGTCTCGCCGTACGCCGGCAACTGAAACCGCGCGCGGGCCGTTGAGGGCCCTGCCCATCCGGGAAACTTGGACGTAGTCTGGTGCCCTACGAGGTTTGATCCGGATGGAGGCGTGACATGAACAGTTTTCCCGGCGGTTCTGCCGAGGCCGGAGGTGCCCTCGGGCCAGCGGCTCGCGAGGCTTCAATCACTGTGCTCAGGGGCAGCACCGCCCCCGGCAAAGAGCTCGACATCCTGATCGTGGGCGGAGGCATCGTGGGTGCCGGCGCCGCCCTCGACGCCGTGACCCGAGGGCTCAGTGTGGGCATCGTCGAGGCGAACGACTGGGCTGCGGGGACGTCGTCGCGGTCCTCGAAGCTCATCCACGGTGGCCTCCGGTACCTCGAAATGCTCGACTTCGGCCTGGTCAAAGAGGCACTGCATGAGCGCGGCCTCATTCTCTCCGTCCTGGCGCCGCACCTGGCCCGGCCGGTCCCGTTCCTGTACCCGCTCCACAAACCGTTCCTGGAGCGGCCCTATGTCGGCGCCGGAATCGCCCTGTACGACGCGATGTCCATCACCGGCGGGCACAGCCGCGGCGTCCCCTTCCACAAGCACCTGTCCCGGCGAGGGACCCTGCGCGCCGCCCCCAGCCTCAAGGACGACGCCTTCGTCGGATCCATCCGCTACTACGACGGCCAGGTCGACGACGCCAAGTACGTCGCCAACCTCGTGCGGACCGCGGCGCACTACGGCGCCCACGCGGTCAACCAGATGTCGGTTGTGGACTTCGTGCGCGAGGGCGAGCGCGTGGTCGGCGCCAAGGTGGTCAATCACGAGGACGGCTCCAGCTTCAAAATCCGCGCCAAGCAGGTCATCAACGCCACCGGGGTCTGGACGGACGAGACCCAGGCCATGGTGACAGACCGCGGGCAGCTCAAGGTGCGGGCGTCCAAGGGCATCCACCTCGTGGTGCCCCGCGACCGGATCCAGTCCACGGTGGGGCTGATCCTGCGGACCGAGAAATCCGTGCTCTTCGTGATCCCCTGGGGCAGGCACTGGATCATCGGGACCACTGACACCGACTGGCACCTCGACAAGGCCCACCCCGCGGCCTCCAGCAAGGACATCGACTACCTGCTCGAGCACGTCAACAAGGTCCTCAAGCGCCCGCTGACCCGCGAGGACGTCGAGGGCGTCTACGCGGGGCTGCGGCCGCTGCTGGCCGGCGAAAGCGATTCCACCGCGAAGCTCTCCCGCGAACACGTGGTGGCCCACCCCGTGCCGGGTCTCGTGGTGGTGGCGGGCGGTAAATGGACCACCTACCGGGTCATGGCCAAGGACGCCGTCGACGAGGCGACGCGCAGCATGGACGAGCGTGTCCCGGCCAGCTGCACGGAATCCGTCCCGTTGCTGGGGGCGAGCGGTTTCAAGGCCGCGTGGAACCAGCGGAACCGGATGGCGGAGGAGACCGGCGTCCACGTTGCCCGGATCGAACACCTTCTCAACCGCTACGGTGCCATGACGCCGGAGGTCCTGGCGCTCATCGCCGACAGCCCGGAACTGGCCGAACCGTTGCCGGGCGCTGACGACTACCTGGCTGCCGAAGCCGTCTACGCGGCCACGCACGAGGGCGCCCGGCACGTCCAGGACGTCCTGACCCGCCGCACCCGGATTTCGATTGAAGCGTGGGACCGCGGTGTGTCCGCCGCTCCGGTAGTCGCTAAACTAATGGGAGACGTTCTCGGCTGGAGTGATGCGCAGCGCGAGGGCGAAATCAAGCACTATCTGGCCCGGGTTGATGCCGAGCGCCTGAGCCAACAGCAGCCGGACGACGAATCCGCCGATGCCGCACGGCTGGGCGTGGAGGACATCGTGCCCCTGCGCTAAGACTCAGCGCCGGCCGGCAGTGCAGGATTGCAACGCTAGTCATTGGACTGCCGGCCGGCGTCACTGACGCCACTTCGAAGGGACATCTCTTGGCGGAACCACTGGACCGGTACGACGCCGAGCTCACCACACCCGAGATGGTGATCCTCGAAATGGATGCCACGGACAAGCTCGACGCCACTGCCCAGCTCACTGAACGCATGCATGCTGCCGGACGAATCTCCGATCTCGAGGGCTTCCTCAAGCAGGTCAATGCCCGGGAGCACCAGCTCGCAACCGGCCTGCCCGGCGGTGTCGGCCTGCCGCACGCCCGCAGCGAGCTCGTGTCACAGACATCCATCGCGGTCGGCATCACGAAGTACGGCAGGGCGCTGGACTTCGGCGCGGCCGACGGCCCGGCCACAGTGATTCTGCTCATCGCCACCCCGGCGAGCTCCTTTTCCGATCACCTCGAAGTGCTCGCGACGCTGGCACGCTCACTGTCGAAAGAGTCCTTCCGCGAATCGCTCCGCCGCGCCTACGACGCCGAAGTGATCGCCGAACTGATCAATTCCAGCCTGGTGTTCTTCGACCACTGAGATTGGGGCAGGCCCTATCGTGTCGACTCCGTCGCCACGCAGGGACCCGGCTGCCCCACTCTAGGGGCAGGCCCTATCGTGTCGACTCCGTCGCCACGCAGGGACCCGGCTGCCCCTCTCTAGGGGCAGGCCCTTTCGTGTCGACTCCGTCGCCACGCAGGGACCCGGCGGCCCCACTCTCGATGGCCCGTTTCGCTGTTCTACACAGGGACGAAGTACCTTTAAGGGGTGCTGAAAACTGCCCTCAAACCCCGCTGGATCGCAGGACTCGTGTTCGCGATCGCCATTTCCGGGGTCTTTGTGCTGCTCAGCCAGTGGCAATTCGGCCGTTCAACGCAGGCCGAAGCCCCGGTCTCCACCACAACGGAGCAAACGCGGCAGCTCACCTCGGTCCTGCAGCCGGGTGGTTTCTTCCCCGGATCCGTGGCTGACCAGATGGTCTCCGCCACCGGCAGCTACGACCCCCAGAAGCAGGTCCTCGTCCCCGGCCGGCTCAATGACGGGGCGAAGGGCTACTGGATCGTGTCGGCCTTCGCCGTCAAGGATGCCCCGGCCCTGAAAGGCGGCGGGGCCACACCGCAGACTTGGATTCCGGTCGCACGCGGATGGGTGGCGGATCCCGCGGACGCCGTGGCGCCGCCGTCGGGCACCATCGAACTGACCGGGCGGCTGTTGCCGTCCGAGTCCCCGCTGCCGCGGACGGATCCCGGACCCGGCCGCGCCAGCGCCGTCTCGGTTGCCGAAATCATCAACGACTGGAACGTCAGCAGCTACCCGGGCTTTGTCGCAGCGACCACCGAACTGGCCGGCGGCACCGACGTCGGGGCCGCGGCCGCAGGCGGCGACGTCAAACCCCTCCGGATCGGCCCGCAGCCGCCCGCGCAACAGGTCAACTGGCTCAACCTCTTCTATTCCGTGGAATGGGTGGTCTTCGCTGGTTTCGCGTTGTTCATCTGGTGGCGGCTCGTCAAGGACGACTACCGCCGCGACCTCGAAGACGCGCTCGACGAGGAAACGGCCGGCGAAGAGCCCCCAACCGACCGCCACGCGGCCCACCACAACGCGGCCCACCACCAGGCGGCCCACCACCAGGCGGCACAAGCGCCCACCGACTCCCATCCCACAGCCCCCCAACCCACAGACCCGAGAGTGCAATCATGATCGAGCCCCAGCCCGCCATCCAGCCGCAGTCCACCAACGGCACGGGGAAAGCCGGGAAGAAGCGCCGCTTCGGCGGCACCGAGGCCCAAATCCGGTCCGCCCTGAAGTTCTACAAGGTGCTCGCCTACCTGACGGGCACGATGCTGCTGCTGCTCTGCGCCGAACTGATCGCCCGGTACGGCTTCGGTCAGTACCTCTTCGCCGGCGGCACCAACGCCGTCACCGGCCAGCCGTTCGGCCTCGGATTCGCAGACGCCGAGCCGCCAGGGGTGATCGGGGGCGTCAACCTCTCCATCACGGTCCTGATCGTGCACGGCTGGATGTACGTCGTGTACCTGATTTCCAACTTCCGGCTGTGGTCGCTCATGCGCTGGCCGTTCACCAAGCTGGTGGTTATGGCCCTGGGTGGCGTCGTGCCGTTCCTGTCCTTCTTCGTCGAGAAGAAGTTCCACGCCGAGGTCGAGGCCGAACTCGCAGCAAACCCGCAGGCGCCCCAGCGGTACTGAACCCCTCCTGACCCGGCGCCCTTCCTGATCCGTCCCGATCAGTCCTTCCGGGTCAGTGACTCGACGCCGGCAGCCGCCGTCGGGCATGTGAGTTCGCTTACCTCGGCCCGCGATTCGGGCCAGCACCGGCTTCTCAATGTGCGGGCGGGCAGCAGCGCAAAGTAGTCTAGTGGGGTGACTACTCCCACTGCATCCCAGACGTCCCACAGGCCGGTTCTGGTTGTTGACTACGGTGCCCAGTACGCGCAGCTGATTGCCCGCCGCGTCCGGGAAGCGAATGTGTATTCGGAAGTGGTTCCGCATACGTACAGCACCGAGCAGCTGCTGGCCAAGAACCCCGCCGCGATCATCCTCTCGGGCGGGCCCTCGAGCGTCTACGCCGACGGCGCCCCCAGCGTCGGTGCCGACCTCTTCGAGGCCGGCGTCCCGGTCTTCGGCATCTGCTACGGCTTCCAGGCCATGGCCAACGCCCTCGGCGGCAAGGTGGCCCAGACGGGCCTGCGCGAATACGGCGCCACCGAGACCACCACACTCGGCGAGGGCCGCTCCATCCTGGCCGGCATGCCCCAGCACCAGAGCACCTGGATGAGCCACGGCGACTCCGTCCACGAAGCCCCCGAGGGCTTTGAGGTCCTGGCGACGACGGCGGGCGCCGACGTCGCAGCGTTCGCCAATGAGGACAAGCGCCTCTACGGCGTCCAGTGGCACCCCGAAGTCAAGCACTCGGCCTACGGCCAGCAGGTCCTGGAAAACTTCCTCTTCAAGGGCGCCGGGCTGGAACCGAACTGGACCACCGGCAACATTCTGGAAGAGCAGGTCCAGCGGATCCGTGACCAGATCGGCGACGCCCGGGTCATCTGCGGCCTCTCCGGCGGCGTCGACTCGGCTGTGGCCGCCGCCCTGGTACAGCGCGCCGTCGGCGACCAGCTGACCTGCGTCTTCGTGGACCACGGGCTGTTGCGCGAGGGCGAAGCCGAACAGGTCGAACGCGACTACGTGGCCGCCACCGGCGTCAAGCTCTACGTCGCCAACGAGCAGGAGCGCTTCTTGAGCGCCCTTGCCGGCGTCAGCGATCCCGAGACCAAACGCAAGATCATCGGCCGCGAATTCATCCGCGCCTTCGAGGAAGCCGAACTGGCGATCATTGCCGAGGCAGCGGCGCACGGGGAGAAGATCAAGTTCCTCGTCCAAGGCACCCTGTACCCCGACGTCGTCGAATCCGGCGGCGGCGAGGGTGCGGCCAACATCAAGAGCCACCACAACGTGGGCGGGCTCCCCGAGGACCTGCAGTTTGAACTGGTTGAACCACTGCGCGCCCTGTTCAAGGACGAGGTCCGCGCGGTCGGTGCCCAGCTCGGCCTGCCGCAGGAAATCGTCGGACGCCAGCCGTTCCCCGGCCCGGGCCTCGGCATCCGGATTGTTGGCGATGTCACCAAGGAACGCCTGGACCTGCTCCGCAAGGCCGACGCGATCGCCCGCGCCGAGCTGACCGCGGCCGGACTGGATGACGAAGTGTGGCAGATGCCCGTGGTGCTGCTGGCGGACGTCCGCAGCGTGGGCGTCCAGGGCGACGGCCGCACTTACGGACACCCGATTGTCCTGCGCCCCGTGTCCTCCGAGGACGCCATGACCGCCGACTGGTCGCGGCTGCCCTACGATCTCCTGGCCCGGATTTCCAACCGGATCACCAACGAGGTGGAAGGCGTCAACCGCGTGGTGCTGGATGTGACCAGCAAGCCGCCGGGAACCATCGAGTGGGAATAGCAATCTGAGTGGCCGGCCTTTCGAGGCCGGCCATTTCATTTTGTTCCTGACAATGTTTCTGACAATTCAGCCTGAATTTCGCACCGCCCAGTGTTGCGGCCCCGCACCTGCGGGGGATTCGGGCTACCCTCGAAAGCATGCCGGTATGGTCCAAGGCGTCCCGCGCGAGCCTGGCAACCGCGACCACACAAGATGCGGCCAGGGAAAGCGCGGACGCAACACAGACGAGCGTTGATACGACGAACCCGCCAGAGTCGAGCCCGCCGCGGTCCGGCACAGAGAAGTCGAGCACAGAAAAGAAGGCAGCAGTGTCAGTTGGTCAAGGCCACCCCGAGGGCTCCGAGGAGTTCAGGAAATGGCTGTCGGGGCTCAAGCCCGTCACCGGTGCAGATACCATGCTGCGCTTCACCAAGACGCCCGAAGGCTCAATTGACCTGACTCATGCCCATCCCTCGGGGCTCGCCCAGCTGATGGCAGGGCGACGTACCCGGCTCTCGACCCTGATCCGCGACCGCCAGCAATTCGTTGTCGCGGCCAGGGCATCACGAAACCTGCGCTCCAAGATTTTCGAACTCGCCAATGACCGCGGCATCGACGCGGGGTATTTCTCCGCCGGCACGGTCGTCTGGACGTCCGCCGTCGGCGGTAAGCCGCAACGGATCTCGGCCCCGGTCATGCTCACCGCCATATCCCTCACGGTGCGCCCCGGCGAGGACGACTATGAGTTGCAGCTCACCGAACAGGCGCAGATCAACCCGGCGCTGGTCCGGCACCTCAAGACCGTCCACGGGATCGTTTTCGACGTCAACGCGGTGACGAGGATGGCGTACAGCACGGCCCGTTACGACCCGCAGCCCGTTCTGGACCGCCTGGGCACCCTGGTCCAGCCGATTCACGGCGCGGAGGTCGAACACAACCTGCTCGTCTCCACGTTCGCCGACCTCTCCGGCAACCTCGATGATCCGTGGATCAACCAGAACAACCCCCTGGTCACCGCGCTGGCTCGGTCCGGTTCCGGCGAACTGGTCGACGTGCCTGCTCTGGAACCCGGCCGCTTCCCCAGCACGGACGACCGTGACCCCGCGGACGAGCTTCTGCTGCTCGACGCCGACACGGACCAGCAGTATGTGGTCGACGCCGTCCGGGCGGGCGACTCGCTGGTGGTCAGCAGCCCGCCGGGCACGGGCCAGACCCAGACAGTCATCAACACCATCGGCGCCCTGGTGGACGAGGGCAAGTCCGTCCTGGTGGTTGGCGACAGGCGGGCCAGCCTCGCCGAGATCTCCGGGCAGCTGGATGGCCTCGGCCTGGATTCGGTCCTCTTGCAGCTGACGGGCAGCGCCAGCCCGCTGCAGCTGAAGGGCCAGCTGGTCCGGGCGATCGTCCGCAACGAGAAGTCGCTGCAGCCGCAACTGAGCAACCTTCACGCCACACTGACCGGGCACCGCCACGCCCTCATGGACCACGTAGCCTCCCTGCACAACGTCCGGGCGCGCTGGGGTTGCTCGCCGTATGAGGCCATGCAGTCCCTTGCAGAGCTGACCTCCATCCAGCCGGCACCGGCGACGACCGTCCGGCTCAAGCGCAGCGTGCTGGACAATATCCGGGACCGCGAGGAGCTCGCAGGCCGGCTCCGCCGCGCCGCCGAGCTCGGCAGCTTCAGCCGGGCGTCGACCACCAGCCCCTGGCACGGCGCGCGCCTGCTGACCCGCAAGGAGACGCAGGAGGCGCAGGGCGTTGCCCAGTCCGTTGCGGAAAAACTGCCGTTGCTGCGCGGGCGCATGGATGCCGTGGCGGAACACGCAGAGATCCGGCTCGGCCGGACCTTCGCCGAATGGGGCGAGCAGATCGAACTTCTCGTGGCCGTCCGCGAAAGTCTGGACAAGTTCACTCCCGACATCTTTGACCGGCCCGTCCACGACCTGATCTCGGCCACCGCGTCCTCTGCCTGGCGCAGGGAACGCGGGATCGAAATGCCGTCCATGCAGCGCTCACGCCTGCGCAGGGTGGCCAAGGAGTACGTCCGGCCCGGCGTGCACATCGCGGACCTGCACAGCTCCCTGGTCCTCGTGCAGGAACAGCGCGCCGCCTGGTCCGGCTACGCGACCACGCAGCGGCACCCGGCCGTGCCGTCCGGGCTGGCTGAAATCAGCGGCCTTTACCGGGAGCTCGCAGCGGAACTGGCTGAACTGGGCCTGGCTGTCAAGCACACCGCTGCCGGCGGCGACTTGGACCGCGCACCCTACGACGAACTCCTGCCCCGGGTGCGGCGGCTCGTCGCCGACAGCGCGACCCTTGAAACCCTTCCGGAGCGCACGCTGCTCGTCGAAAGCATGCGAGAGCACGGCCTGGGCGAGCTTCTCGCCGACCTTGCCGAGCGCGAGGTCCCGGAGGGGTCGGTGACCGCCGAACTTGAGCTGGCCTGGTGGCAGTCGGCCCTGGAGGCCATGATCAGCGGCGATGACTACCTCGCCATGTCCGACGGCGACGCCCTGCGCCAGCTTGAGGCGGAGTACCGACTTGCGGACAACGCCCATATCGCCAGCGGCGCTGCCCGGCTGCGCTGGAACCTGTCCGAGCGCTGGCGCACTGCCATCTCGGCGTACCCCCGCCAGGCCGAGCTGTTGCGCAGCCTGCTGAAGGACGGCCGGGTGACCCTGGCAGCCCTGAGCGGCCAGGCGCAGGAGCTGCTGCCCACACTGGTACCGGTGTGGTCCGTCAGCCCCTACCTCATGACGGGTCTGCTGCCGATCGACCAGACCTTCGATGCCGTCGTGATCCTTGACGCCGAGACGACCTCGTTGCAGGCCGTCCTCCCGGCGATCGCCCGGTCCCGGCAGGTCATCGCCTTCGGCGACGAACAGATCGCCAGCCCCCGGACCTTTACCGTGGGCGTCGAACGGCTCGCCGTGGGGGAGAGCTCCTACCAAAGCGTTGAGAGCTCGTACCGGGCACTCTCTGCCGTGCTTCCGGTCTGGAACCTCAGGACCGTGTACCGTGCGGTCGATGAAGACCTGGTGCGCCAGCTCAGCAAGGGTTTTTACGGCGGGGAACTCACCCGCCTCCCGGAGGGCCAATCCGCCACAGGGCTGGACCGTACCCTCAGCGTGGAGTACCTCCCCGACGGCACGGGGCTGCCCAGCGCTGACCACGACGGCGTCGAATCGGTTGTTGCCGAGGTCAACCGCGCGGTGGAGCTGGTCTTCGAGCACGCCCGGCTCCGCCCCCGGACGTCGCTGGCCGTGGTGACCGGCAGCCTTCGCCATGCCGCCCGGATCGGCGAGGCCATCAGGGCGCAACTGCCCAACTACCCCATGCTGGGCAGCTTCTTCACTGCGGGGGATGAGTCCTTCCGCGTAGTGGATCTGGAACGGGCCCAGGGCCTGGTGCGCGACCACGTCATCTTTTCCCCGGGCTATGGCCGCACCCCGCATGGGCGCACCCTCCACAGCCTCGGGCCGCTTTCCGCCGAAGGTGGCCGAGCAAAATTCGCCCTGGCGATGACGCGTGCCCGCCGGTCCCTGCACGTGCTCAGCTGCTTCCGGCCCGAAGACCTTGATGTCAGCCGCCTCAGCCACGGCGCCGTGGACTTCTACGAGCTCCTGGACCGTGAGATCGCGGGCAACACGGATCTTGGGAGCCCCGCCTCCCGGGCCGCGGCCAGCGAGCAGGCGCTCGGCGCCGATCCGCTCGTGGCCGACCTGGGTGACCGGCTCCGGGCCCGCGGGGCACGGGTGTGGCACCAGTACGACGGCGTCCTGAACATGGTGGCGGCCGCCGATCCGATGACCACGATCGGCCAGGACGATGCGGAGATTCCCCGTCCGGTGGCGATCGAGTCGGACGGTACCAGCCACTACCGGCGAATGAGCGTCCGCGAACGGAGCAGGCTCCGGCCGCAGCTCCTGGAGCGGCTTGGCTGGCGGTACATGCCCCTGTGGACCATAGAGGTCTTCACCGACCCCTCGGCCTGCGCCGACCGGATAGGCGGCTACCTCGGGTTGGAGAAGCCCGCCGTGTCCAGCCGGCTGCGGACATCGCACGGTTTCTTCGACGACGGCATCGAGCACTTGGCGATTGACGAGGCGCGGGCCGCCGAGTACCACGTGGCGGCCGAACCCTCGGGACAGGTGTTCCGCGGCCATGAAACTGCTGGCCAAGAATTCCGCCGGCAGGCACCAGCATCAGCAATGACAGGCAATACAGGCAGTAAGGAGGCCGGCGGCATGAGTGCGGACGGCATCACTAGCAACACCGGCAAGACCGGCAACACGAACGACGCCGGCAACACGAACGACGCCGGCGCCACCGGCGCCCGCGAAGCCGGCGCGGCGGGCGCCGCGGCGGACACCGCGGGGCCGAAGACCGGTGAGTCGACGGGGGCCGCGGCCGACACCGCAGGGTCGAAGGCCGGCGAATCGACCGGGGAATCGACCGGCGACGGGCCGGACCAGGAGGCCGCGAAGGAGACGTCGCGCCGTTCGGAGGCACAGGCCACCGTTCCGGAGGGTGTGCTGCCGAACAAGGCGGCGGAAGACGACCCCCGGCGCTGGGGTGACCAGCCTGATAATTACGATCACGACGCCTGGCTCCAGGAACAGAAGCCGCCGCACTGGGGCTGACGGGCCGCGCCCGCAGCCCAGAGCCTGCGGGCGCGGCCCGCGTCGGAGCCTACGGCCCGGGCCACTGGCCCGGCGGAAACGCCCTGCTGGCTGGACGGCTAGCCCGGCGGTGACGCCACAAGCACGAAAAACAATTTGCCCTGGGTAGACGCGCCCGCCAGCCTGCGGGCCTGGTCGGCCGTCGCTGCCACCACCACCAGCCCGTCAGTCTCCGCAGTGGCGGGCCAGGAGCCGGCTTTGCCGCCCTGCGTCGACGTCCAGAGCACTGGTACGGCTTCGGCCAGGATTTGGCTTTCGCCGGGTTGTTCCATGCCGTTGCCGGCAGTGAGCACCACGTTGACGAGCTGCCCGGGGGAGACCAGCTGGATGGAGGCCGGATCTGCCATCCTCAGCGGCACGGCCGCAGAGCCTCGCGGGCTTCCGGCGAGCAGGCCCGGTCCCAGGATCTGGGCGTCGGTGAGGAGCTGGCCCTGGCGCAACGGTGCGGCCAGCTGTTTTCCCTCGAACGCGGTCTCGCTGCCGGGGCTGCCCGCAGGAATAAGGCCGGGTGGCACGCTGATCCTGCTGAGATCGCCGGGTTCCAGGGACTTTCCAGCGGGCAGATCGGCCGCGGCGGCGAAGGCTGCGACAGTGTCAGTGGGCGCTGGAGCCAGTTGCTGAACTGTCAGCCCGGCGGGGATGCAGAACAGGAGGGCCGCGATAAGCCGCCGGTTCCGGTTCAGCCAGCCGCGCAGGCGGCGCCACGACGGACGGCCGCGGGGCGGACGCCGGCGGGGTTTCACGGGACCGATCCGGCTCCGGAACGGAAGGCCCGCGGCGGAAAACGTGGCGGCAGGAAGGCTCGTTGGACGGATACCGGTACGGGACCAGCGGCCGGGGCCAGCTTCAGGCATTGCGGCGCGGAAAGGCCTGAACAAAGGCGTGGAAGACGGCACAGGCGCCGCCGGGGCAGCCGTCTTGAACGAAGGCGGGGAAACCGCGGTGAGGAAAAGTTCCATGCCGCCACGCTACGGATCTGCGCAGAGCGGCGGCAGCTGCGGAACGTCCTATGTGGACAACGGCAACAGCGGCAACGGCAACAGCGGCAACGGCAACAGCGGACAGGGATTCAGGCAGTGCCCAGAATCAGCCGGCCGTAGCCCAGCCGGCGGCCGGTGCCAACCCGGCAGGTGCCTTAGCTGGCCGCTGCGGCGGGCGCGGGGGTGGCCGCGGGAGCTGCAGGAGCCGGGGAAACCGTGCTGCCCTTGGTGTCGCGCGAATCGGTCCGGTAGAAGCCGGAGCCCTTGAACACTACGCCGACGCTATTGAACTTCTTGCGCAGCGTGCCCTGGCACTCGGGGCAGGACGTCAAGGAGTTGTCGCTGAACGACTGCACGATCTCGAAGGCGTGGCTGCAGTCCTTGCAGGCGTATGCATACGTGGGCACTGGAAATCCTCCTCAGGGGCAAACGAGCAGGTCCCGTGCTGCGGAGTCCGGATCACCGCCGATATGTCTATCGACCTGTTCCGTCCTTAGCAGTCGCAGGGCCTGAGTGCCAATTCTATCACCTTGGCGGGAACCCGGATCAGGCAGGCCGGGATCGGCCGAGCCGGACGATCCCGCCCGGGGTCAGCGCCGTGTCGACTTTCCGGTCGAACGACTCCGCGGGGATGCTGCCTGCGGGCAGCACCTCCGTGTCATAGACGACGGCGGCAGTCGGCAACGCGACAGCGTCGGCGGCAGCGTCGTCCGCCCCGGCGTCCGCCCCGCCGGATGCGGAGGACATGGCAGCCAGGGCGGCAAGGAACTTGTCGTAGTAGCCGCCGCCTTGCCCGATTCGGTTGCCCGAGAAATCCACCGCGGTGGCCGGCAGGAAGATTGCGGTGGCGTCCCGCATGACTTCGGTTCCGTGGCGCTCTCCGACAGGCTCCTGGATGGGCGCGTACCGGCTGCGGACAAACCCGGACTGGGGAGTCCAGTACACCCATCTGAGCTCGATGTCGGGTTCGCAAACGGGCAGCAGCACCCGGTGCCCGGCCTCGACCAGGGCAGTCAGCAGTGGCAGTGTGGGCGGTTCGGCGCCCACACCGAGGTACGCCGCGAAGGTGCCCTGGCGGCCGCGGCCAAGCCCGGAGGCCCACGCGAGCCCGTGGCTGGCGATGCCCGCCGCGGCGGTGTCCTGTGCGGTCAGCGGGAGTGCGGAACGCGCCGCCCTGTGGCTGGAGCGAATTTCCTCTTTTGACGCCATCTTGGCCCCTCCTCTGCCTTTTGCGGCCGCGCTGCACCGGGGGGCCGGCAGGCGGTTCGCATAATGATTACGCAATGATTGGTCCCTCCGTTAGATTAGTCGTGTGAATACACCCATCGCTTCCGTCCGCAAGGCCGTTATCCCCGCCGCGGGCCTTGGTACCAGGTTTCTCCCGGCCACAAAGGCCATGCCCAAGGAAATGCTGCCTGTCGTTGACAAGCCGGCCATCCAGTACGTCGTCGAGGAGGCCGTGAATGTCGGCCTGAACGATATCCTGATGATCACTGGCCGCAACAAGCGGGCGTTGGAGGACCACTTCGACCGCGTCCCCGCGCTGGAGTCCACCCTGGAGGCGAAGGGTGACACTGCGAAGCTCGAATCCATCCAGGCCGCCAGCAACCTCGGTGACATCCACTACGTCCGCCAGGGCGATCCCATGGGCCTCGGCCACGCGGTCCTCCGGGCCAAGCAGCACGTCGGGCATGAGCCGTTCGCCGTCCTCCTGGGAGATGACCTCATTGACGCCCGCGATGAGCTCCTCAGCACCATGATCGAGGTCCAGGCCAAGACCGGCGGGTCGGTGGTCGCTCTGATCGAGGTGGACCCGTCCCAGATCAGTGCCTACGGCTGCGCGGACGTCGAGGCAATCGGCGGTGAGGACTACGTCCGCATCAACCAGCTCGTGGAGAAGCCCGATGTCGCGGACGCCCCGTCCAACCTGGCCGTGATTGGCCGCTACGTGTTGCACCCGGCCGTCTTTGAAGTACTGGAGCGCACCGCGCCCGGCCGCGGCGGGGAAATCCAGCTCACGGACGCCCTGCAGGAACTCTCGGCCGGCACCGGCGAGGGCTACGGCGTGTACGGCGTCATCTTCCGCGGCCGCCGCTACGACACCGGCGACAAGCTCAGCTACCTCAAGGCCTGTGTCCAGCTCGCCTGCGACAGTGAGGACCTCGGCCCGGGCCTGCGCGAATGGCTGCCCGGCTTCGCGTCCAGCCTGGCCCCCAGCCTCGCCAAATAACTCCCGTGGGGGGCAGCTTCACCTGGCCGGTGACCTTGGAGAGCGGCGAAATCGTGTTGCGCCCGATCCGGTACCGGGACCGCAAGGAGTGGACAGCGCTCAGGTCCCGCAACTGCGAGTGGCTGGCCCCCTGGGAGGCATCGAACCCGGTCCCCGGCGGCGGCCTGCCGGACTACCGGCAGATGGTGCGCTCGCTCAAGGCCCAGGCCGCGCAGGCCACGGCCCTGCCGTTCGTCATCGCGGAATGGACACCAGGCCATCAGGCGCCGGTGATCGTGGGGCAGCTGACGGTGTCCTCGATTGTCTGGGGGTCGGCCATGATGGCGACGCTTGGCTATTGGGTCGACAAGGAACGGGCCGGCCGGGGGATCGCCCCGACCGCCGTGGCCATGGCGACCGACTATTGCTTCGGCACCCTTGGCCTGCACCGCATGGAGATCAACATCAGGCCGGAGAACGCGCCGAGCCTGCGCGTGGTGGAAAAACTCGGGTTTCGTGACGAGGGATTCCGGCCCAGGTTCCTGCACATCAACGGTGAATGGGCAGACCACCGGACCTTCGCGCTCACGGCTGAGGAAGTGCCGGAAGGCCTCCTCGCGCGGTGGCTGAGAACCCGCCAGTCCTGAGGCCCATGAGAGCCGCCTGACCAGCCACGACGCCCCGACGCCGGCCAGTCGCCGCTGCGCGCGCGACACACCCCTGACAATGCGGGGCAGCACCTCATATACCTCATACGGTTTTGAGTGTGGACTTCCCTCTTAGCAGCTCTGTGATCCTTGTCATTGCTGTTGCGCTCTGGATCGTGTGGGTGGCGCCTTACGTTCTCCGGAACGGACGCCACCAGCTGCAGCCTGCAGGCGACTTCCTGGCGGATGTCATTGACATGGAACCAGCAGATCCACATGCGGGGAAGGTTATGAAAATGGCGGCGCAGCAGGAGAAACCCATGATCAGCACACAGCGCGCAGACCCGGCCGGCGGCACACCTGGGACTGGGGCGGGCAAAGCGGCGACCCCTCGGGTGAATCCGATTGCTGCGTCGGGCTCCCCGGCATTCCGGATTCGTTGGGCGCGGCTGGTGCTGGCGGTAGCCGGGCTCCTGGCTCTCCTCACGGCAGTGGTGTCCGGAGCCCTTCGGCTTTTCGGCATCGGTTCAGGCTGGCTGCCGGTGACCGCCCTCCTGGGCGCCTTCGCCGCAGTGGCGCTGCTTCGTCGTCTTGCCGTCCGCGATCGCCGGCGGAAGATGAACGCTGCATTCCGTGCAGCCATGGGCAGCCCGGAACGCACCCCTGCGCGGCCGTCGGTGCCCGAACAGACGCCCTCCCTTCCCGACGGACGTCCCGCTGCCCGGCCGGAAAGCCCGCTCTTCGACGCCGAAGCGGGCCGCGACACGCCCGAGCCCGCGCCGAAGCCGCTGACCGCACTGGAACTCCGCCAGGCCGCCCTCGCTGAAGCCGTCGCCTCTGGGGATGCCTCGGCGGCCATGGCAGCCGACGCAGGTGCAGTAGCGGAGGGCACGAGCTGGGAGCCCGTCGAGGTTCCCAAGCCCACCTACGTCGAAGCCCCGAAGGCCGAACGTGCGGCCCCAATGCCCCTTGACCTTCCCGAGGCGCCGAAGGCCGTAGGGAAACCGTCTCTCAAGCAGGCCTCGGCGCGACCGGCAGCGTCCGATCCGCAGACCGCCGACGATTCTGAGACTAAGCAGCTCAGCAAGGCCCAGAGCGCCTTGAGCAACCTGGATGATGTCCTCCAGCGGCGCCGCGCCTGATCGGCCCCGTCCTTCCGGAGATTACCCCGGGCAGCCAGCGATGGCGGCCCGGGGTTCTTCATTTCCCCGCAGCGTCGCCGGCGGGCTTCGCTGCGGTAGCCTCGGGTCATGACAAGGATCTGCGTTGCCGGTGGAACCGGGCAAGTGGGCCGAGAAGTGGTGCGCCTGGCCGTCGACGCCGGGCACGCCGTGGCCGTCCTCAGCCGCAACCCGCCGGGGGCCGGCGCCGCCGGCAACATCCCGGGCGCGGAGTACTTCCGCGCGGACGTCACGACGGGAGAGGGGATAGCGGCCGTCCTGGCCGGCGCCGACGTCGTGATCGATTGCCTGGAAGGGCGCGCCGGGAAGGCGCGCAAGAACTTCGCCGACGGCGGTGCGCGGCTTCTGGCCGCTGCACAGGACGCGGGAACGGCCAGGGCCGTCATGCTGTCCATCGTGAACTGCGATCGCAGCAACTCCTCCTTCTACCGGTCGAAAGCTGCCAAAGAACACGCCTACGAGCTGTCCGGACTCGAGACCGTGGTGGTCCGGGCCACCCAGTTCCACTCGTTGCTCGCGATGATGTTCGGCGCCGGCTCAAAGCTGCGGATCATCCCCGTGGTCAGAGGTGCCCGGTTCCAGCCGGTATCGCCGGCCGACGCAGCCGCGGTACTGCTGGAGGCCGCCCTTGACCCGGCGCCCGTTCCAGCCGCGGGCCCGCGGCACCGGGTACTGAACCTCGGCGGCCCCGAATCCAAAGACATGGTCGACTTTGCCCGGGAATGGCAGCGGGCCACCCGCGCAAAGGGTCAACTCGTGCGCTTACCACTGCCCGGCGCGATGGGCCGCTACCTGCGCGAGGGGTTGAACCTGGTGCCGGAGGCGCGACACGGCACCGAGACTTTCCGGGGCTGGCTGGAAAACAGCGCAGATAGTTTGTAGCCTAGGGACACCGGCAACGCCGTTCCGTCAGGACCGGCGTTGCTTCGGGGCTATAGCTCAGTTGGTAGAGCGCTTCGTTCGCATCGAAGAGGTCAGGAGTTCGAATCTCCTTAGCTCCACAGATTTCAAGGGTTTTTGAACCTTTGAGTGCGTGGCCCGGCTGCAGGGCAGGATCATCCAGGATCCGCGGCCGTCAGCCCGACTGAGCACGGCTCCGGCACCCACCGAAATCTCCAGGCCTGACCTTAGTCGTTGGCCGCCAGCGGCAACGCCCTTCCCGGTTTGGACAGTCGAAAAGGCCGTTTCTGCGCTGAAGGTCGCCTGCATGAAGCCGGCCCAGCACTGGTCCTGGACCCCGGCCGCGTTGCCCACGGACCCGTGACCGGTGCAGAGCAGCACCATCATTCCAAGCCCCTGACCTGCGCAATCATTGTTGAAATGGTGTCTGGGCATTATGCTCGGCGACGGGGGAGCCGGGAGCCGGCTCAAAGACTTGGGGGAAAATTGAACAAGAAGACCATCCGCTTCGGCATCGCCGGGGCACTCACTGCGCTCTCGCTCACGGCGCTCTCGCTTGCGGGCCTCGCCGTTCCGGCGCAGGCCGATCCCGATCAGTGGGCCATCCCACCGAACATCGATTCCTGCGGCCCGGTGGTCGACTCAGTCAGATTCTGCACGGCGCCGGACGGGCATCCGTATCCGATGCTGGTCAACGGCGGCGCCGTCGCCGGCCCGCGGCCCGGCATCGGCGGGGCCCTCCAGGTCGGCAGCACCCTGACCGTTGTTAACGGCGCCTGGGATCCCGCGGACGCCACGCTCACGCACCAGTGGCTGCGCAACGACGTGCCCATCCCGGGCGCCACCGGCCCCACCTACCTGCTCACCACGGCGGACCTCGGCAAGGGCCTCCGGGTCAAGACCACGGCGGCAGCGCCGAGCTATGCAAAGACGACCCTGCAGTCCGCCAAAACCAACCCCGTCACGATCGCCGGCGGCGCTGTCCCGTCCGTCGTTGCGGGGGATGTTGGCATCGCTCAATTGGACACCCACCCGGATAGGCCCAGCCGTCTTGTGTTCGCTGGGGGAACTTTCAAGGGCGCTCCGGTCATCCACCGCCAGTACCAGTGGCTTCGCGACGGCAAGCCCATCCCGGGTGCCACCGCGGAAATGTTCGACCCGAAGGGCTGGGGATCAACGGGGCTACTGAGCGTCAGGATCACCGGCCACGCGCCCGGGTTCAAGCCGGCCGCCGCGACCTCTAAACAGCGAAAGGTTTCTGACTTCGACCAAGCCCCCGGCGCCGTGGTCACCGGCGGCACCGGCCTGGGGGAGGTCCTCACCGCCGTAGACGAAGTTCCCTGGACTGCCTGGCGGGGCGAGTACACCTACAAGTGGCTGCGCGACGGTGTCGTGATTCCCGGAGCCACTGCGCTGACCTACACGATCACGGCCAAGGACCAGGGCCACACCCTGGTCCTCGAGTCCGGCACTTGGTACGACACCCACATCTACTCCAACCCGGTCGCCGTGCCGGCGGCCGGGGAGCTGAAGCAGCTGACGAACGTCACCAAGCCGGTCGTGACCGGGGACGCCGTGACCGGCTCTGTGATGAAGGTGTCGGCCGGGACCTGGTCCGTGCCCTCCGACAGGCTGACGTTCACCTACAACTGGCTGGACGGGTCGAAAACGGTCAGCGGCGCGACTTTCACCCCGGAACAGCCCCAAGTTGGCAAGACCCTCGCCGTCCTTGTGACCGCGTCCGCCCCCGGTTACACCACCGCCTGGGTAAAAGTCACCGCACCCAAGCCCGTGACCGCGCGTGAGTCGACGCGGGCCATTACCGGAACCCTGACCGTCGGGTCGAAGGTGACCTTGACTCCCGACCCCTGGTATGACCGGGCGGGGATCACCTCGGACGTACACTGGCTGCGCAACGGCGTCCAGATCGCCGGGGCCTACGGCTGGAGTTACGTCCTGACGAAGGCCGACGCCAGCACGAAGCTCTCGGCCTACGTGAACCCGACTGCAACGGGCGGCAAGTACCAGACGATCAACGCTTCGGCGAGGGTGGCGGGCCTGCCCCTGATTTCGGCCACGCCGACGATTGCCGGTACGGTCAAGGTCGGGAATGTCCTGACCGTGCAGCGGGGCACGTGGAGCTGGGGCACTGCCTTCACGTACCGCTGGCTGCGCAACGGCGTCGTCATCTCTGAGGCCTACGCATCCACCTACAAGGTCCGGACCGCCGACAAGGGCACCAAGCTCACCGTCCGCGTCACCGGCTCACGGTTCGGCTACACCACCGTGTCGCGGACCAGCGGAGCGTACCTCGCCCGCTGACCAACGGCTTTCCCGGGCCCGCCTCATGCCGGCGTGGTCCGGGACGCCAGGCTATCCCGTCCTGGATCCACGCTGGCCCTTAAATGCAGCTGGCCTGACATACTCGTAGTCCGACACTGCCCCGGCCGGCGCACCTGTTGGCCACCGGCCGGGTTGTCCATGCACGCACCAAGGCGACGCCATGGTGCATGCTCACGCCCGAAAGACGAGCAGCAAAACATGGGAGCCGCAACGATGGGCACCCGGGCGGCGTCGAACGGGGCCCGGGTCGGGGAGCTGAAGCCCAAGGTCGTCGCGCCCGCAGCCAGGGGAACGGGCATCGGCTCGATCATGCTCGCGGCCAGCCTGGACTTTCTGAAGGCCCGTGGCTGCCACGATGTCGTGTCCGCATCCTGGGTCTCGGCCGACCCACAGCACTCTTCCCTGGGGATGCTGGAGCGGGCCGGCTTTGCGCAGGTGGCGACGATCCCCTGCTTCTGGGCGGACGACCAACAGGCAGCCGGCTACCTCTGCCCCCTCTGCGGCGCCGGGTGCGTCTGCGTGGCCGTCATCCTGGTGCTCCCACTCGAAGGCAGGGCCAGCCGCGGCTAGAGCGCTTCCTTGGCCAGGGCCGCAGCGCCGGGAGGGGTTGTGCGGCCGAGCCGGTCGTCCAGTCTGACGCGCAGCCTGGCGCCGGCGACCAGAACCCGGTGATGCGAGAGGGCCGCCGAGCCGGTAACTTGCGCAGCGACGTGCTGCCCGCTGCCTGTGCTTTCACCGGCCCCGTACACGGACTCCCACGCGATGTCCAGAAGCTCAAGCTCCTCGTTGCGGGCCAACTCGCTGCGGGCGAGCACGTCCAGCGCAGCCAGCCCCAGGGCTTTGCTGTCCCCGTACTCGTTCAGGGCACGGTCCAGCGCCCATTGGGTCCGTTTCCACCACTCGGCCCGGTCGTCGGCGACGGCCTTCTGGCGCAGAGTCCGCCAGGCCATGAACGCTCCCACGGCCGCCGCTACGAGTACAGCAACAGGGGCAAGCGCGGCAACGATCTGCCACCACTCGGCCGGACCGGTGTGGAGGAGGACTTCAACCGGAACCGGAGACTGGGCAGGTGTTGGCGGCATGCGACCAGCCTAAGCCGCGGCCCGGACAGTGAGGGATGCCGACGTCGGTACGTCCCTTGGAATGGTCCATGCGATCAACCTGGACGGTGGCGGTTCCACAACAGCAGTTGCCGGAGGAGCCGTTCTCAATATCCCTCGGGCGGCGCGGAACGTCCCGTCAGTAACGCCCTCCTCGTGCTTCCCACCCGACAGGATGGGCCGAACAGCACGGACAAGTAGCGGGGGGTCTCTCTCCGACTGTTGACGGGAAGTCACAGCGAAGCGTACAGCCGGCCGAGTGAGGTCAGCCGGCCGTTCGTCTGATAGAGGGAAGACGGGCCCATGGCGGGGTCACCGGGATCCCTGGATTTCCACGCAAACCGTTCGACGAAGGGCATCACTCGCATGCCGGCAACCGCAGCCCGCATGAAATACGCGGTCTCACGGGTCGTGTACTTAGAGGGGCGTGCCGGGGTTGCCTGCCAGTCCGCAACGGCAAATTCGGTAACCCAGACGGGCCTCCCATACCTGTGATGCAAGTACCAGACCTTGGCCAGGAAACTCTCTGGGTTCGGCGAGCCGTAGTGATGCATCGTCATGAAGTCGATGCGGAGGTTCGCCTGCCGCGCCCTGGCCATGAAGTGGTCCAGCCACGGGCTCCTGACATCGACCGTGGCCGGAGATCCCAGACGCAGGCCGGTGGATTGAAGGTGGGGCCACAACCGGATGGCCTCATCGACAGACATGCTGGCCTGGCCTGGGTGGTCCGGCTCGTTGAAAGCGAGGAGGTGTTTGGTCCTCGTCTGGGGAAGTTGCCTGGCCACGTCGCCGAGGGCGTCCTGTCTGAGCAAAGCATTCGCGCTCCACACCATCGGGACAAAGGCCGGGTTGGTCGTGACGGTATACGAGGATCCCCAGGAGTAGTACCAGCTGGCATTGAGACTCCGGATTTGCCTCAATGCCAGCGCATCATCTCCGCCGTGGGCTGCGCCCTTGAGAGCCCGGGAGGCAGAGGCAGCCGTACGGGCAAGGGACGGTGTGAAGAGGGCCGGAATCGGCCTAGGGCGTGTGGCAGCGGAACTGGCCCCGGTCGTGGCCAAGGCAGTCAGCATTGCAGTGAGAAAAGTCCGGCGATCCATGGATTCCTTCTTCCGAAGCGAAGCGGGCCGATACCAATCCTCAACCGGATGTGACGAAGGTCACGCTACGCCAGTCTCTCGACATTTGGAACAGCCGCAACGTGTCGCACTACCGGCGACCCCGGGTGCGGGCCAAAAAAGAGTTTTCATGAGATGGTGTGAACCTGCGTGAACGGCGCCGTGGCCGCGCCGGCGCAGCAATCCGCGCGGCAAGACCATCGTGCAATCCAGCGGCAAGGCAGCCGAATCCAGCGCAGGCATCCAAGACAGACATCCAGCGCAGACAAGGCCACCACCGATGAAGAACACCACCCCGATCGCCCTGGCCCTGCTGTCTGTTCTGCTGACCGCGGCCTGCTCCGCCTCCCCGAGCCCCGAGCCGTCCGCCGGGACCCCTGCGGCGGGCCTGCCGGCGTCGCTGCCCAAGCCTGACCCGGCCCAGCAGGAAGCCCTCCTGGCCGCGCTGGCCAAGATCAACCCCCGCCTGCCAGACGACCAGGCAATCGACAAGGCCCGCCGCCTGTGCGGCCGACTGCTGGGGCAATCGACGGCGGACCAGCTCATCGCTGCCGCAAAGACGGAGTTCAGCGGGGACGTCCCCGCCCTCCCGGACGAAGACGCCCAGCGGATCATCTCGGCGATCGGGGCCAACGGGTTCTGCCGCTAGCCTTGTTAACAACACGAGGAGAACTATGACCACCCTGAAAGAACGCCTGCACGCCGACGTCGTGAGCCACATGAAGGACCGCAACAAGGTTGCCCTGACCACCGTGCGCAACGTCCTGGGCGAGATCGAGACCCGGGAGAAATCGGGCAAGACGCCAATCGTGCTGGACGACGCACAGGTGACCGCACTCCTGCAAAAGGAAGCCGCCAAGCGCCGCGACACGGCCCGCATCTACACCGAGGCTGGCGAAGCCGAGCGCGCCGCGGCCGAGATCGCCGAGGCCGAGGTGATCGAGGCCTACCTGCCCAAGCCACTGACCGCGGCGGAAGTCGAGACGATCGTGGACGAGGCCATCGCGGCGCTCAAGGCCGACGGCGTCGAGCTGTCCATGCGTCAGCTGGGGGCAGTGATGAAGCCCGTCACCGCCACGGTGGCCGGACGTTTTGACGGCAAGGCCGTCAGCGAAATCGTCCGCAACCGTCTCGCGCAGCAGTGAGCCTGGTCCGGCTGCACGACGTCAGCGTCCGCTTCGACAACACACAGATCCTCCGCGAGGCGTTCTTCCGTCTGGAGCCCGGGGACCGGGTGGGCCTGATCGGCAAGAACGGCTCCGGGAAGACCTCCATCCTCAAGCTCGTCCTGGACCAGGTCTCCCCGGACACCGGAACGATCACCGTGGAGCAGGGAACCAAGGTGGGGTACTTCTCCCAGTTTTCCGAGCTCGACGGCGAGGCAACCATCCTTGCGGTCCTTGACGGACTGTTTGTCGAGATCAAGGCTGCCGAGGCCGAGCTGGCAGCCATCGACGCCGCCATTGCGGCTGACCCCGCCGAGGCGGAGCTGGACCGGCTGATCCGGCGCCAGGCCGAGCTGTTCGAGGACATGGACCGCCTCGACGGATGGGATTACAAGCGGCGCATCGACACGGTCCTGACCACTCTGGGGTTCAGCGACGCCCACCGCACGTGCGCGATCGACGAACTCTCCGGCGGGTGGCGCAACCGCGCCGCCCTGGCCAAGATCCTGTTGGAGGGCCCGGACGTCCTGCTGCTGGATGAACCCACCAACTACCTCGACGTGGCCGGTGTCGAATGGCTCGAAAACTGGTTCCGCGACTACCGCGGCGCCGCGATCATCGTCTCGCACGACAGGAAGTTCCTCGACGCGGTGGTCACCCGGATCATCGAAGTGGAAAACTTCCACCTGCACGAGTACCCCGGCAACTTCGCCGAGTACGTGGTCCAGAAGCAGTTCCGGCTCAAGACGCTCGAGGCCCAGTTCGTCCATGAGTCCGAGCTGCTGGCTTTTGAGGCGGAGGGCATCGCCGACCGCCGGGAGGCCGCCAAGGCCGCCAGCCGCGGGTTGGGGAACCAGCTGGCCAAGATCAAGAAAGCGCGGACACCACGTCCCGTGGACCAGATCGTCACCGAGATCTACGGCGGGCTGCACGTGAAGGATGTCCTCTGCCGGGTCGAAGGACTGGGCAAGTCCTATGGCGACAAGGTCCTGTTCGAAGACCTGAGCTTTGAGATCCGCCGCGGCAACAGGATTGTGGTCCTGGGCTCCAACGGCAGCGGCAAGTCCACGCTGCTGAAAGTGCTGACCGGGGAGGAACCGGCGGATTCCGGTGAAGTGGTCTGGGCGAAGGGGCCGGGTTTTGTTTCCTACAACAAAATGCTGGAAGAGCTCGACGACGCCGACACCGTTTCGCACGCGGTGAACGCGCTGCCGGACAGCCTGGCCTTCAGCGCCACGAAGAAGTCCGTCAACAGGTTCCTCGCCATGTTCCAGTTCTCCGAAGCCGACCTCAAACAGAAGATCGGGAACCTCTCCGGCGGACAGAAAGCCCGCGTCGCCATGGCCCAGTGCCTGCTGTCCGGGGCCTCGGTGTTGCTGCTGGATGAGCCCACCAACCACCTGGACATGTCCAGTACCCAGGTGATGGAGCGGGCACTGCTCCACTTCCCCGGCGCGGTCGTCGTGGTCAGCCACGACCGCTTCTTCACCGAAAAGATCGCCACCCGTCAGCTGGTCTTCGGCACCGACGGCGCAGAACCCGGCGAGGTCGACGTACGCGCGGCCTAAGGACGTGGTGATTGCCCCGAGGCTCAGTGTTTGCTCAACATTGGCTCAGGATGTGGCCTGAGCGGCTAAAGGGCCGACAAGTGGTCGTTTCCGAGCGGTAGTGTGGCGCTGGCTGCCGACCGGGGGGACGGCAGCGGTCTCTTATCCGCTTTGAAAGGAATCTCCCGTGGCAGGAATCATCTGCTGGCTTAGTGCTCTGGGCACCACAGGCAAGGCAGTAGTAGTGGCCTCCGTCGTCGTCACTGGCGGCGCCGGCGCAGCGGCGGCCACCGCGACCACCAATCTCCCGGCTGACCCGACGTCAACCATGACGGCGACCGGCACCGAAACCTCTGAGCCGGTCGGGTCGGCCGGGTCGGAGACTCCGGTAGTGGGCGACCAGGAAGCCGCCGATCACGAATCGTCTGAATCGTCTGAACCGGGCGATCCGGCTGAGTCGGATGACCAGGAGGCGGACGATCAGGGCACAGAGGCGGACGCGGACGATCAGAACGCGGACGATCAGGGTGCGGAAGATCAGGGCGCGGAAGAGGTCGCGGACGACCAGAACGCGGACGACCATGGCGCGGAAGAGGTCGCGGACGCTCAGGAGCCTGCTGCCCCGGCTCCGGCCCCCGCTGCTCCGGCCCCGGCGCCCGCCGAAGACGATGCGAAGGATTCGGCCGACGCGCCGGAAGCCGACGCGTCCCACGCATCGAACGGCAACAGCGGATGGGCACACCAGAACGCCGCTGAACACCGCGCCGCCGGCCAGGCCAACGCCGCTGAACACCGCGCCGCCGGCCAGGCCAAGGCCGCCGAGCACCGCGCGGCCAGCCAGGCCAAGGCCGCCGAGCACCGTGCCGCTCCGGCCGGTCTTGAAAGCGATCACGCCGCCAAGACCAGCAAGCGCGGCGACTCGGGCGGGCACGGCCACAGCAAGTAGCCCAATCGGCATGCAATGACGGGGCCCGGACCACTGGTCCTGGCCCCGTCGTCGTGACGGCACCAAAATGCTTCAGCGCGAAAGTGTTTCAGCGCGAAAGTGTCCAACGGTTCGGTCTCAGGGGCGCGGCGTTTCCGGGCCCGCGGGATAATGGAACCATGACCAATCAGCAGCAGGACCGCGACCCGTGGGAGGAGTTCGACAAGCTCCAGCCCGCCGGTCCGGACCGGGTTGCCGGGTACCCCGGTGGGAAACCGCAGGGCTTCGGCTTCCGCACGGGCGTCCGCAGCGCCAGGGTAGCCCTCGGATTTGCCGTCTACTCCCTGGCGCTGGGGAGCATTCTGGTCCTCACCGGAGCCATCGTTTTCATCGGCAGCGGGAAGTGGCTGCTGCTCGGGCTGATGGTGCTGATCGAGGTCGTGTTCGTCCTGGCGTTCCGACGGCTCATGGTCCAGGTCCGGAACCGCCGCGCCGCTGGCTAGAGCCAGCCCTTCTTCTTGAAGATGGCGTACATCAGCGCCGCCGTGCCGGCCATGAGCGTGATTGCCATCGGGTAGCCAAGCGTCCAGTGCAGCTCCGGCATGTTGTCGAAGTTCATGCCATACAGTCCGGCCACAAATGTCGGCGCGAAGAAGATCGCGGCCCACGACGAGATCTTCTTGACCTGTTCGTTTTGTTCCGCGCTGGCCTCGTTCTGGCGGTTGGCGGTCAGGGTTCCGTCCAGGGTGAGCGCATTCTGCAGCAGGTCACGGAACGAATCGGCGCGGGAAATCAGCCGCTCCACGTGGTCCTCGACGTCGCGCAGGCTGTGCTGCAGTTCGATGTCCACCCGGTACTTCTCGAAGCCCCGGCGGAGCTGTTGCATCATTGCCGGGAGCGGGTGGATGGCGCGCTGGAAATGGATGACTTCACGGGCGAGCTCGTAGATCCGCCGGGACACCAGGGGGTCGCCGCTGAAGAGCTGGTCCTCGATCTCGTCGATGTCGTTTTCCAGCCCGGCTACCACGGGACCGTAGTCATCCACCACCTGGTCCATGAGCGCGTACAGGACGGCCTCGGGCCCGTGGCGCAGCAGATCGGGCCGGCCCTCCATCCGGCGCCTGACCTGGCCCACGACTTTCGTCTCGGCGTGCCGGACGGTGACCACGAAGTTGCGCCCCGTGAAGACGTGGAGCTCGCCGAACTCCACGGTTTCGGTCTCGTCCAGGTACCTGGCGGGGCGGAGCACAGTGAACAGATTGTCGTCGTAGCGTTCCAGTTTGGGGCGCTGATGGGCAGAGATCGCGTCCTCCACCGCCAGCCCGTGCAGGTTGAATTCTGCCGCCACGGCCGCCATTTCCTCAGTGGTCGGCCGGTACAGGCCGATCCAGGCCATGCCCCCGTGCTCGGTCAGGGTCTCAAAAGTCTGCTCGAGGTTCCGCGGCTCGGCGCTGCGGATGCCGTCAACGTAGACGGCGTTGTCGATGATAGTCACCGGGACATTATCCTTTGTCCACCTGGAATTCGGCGCCCCCGGCCCGCCGCGACGCGGACCGGCCGGGGGCGAGCGCGTTGCCTTGGGCGAGCCGGCTGATCAGCGGCTCGGTCCGGTACGGGATATGGGTGTGCAGCGCCAGGACGGTCTCGGTGCGGATGACGCCTTTGATCCGAAGGATCGACCGGAGGGCCGCCTGGAGATTGTGCGTATCCGTCGCCACCACCCGGCACCAGACGTCGCCGCGCCCGGAGATCTCGTGGACTTCCAGAACCTGGGCGATCAGCCGCAGGGCCCCCACGACGCCGTCGAGTTCCCGGTGGTTGACCTCGATCGTCACGAAGGCGACGACGTCGTACCCCACCGCCTCCAGATCGATTTCACGGCCGCCGTCGTGCAGCACACCGGAGCGCAGCATGCGCCGCACGCGCGACTGGGCGGTGTTCCGGGCGATGCCCAGGGCGTCACTGAGCTCGCCGATCTGGATCCGCGGATCCCGGATCAGCTCCAGCAGGATCTTCAGGTCGGTGGGGTCCAGACTGTTCAAATCATCACTCCGGTTCACTTGAGCAGTCTGAGAATGACTGTTTTGCTCAATTTTGGCACAGAACTTGGCCATCCAGATCATTGGTATTGCATTCTGTAGGTACCAATCTTTTCGACCGGGCCGTCGGTGTTCCCCACAGGGAACGCATGCGGCCCGATTTCATGCAAGGGCACGGCCATGACAGTCTTTAGCGAACTCCGCATGCGCCCGGCCACAGCTGACCGCTGGGGCTGGGACGCTTCCACCACCGCACGGCTCGTGATGGCCGGGGTTGTGATCTTTACGCTGCTGGTCGGCGCGAATCTTGCGACGCCGCTGTACCCGCTGTTGCAGGCAAAACTCGGAATCACGGCGCTCGATGTCACGGTGGCGTTCTCGGCCTACGTCCTGGCCCTCGTGGCCACACTCGTCCTGGCCGGCCACTGGTCCGATCACATCGGCCGCCGCGCCGCCCTCGTACTGGCAGTGCTGGTGGGCCTGGCCGGCGGCTTTGTCTTCGCCACCGCGGGCAACCTCGTGGCGCTCTCCGCCGGGCGCGCCCTGCAGGGCGTCGCCGTAGCGCTCGCCACCGGGGCCAGCTCGGCTGCCCTGCGCGAGCTGCTGCCCAGCCGGCCGGAGTGGGCCTCACGGTTCACACTCCTGGCCTCCGCCGGCGGGGTGGCGGCCGGCCCCGCAATCGGCGGAATGCTGTCCCTCCTGCCGGGCCCGACGTCGACGCCGTACTACCTGCACTCCATCGTCCTCGCCGCCGTGCTGGTGCCCCTGTACCTGCTCAAGGCGCGGCCCGCCATCAGCCTGCACGCCGGTCCCCAGACCCTGCGGGTCCTGGCACCGCGGCGGCCCTCGGTCTCCAGCGACGCGCGCGGCGCCTTCTGGCTGGCGTCGTCCGTGGGCTTCCTGAGCTTCACCGTTTTTGGCTTCTGCCTCTCGCTCGCCCCCGGCTATTTCGCCCAGATTGTCCACGCCGATTCGCGACCGCTGATCGGCTTGCTGGCAGGGCTGACGCTGGGGTCCTCAGCCCTGAGCCAGCTGCTGGCCATCCGGGGACGATTTGCCGTGTCCGCCGGCCTGGCCGTCCTGGGCGTCTCCGTCCTGCTGATCGCCGCGGCCGCCGCCTGGAGCAGCCCGTGGCTGCTGATTCTGGCCAGTATCACTGCCGGCGTGGGGCAGGGCGTGGCCTTCCGGACCGTGTTCAACGATGTTGCCGGCCGGGTGGAGGCCGCGCGGCACGCCCAGATCATCAGCACCGTCTATGTGATCACGTACCTTGGCAGCGCCTTCCCGGTGATCGGATTGGGGCTCGCGGCCGGGATGGTCGGGCTGCAGAGCGCCGTCGCCGGTTTCGTCACGGTGTGCGCCGCCGCCGCGCTGACGCTGGCGGCCGTTACGCTGCGAAGCGCACTGCGCCGGGGCTAACTGCGCAGGGTCTGACTGCGCTGGGTCTGACTGCGCCGGGTCTAACTGCGCCGGCCGGGCCCGTTAGGGCAGCGGGCCGTGGTTGCCCTGGATGTGGTCGAAGACCAGCGTGGTTTCGGTGTGGCCCACCACGGGGTCGGTGGCCAGGTTGTCCAGAACCCAGTCCCGGAGGTCCTCGGTGGTGGCGACGGCGATGTGCAGCAGGTAGTCCACTGACCCGGACGTGTGGAAGGTCGAGAGCACTGCCGGCAGTTTGGGCACCCGGGCAGTGAAACGGTCGATCTGCTCGCGGTCATGGGCCCGGAGCCGGACCGCAATGAGGGCCTGGACCGAACGCCCGATCGCGGACAGGCTCAGATTGGCCTCGAAGCCCTCGATGATGCCGCGCTCGGACAGGGCGCGGGTGCGCATCAGCGCGGTCGACGGCGCGATCCCCACGAGCTCTGCCAGCTGTTTGTTCGAGATGCGGGCGTCCGCGACGAGGGCAGCGAGCAGGCGCTCGTCGATCGCGTCCAGCGGCTCGCTGGCTCCCGGCCGAACATTCTTCGCGGTGCTGCTCACGGATCCTCCTAGTAGTGTTCTCCGTTCATCATAAACGGCGTTATCCGACAGTTCCATTCAGAACCTCTACAAAAGCGCGAATTATTGCCAGATACTTGCGGAATTCAATGGTGAATATTCGTAAGGAGCAAGGGTGCTTTCTCAAGATTCATTGGCGGTCCACGCAGGCCGGAGCGGGCTCACGGAACTGGGCGTCCACGCGGTGCCCATCGATCTGTCCACGACGGCGCCCCTGCCGTCCGTGCACGACGGAGGCCTTGCCTACGAGCACATGGCCACCGGCGGCTCACATGTGGAGGGGCAAAGCACGGTCTACCAGCGGCTGTGGAACCCCACGGTGGCACGCTTCGAAGAAGGCGTCGCTGTCCTGGAAGGCACGCCCGAGTCTGTCGCCTTTGCCACCGGAATGGCGGCGCTGAGCGCCGTGCTCCTCGCGGTTGTGGCCGCGGGCAAGAAGCACGTTGTCGCCGTGCGCCCGCTGTACGGCGGCAGCGACTACCTTTTGGCCTCCGGCGTCCTTGGCAACGAGGTCACCTTCACGACGCCGGAGGGCGTCGGCGCCGCCCTCCGGCCGGACACCGGCCTGGTGATCCTCGAGACGCCGGCCAACCCGACCCTCGAGCTGGTGGACATCGCCCGCGTGGCAGCCGCCGCCGACGGTGTGCCGCTCCTGGTGGACAACACCTTCGCCAGCCCGGTACTGCAGCAACCCTTCAAGCACGGCGCGGCCATGGTGCTGCACAGCGCCACGAAGTTCCTGGGCGGCCACGGGGACGCTATGGGCGGCGTGGTGGCCGCAGGCTCTGAATGGGCAGTGCGCCTGCGCCAGATCCGGGCCGTGACCGGCGGCATCCTGACCCCGTGGCCGGCGTACCTGCTGCACCGCGGGCTGGCAACGCTCCCGGTCCGGGTCCGCGCCCAGCAGGCCGGCGCCGAAAAAATCGCGGTTGCCCTGGCAGGGCACGGGCTCGTGAGGCGGGTTTACTACCCGGGACTGGCCGAATGCGACCCGCAGGGCCTGGTGGGCACACAGATGTCCGGGCCGGGATCGCTCATGGCCTTCGAACTCGCCAGCGCCGAGCACGCCGAGCGGATCCCGGCCGCCGTCGGCATGATCACCCACGCCGTGTCCCTCGGCGGGATTGATACCCTCATCCAGCACCCGGCCGGCCTGACCCACCGGCCGGTCGAAGCCGCGGCCAAGCCGCACGCGAACCTGCTGCGGATCTCGGTGGGGCTGGAGGACCCGGCCGACATCGTCGCCGACCTCGTGCAGGCGATCGAGGCAACGCAGTAGCCCGAGGGTCCGGTGCCTAGCCCGATGCCGTGACCCTGCCGGCGGCCGCGGTGCCGGTTGCGGGCACCGGCGCGGGATGCGCGACGGCGGTGATTGCCGCCGTCGCGCCGGCCAGTCCGATGACCGTCAGCGCAAGGGCCGTCCAGCCGAACCGCTGGAAGACCAGGCCGCCGGCCCAGCCAAGCACGCTGGAGCCGAGGTAGTAGGCAAGGTTGTACAGCGAGGCGGCCTGCGCCCGGCCCGTCGTGGCGATCAGCCCGGTCCAGCCGGATCCGATGCTGTGTGCCGCGAAGAAGCCGCCCGTGAACAGCAGCAATCCCGCCAGGATCGCGGCCAGCTGTTCCGTGAGCGTCAGGGCCAGGCCGCCTGCCATCAGTGCGGTGCCGGCGATCAGGACGGTGCGCCGGCCGAACCGCGACGTCAGGCCCGCTGCCCAGCGCGCCGAGACGGTTCCGGAGAGGTAGGCCAGGAAGATCAGGCTGATCGCGGTGGCGGGCAGGCTGAACGGCTCCCCTGACAGCCGGAATCCGAGGTAGTTGTAGACGGCCACGAAACCGCCCATGAGCAGGAATGCCTGGACGTACAGGGCCAGGAGCCGGGGATTGCGGCCATGGCCGGCCAGCGTGCGAAAGGCCCCGCGGAAGCCGCCCGCGGCCGCGGCGGTGAAGCCCTTGGCCCGGGGCACCAGAACAAGGAACAGGACTGCCGCTCCGCTAGCCAGAACGGAGACCGCCAGGGCCGCGGCCCGCCAGCCCCACAGTTCACCCGCGGGTCCGGCGACCAGCCGGCCGGCCAGGCCGCCCAGGGTGGTCCCGGCGACATAGCTCCCGGCGGCGACGGCGGCGTGGGCCTTGTTGACCTCCTCGTTGAGATACGCGATCGCGATCGCCGGGATGCCGCCGAGGGCCATTCCCTCCAGCATCCGCAGGCACAGCAGCACGGGGAAGCTGGGGGCCAGGGGGACCAGCAGGCCCAGGACGGTGGCCGCTGAGATGCCCCACATCATTGCCCGGACCCGGCCGATCCGGTCGGCCAGGAAGGACCAGGGGAGCACCGTCAGGGCCAGCCCTACCGTTGCCAGGGAGATGGTCAGCGCGGCCTCGGCGGCCGAGACGCGAAGATCCGCCGCCAGGAGCGGGAGCACCGCCTGGGTGGCGTAGAGCTGGGCGAAGGTTGCGACGCCGGCAAAGGCAAGCCCGGCGAGGATCCGGCGGTAGGCCGTGGAGCCCTTCGGATGGCCAGCCCATGCGGCAGCGTTGGCTGCAGAATCAGCTGCGAGATTGGCTGCGTCCTTGGCCGCGGGGCGTGGGCCGGTGCCGGTGGGTGCGGAAATGCGTGGCATGCCTTCAGGCTAAAGCCTGCCCGAGGGATGCTTCCAATGCATGATTTCCATAGAATAGATAGCAAATATGGATCAGTGTCGGAGGGGAACATGGACGTCGAACACAGGCAGCTCGTGCAGCTGCTGCCCCTGCTGCCGATGCTGGCGGAACTGGGGCGGACGGAGCACATTACCGAGACGGCCGAGCTCCTGGGCCTGCCGCAGTCGACCGTGAGCCGTGCCATTGCGCGGGCCAGTGCCATCGTGGGGACGGAGCTGCTGATCCGGGACGGCCGGGGCGTGCGGTTGACGCCCGCGGCGAAGGCGCTCATGCCCCACGTCGAGGCTGCCCTGGCCGAATTCCAGACGGGGCTGGACAGCGTCAGGCACGAGTCGGAGGTGGTCCGCGGCCGGATCGCCGTGTCGTTCCAGCACACCTTCGGCGAGGCAATGCTGCCGCTGCTCATCAGTGCGTTCCGGAGCAGGCACCCGCAGACTGCCTTTGACCTCAGCCAGGGTGCACGGGACGGCTGCCTCGCGGAACTGGCCGCGGGCTCCGCCGACGTGGCGCTCACGGCACCCGTTGCCACACCCAGCAAGCGAATCGGTTCGGCCGCGCTGTACCGCGAACCGTTGCGCCTGGTGGTCCACCACCGGCATGCCCTGGCCGGCCGCCGTCGGGCCAAGGTTGCCGAGATCCGGCAGGAGCCCTTCGTGGCGATGGGGTCCGGCTACGGCATGCGCTCGCTGACCGACGCGTTGTTCCGGGAGGCGGGGTTCCGCCCGCGCATTGCCTTCGAGAGCCAGGACTCGCACACCGTCCGCGGCCTCGTCTCGGCCGGGCTCGGCGTCAGCATTCTGCCGCCCGGCGGCTCCGCACCCGGCAGAGCCGCACAAAACAGCCACCACCCGTCGCGGGGCACCGAAGCCGACGACGGCGGACCGGGCTGGGTGGAGATTCCCCTGGATTCAGTCCTGGCGTTCCGCGAGATCGGCCTCGCTTGGCGGGAGCCGGTTTCGCGGAATGCCGTGGCCGATCCCGAGTCCGATCCCGTGCGCTTGTTCCGCGAATTCGTGCTCCGCGACGGTCCGGCGCTCCTGGCAGGCTTCGTGCGCGAACGCTCGGCAGGCTGAGCCGGGCCGGTGCGCTGAGGCCGAGCCGGAGCCCGTGCGCTCAGGCCGGTGCGCTCCGGTCGCCGGTTGGCCCCGAGGTCGCCGTAAAGTGACGGCGGTTTGGCACGTTTCCGGCGACTTCGGAGTTCGGCCAGGTCCGGCCGGATTCCGATGGTCGGGGTCCTGAGGGGGTCGGCGGGGGCTGCTGCTGCGCTCAGCGGCCGGCGAGCAGCCCTTGCACGACGCCGGCCACGGGTCCGGCTTGTGCCTTCTGCCAGCCCGTGCCCGCCCACAGGTTCAGGCGTTCCGCGTCGCCGGCTGCGGTGGCCGCGGCCCGCAGGGGCGCCGTGAGGTGGTGGACGACAGGGTAGGCCTCCGGCGCCTCGGGGTGGTCGCGGACGAATTCGTTCTCCAGGGCCCGGGCCTGCCGGCCGGTGAAGGCGCGTGTCAGCCGGGTTCGGGTGAAGTGCGGATCGGCCAGGGCATCTTTGTGCAGCTGTTTGGCGCCGCTTTGGTCAGTGCGGAGAAACGCGGTGCCGAGCTGGGCTGCGACGGCCCCGGCACGCAGCACGGCGTCCAGCCCGGCCGCATCCATGATGCCGCCCGCAGCCACCAGCGGAAGGTCGACGGCGGACCGCACCTCGGCGAGCAGCTCCGCCGTCGTGCCGCCCGGCTCCGCTGTCGTGCCGCCCGGCTGCGCCGCGTCAGCCGGCTCCGGGGCCGGAAGGAAGGCCGCGCTGTGTCCGCCGGCGCTCGCGTGCTGCACGACGAGGGCGTCCACGCCTTGCCCTGCCGCCTGCACGGCCTCGGCCGCGTTGGTGACAGTGGCCAGCACCGCCGACCCCGCCCGCTGCAGGGCCCGAACGACGTCCGGTCCGGGCAGCCCGAAGGCGAAACTGACCAGCTCCACGGGGTCTGAGAGCAGGGCATCGATCTTTCCCTGCCATTCGTCGTCGTCGTCGAGCCGCAACTGCGGAAGCTCGACGCCGTAGCGCCGGGCGTCGGTGCGCAGCTGCTGCCGGTAATTCTCGAGTTCCGCCAGCACCGCCGCGGAGGGCGGCAGCTGGGCCGGATCCGGGACAAACACATTCATGCCGCACCGGGCGCCGGACTCCCGGATGGTGCGGATTTCCGCCTGCATGGCCGCCACGCTCTTGTAGCCGGCCGCGAGGAAGCCCAGCCCGCCGGCCCGGTGTACGGCCTCGACGAAGGCCGGTGTGGAGGTGCCTCCGGCCATGGGCGCCGCGATGACGGGTGTGCCGAAAAGATCGTGGGGCATTGCGGGCTCCTTGCAGCGATTCAGTAACCTGTTCCAGTGACTAACACTGATATGCCGCCGGCGGCGGACTCCGTTCCATCTTCCACCACGCCATCTGCTACGGCGAGGACAGGTGCCGTGATCGGACTGGACATCGGCGGCACCAAAACCCGGGGCGTCAGGTTCGAGGACGGCGCGCCCGTTGCCGATGAATCGGTGGGCAGCTCCAATGTCCAGAACGTCAGCCCCGAGGAAGCCGCCTTCAACCTCGCGGAACTCTTCGCCAGGATCGGCGGGGGAGACGTCGCCGAGGTCTACGCCGGAGCCGGCGGCATCGACACCGATGACGACGCCGCGGCGCTCGCGGCACTGATTGCCCCGCACGTGCCCGGTGCCCGGATCACGGTGGTCCACGACTCCCGGCTGCTGCTTGCCGCAGGCGGCGCCAGCACCGGCGTCGCCGTCATAGCCGGCACCGGATCGGCCGCGTGGGGCAAGAATGGTCGCGGCGAGGAGGCCCGGGCCGGTGGCTGGGGCTACCTGCTCGGCGACGAGGGCAGCGGCTACTGGCTGGGCCGGGAGGCAGTCCGCCACAGCCTGCGCCGGATGAACCAGGGGCTGGAACCCGACGAACTCTCCACTGCCCTGCTGGCATCCTGCGGGGTGGATGACCCGAACAAGCTGATCGCCATGTTCCACTCGCCCGAGACCGGTCGCCGGTTCTGGGCCCAGCAGGCCCGTCTCGTGGTGGAGGCTGCAGACGCCGGGCATGCGCCGAGCCGGGCCCTCATGGAGCAGGCCGGGCGCGACCTCGCCGACCTCGCCGCGCAGACCGTCCGGCAGCTCGGTATCGAGGGCCCCGTCATTCTGGGCGGCGGACTCGGCATGAACGTGCCGGGGCTCCAGGAGTCGTTCCGCACGGCACTGGCCGCCGCGGGGATCACCGATGTCCGGGTCCTGGCGCAGGAGCCGGTGTTCGGGGTGCTGCAGCTGGTGGCGGAACAGGGCTAGACGGAGGCAATCCTCCGGCCACTACGCTGGGGGGATGAGCATGCAATTCGACACCCGGCCAGCCGCCTACGCCGTAATCATCCGCGATGCCGGGATCCTCCTGGCGTACTGGAAGCAGGACGGCCGCGAGGGCTGGACGCTGCCCGGCGGCGGCCTGGACCTGGCCGAACACCCGGTGGACGGGTGCCGACGCGAGATTCACGAGGAAACCGGTTACGACGCCGAGGTCGGCGCCATGCTCGGGATCGACGTCGGGCACTGGCCGTCCGAAGTCCGGCTCGACGGCGGCGTACGGGACTTCCAGTCGCTCCGGCTGGTCTACGAGGCGACGATCACGGGCGGGGAACTGCGTCACGAAGTGAACGGCAGCACCACCCACGCGGCCTGGATTCCACTGGATGAGGTGGCGCAGCTAAACCGGGTCTCGCTCGTGGATGCCGGGCTGCGTCTGTACCGTGAGCGGCCGCTGAACGGAAAACTTTCCGGCTAAACCGCTGGCCAGGCACGGGCACCATGGCTATCCTGTAGAAACCGCCGGCCGCAGCAGGCCGGCAATCGACGGGGAGGTGGAAGCAATGAATGCGATATTTCTGAGCGCGCAGCGCACCGATACAAGCCATGTCATTACTCCTGCCCCGTCCCACGGCGCAGCCTAGCCATCGAGCGCTAGTCTCCGCGCGCGGCATCCAAACCTCCGCCGCCCGCAATGCGCCGCACCACGGGGCCCCACCAAAGGGTTTTCGTTGACCATTCATCCTGCATCCCGGGGCGCCGGCAGCGCCCTCATTACCAATTCATCCGAACCTCATTCATCTGTGCCTCATGTGGCCGGGCCCTCCGACGAGGCTGGCCCCGAGGGTCCTGTCCTCTACGGCTACACCGCCGGCGTCGCCGAGCGGTTCGCGGCCCAGCCGGTGCCGGGCGGCGACCGCCCGGGCCGCGTCATCCGGGTGGACCGCAACCTCGTCCTGGTGGCCGAGGGCGGCGGAACCGCCCACCTGCCCTACCCGCGCGGCGGGGAGCTTCCCGCCACCGGGGACTGGGTCTGGCTGGGTCCGAACGCGGCGGGGGAACCCGCCATCGTGGGCATCCTGCCCCGCCACTCGGAGCTGAGCCGCAAGCGTGCCTTCGAGGCCTCGTCCGAGGCGCAGGTCCTTGGCGCCAACATGGACGTCGTCGGGATCGTCGTTCCCGTGGATCGTCCGCTCACGCACAACCGGCTCGAACGGACCCTGGTTGCGGCGTGGGACTCCGGTGCCACACCGCTCGTGATCATCACGAAGGCGGACATCGCGGACCTCGCGGACGACGTCGTGGCGACGGTCGTGCGCCAGGCAGCCGGCGTCGACGTCGTCACCACCTCTGCCGAGAACGGCGATGGCCTCGACGAAGTGCTGGGCCATCTGCCGCCCGGCGGCACGCTGGTGCTGCTGGGGCCCTCCGGCGCCGGAAAATCCACGCTCATCAATGCCCTCGCCGGCGTCCCGGCCCAGGAGACGGGGGCAGTGCGGGCGGGCGACGGCAAGGGCAGGCACACCACCACGTCCCGCGCGCTCGTTCCCCTGCCCGGCGGCGCCGTCCTGATGGACACGCCGGGGGTGCGCGGCTTCGGGGTCTTCGACGCCGAGGGAGGAATGGAGGAGATGTTCGGCGACCTCGAAGAGCTCTTCGAGCACTGCCGCTTCTCGGACTGCGCGCACGGCCGGGAACCCGGCTGTGCCGTGCAGGCGGCGCTCGCCGACGGCGTACTGGAGGACCGCCGGTGGGCCAGCTACCTGAAGCTGCAACGCGAACTCGCCGCCCTGGCGCGCCGCCACGACGCGGCCGCGCGGCGCGCCTACCAGCGGGAATGGCACCAGAAGATCGTCGTAGCGGGCAAGAGCCAGCGGTCGGCCGAACGGGACAACCACGAGAACGCGCACGGCGGCGGAAAGAGCCGCCAGGACGGAAATACCAGAAATAACAGTGGCGCGAAGGGTGCACGGCGGCCCCGCTGAAGCACACCGCCCGGTGAGACAAGGGCCGCGGTGGCGCGCCGGAAGGATTTCCGGCGCGCCACCCATCCAAAATCGTTGTGCTTCCGAAGCCTTACGGGAGCCCCGCGCCGCTGACATAGTCCGGGGTGCTGGTTAGTCTATGAGCTAACTGCTTTATGGCCAGCACACTGACGAACCGTGCGCTGGCCCGACCAATGTTGCCGCCAACAGTTAGGTAAGCCCGGAAATGGCCGAAGCCATGATCGAGTTCCAGAACGTCACCAAGCAGTACCAGGGCGGTCAGGCCGCCGTTGACGGGCTGACCATGTCCATCGATAAGGGCGCCATCACTGTCTTCGTCGGACCCTCCGGCTGCGGTAAGACCACGTCCCTGCGGATGATCAACCGCATGGTGGAGCCCACGTCCGGCGTCATCACCGTGGACGGGGCCGATGTCACTTCAATCCCTGCCGCGCAGCTGCGGCGGTCCATGGGCTACGTCATGCAGTCCTCCGGGTTGATGCCGCACCGCTCCGTGCTGGACAACATCGCCACCGTTCCCCGGCTCAACGGCGTGTCCAAAGCCGACGCCCGCAAGCGCGCCCAGGAACTGCTCGACGTCGTCGGGCTGGCCTCCTCGCTCGGCAAGCGGTACCCGTCCCAGCTCTCGGGCGGACAGCAGCAGCGCGTAGGAGTGGCCCGGGCACTCGCGGCCGATCCTCCGGTGCTGCTCATGGACGAGCCCTTCAGCGCCGTGGACCCGGTGGTCCGCGACGAACTCCAGAAGGAGCTCCTCCGGCTCCAGCACGACCTGGCCAAGACGATCGTCTTCGTCACCCACGACATCGACGAGGCCACCGTCCTGGGCGACAAAGTGGCCGTGTTCGCCGTCGGCGGCAAGCTGGCGCAGTACGCCGCCCCGGCGGAGATCCTGCGGGCCCCGGCAAACGAGTTCGTGGCCTCCTTCGTGGGCCGTGACCGCGGGTTCCGGCACCTTGCGTTCAGCCCCTCGGACGGTGTCACCATCCACCCCGTCCCCACTCTCACGCCCGATCAGCTCAGGGGTGAGGGCAGCTCCGATGAATGGCAGCTGGTGGTCGACGACGCTCTCCGGCCCCTGGGCTGGGCCGGGCCCCGCAGCGCCACCGGAACCGCCCCGGCGATGGTTCCCGGAGGCTCCCTGTTCCGGAAGGGGGACACGCTCCGCCGGGCACTGGACGCGGCCCTGTCCTCACCCTCGGGCCTCGGCGTCGCCGTGGACGACGACGGCCGGGTGGCCGGAGTCATCGGAGCCGCCGAAGTCCTCGCCGTCATCGAGTCAGACCGCAACGTCCGGCACGGAGGGCTCTGATGGAGTGGTTCCTGGCCAACAGGGCCGAAGTCTTCAGCCTCGCCGGCCAGCACCTCATCCTGGCCATCCTGCCGATGGTGTTCGGGGTCCTCATAGCCGTTCCGCTGGCCCAGCTCGCCCGGCAGAGCCGCGGGCTCCGGTCCTTGGTGCTCACCGGGTCCTCGCTGCTGTACACGATCCCCTCGCTGGCGCTTTTCATCATCCTGCCGACCATCCTCGGAACCCGGATCCTGGATCCGGTCAACGTGGTGGTGGCCCTGACCATCTACGCCATCGCCCTGCTGGTGCGCGCCACGCTGGATGCCTTCGACTCGGTGGACGAGGACCTGCGGCAGGCCGCCGTCGCCATGGGGTTCAAACCCTTCGCCCGCTTCATGCAGATCGACCTGCCGCTGTCCTTGCCGGTGTTGTTCGCCGGGCTGCGCGTGGTCTCGGTCAGCAATATCTCGCTGGTCAGCGTCGCGGCACTGCTTGGCATCGGCAACCTCGGAATGCTCTTCACCTCCGGCCTCCAGCGTGACTTCGTCACCGAAGTGGTGGTGGGCATCATCGCCATCCTTCTCCTGGCGCTGCTGATGGACGCCGTCCTGGTGCTGCTTGAACGGCTGCTGACGCCCTGGACCCGGGCCGCGGCGGCCACGGGTGGCGGCACCGGTTCGGGCGCGGGCCCGGACAGGACTGGCCCCGCCGCGGCGGCGATGCGGTTTTCGCGTCCCAAGACCGGAGGGGGAAACGCGTGAATAACGTCGTCACGGACACCTTTGCCTGGCTCAGCGATCCGGAGAACTGGTCCGGCAGTGCCGGAATCCCGGTGCGCCTGGCCGAACACCTGTTCTACACGGGCCTGGTGATGGTGATCGCCATCGCCATCGCCGTCCCGATCGGCCTGTTCGTCGGGCATACCGGCCGCGGGCGGGTTGCGATCGTGTCAGTCGCGGGCGCACTGCGCGCCCTGCCCACCCTCGGCTTGCTCACCTTGTTCGTCCTGCTCGCCGGCATCGGGCTGATGCCGCCGATCTGGGCTCTCGTGATCCTGACCGTGCCGCCGCTGCTCGCCGGCACCTACGCCGGAATCTCCAGCGTCGACCGCAACGTGGTGGATGCCGCCCGCGCCATGGGCATGACCGAGTGGCAGGTCCTGTTCCGGGCGGAATTCCCGAACGCGCTGCCGGTGATGTACGGCGGGTTCCGGACCGGGGTGCTCCAGGTGATCGCCACCGTTTCCGTGGTCGCCTACATCAACCTGGGCGGCCTGGGCCGTTACCTGTTCGACGGGCTCGTGCTCTCCGACTTCCCGCAAATGCTGGGAGGCTCGCTGCTGATCGCCGCCCTTGCCATCAGCGTCGACCTTATCCTTGCCCTTATTCAGAGGCTGTTCCTGTCACGGGGCGCCTCATCCAAGCCGAACCGCAGCCAGCAGGCTGCGGTTGATCTCACAGACCCCGTGATCGCGGAGACTGTTGTTCAAGGAGGTACGTCATGAAGGAATCCCGCCAACGAGGCCTTGGCCGGCGCGCATTCGGCGGCCTGGCCGTCGGCGTCGGCCTGGCCATGGCCCTGTCCGCCTGCGGAGGCTCATCAAACCCGCTGAGCTCGGCCCCGGCCAGCAGCGGTGCCGCCTCCGGTTCCGGCGGTGCCCTGGTGATCGGGTCGGCTGATTTCCCCGAGAGCCAGATCCTGGCCGAGGTCTACGCCGGTGCCCTGAACGCCGCGGGCGTCACCGCCAGCACCAAGCCGAACATCGGCTCGCGCGAGGTCTACATCAAAGCAGTCCAGGACGGCTCGGTGGACGTTGTTCCCGACTACAGCGGCAACCTGCTGCTGTATGTAAACAAGGACGCCACCGAGGTCTCCGCCGAAGACATCGCGAAGGCACTCCCGACCAAGCTCCCGCAGGGCCTGGCCGTGCTCGATGCCTCCAAGGCTGAGGACAAGGACGCCATGGTGGTCACCAAGGCCACGGCCGAGAAGCACCAGCTGAAGTCCATCGAAGACATGGCGAAGGTCTGCGGCGATCTCGTCATCGGCGCCCCGGCGACCTTCGCCGAGCGCGCCTACGGCCTGCCGGGCCTGGCGAAGAACTACAACTGTGTGCCCAAGAAACTCGAGCCGTTCAGCGACGGCGGCGGCGCCGTCACGCTCAAGGCGCTGCTCTCGGACCAGGTCCAGGTCGCCGACATCTACACCACCACCCCGTCCATCCCGGACAACGACCTCGTGGTGCTGGAGGATCCGAAGAACAACTTCATCGCCCAGCAGGTGCTGCCGCTGTACAACTCGGCCAAGATGACGGACAAGGCAAAGGAAACGCTCAACGCGGTGTCCAAGGTCCTCACCACGGAAGACCTCATCAACCTCAACCGTGCCGTGAGCGGCAGCCAGAAGCAGAACCCGAAAGATGCCGCCGACGCGTGGCTGAAGGAAAAGGGCCTCGCCCAGCAGTAGGCCACTGGCGACCCTGCGACGCCGGTGTCCGGGCTTACAGCCCGGGCACCGGCGTCGTTGTTGTTACTGCGGCGCCCGTGTGTGAGTCATGTCTCAGCGGAAGTACATCCTCCATATGGCATATTTGATGAATGGCAGAATTCAAGCAGTCCACCAAGCTTCATAATGTCCTTTACGACATCCGTGGACCGATTCTTCAGGCCGCCCAGCAGATGGAGGCGGAGGGTCATCGCATCCTCAAACTGAACATCGGAAACCCGGCCCCGTTCGGGTTTGAAGCGCCGGACGCGATCCTGGTGGACATGATCCGCCACCTGCCGCATGCCCAGGGCTACAGCGACTCGCGCGGCATTTTTTCGGCCCGCACCGCCGTGTCGCAGTACTACCAGACCCGCGGGATCCAGAACATCCACGTGGATGACATCTACCTCGGCAACGGCGTCAGCGAACTGATCACAATGTCGCTCATGGCCCTGCTCGACGACGGCGATGAGGTCCTCATCCCCACCCCGGACTACCCGCTGTGGACGGCCTCGGTTGCCCTGGCCGGCGGGAAACCCGTGCACTACCTCTGCGACGAGGAATCCGGCTGGCAGCCCGACCTCGAGGACATGGAAGCGAAGATCACGCCGCGCACCAAGGGCATCGTGGTCATCAACCCGAACAACCCGACAGGTGCGGTGTACCCGAAGGCGACGCTGAAGAAGATCGTTGCCCTCGCGGAGAAACACGGCCTGGTGCTCTTCGCCGACGAGATCTACGAGAAGATCCTCTACGAAGACGCGGTACACGTAAACCTCGCCTCGCTCACCGGCGACGATGTCCTGTGCCTGACCTTCAGCGGGCTCTCCAAGGCCTACCGGGTCTGCGGCTTCCGGGCCGGCTGGATGGCCATCTCCGGGCCGAAAAAGGCCGCCGCGGACTACCTCGAGGGCATCAACCTGCTGGCCAACATGCGCCTCTGCGCCAATGTGCCGGCCCAGCACGCCATCCAGACCGCCCTCGGCGGCTACCAGAGCATCAACGACCTCATCCTGCCCGGCGGGCGCCTCCTGGAACAGCGGAACAAGGCCTATGACATGCTCAACGCCATCCCGGGCGTCAGCACGCAGCAGGCGCGCGGGGCCATGTATCTGTTCCCGAAGCTGGACCCCGAGGTCTACCACATCCGCGACGACGAGAAATTTGTCCTGGACCTGCTCCGCGAGCAGAAGATTCTCCTGTCCCACGGAAGGGCGTTCAACTGGGTCCGGCCGGACCACTTCCGGATGGTGACGCTGCCGAACGTCAAGGACCTCGAGGAAGCAATCAACCGCATGGCGGACTTCCTGAGCCGGTATAAGGGGAACTAGGCTTCGGTCAGCAGCGGAGCTCGGGAACTCGCCCGCGCAGCGGCTGCACGAAACTGGAAAGAGGCTTTCCATGACAGATGCTGTGATGTTCGAGCGGCACCCCGCCGAGACGCTGCTGGTCGGAAAAAAATTCAAGCTGAAGGACTGCGACCCGGACTCCACCCCGGGCTACCCGGGCGGGAAATCCGACGGCGAGGCGCTCCTGGCAGAGCTCGATGGCAAGCTGACCACCCTGCAGGAGCAGCTTTTCGCCGAATCCCGGTTCGGCGGCACCAAGCGCATCCTGCTGGTCCTGCAGGCGATGGATACCGCAGGCAAGGGCGGGATCGTCAACCATGTCATGGGCCAGATGGACCCGCAGGGTGTCCAGCTCAAGTCCTTCAAGGCGCCGACCCCGGAGGAGAAATCCTACGATTTCCTCTGGCGGATCGAGAAGGCAGTGCCGGGGGCCGGCATGGTGGGCGTCTTTGACCGCTCGCATTACGAGGACGTCCTGATTCACCGGGTCCACCGCTGGGCAAGTCCCGAGGAACTGGAGCGGCGCTACAAGGCCATCAACGAATTCGAGGCAAGGCAGGCGGCAGCCGGGACCACGGTGGTCAAGGTCATGCTCAACATCAGCCGGGACGAGCAGAAGGACCGGCTGCTCGCCAGGCTGGATGACGAAACCAAGGTGTGGAAGTACAGCAGCACCGACCTCAAGGAGCGCGCCTTCTGGAACGACTACATGGATGCGTACCAGGAGGCGTTCGAGAAGACGGCCACTGACATCGCGCCCTGGTACGTCGTGCCGGCCAACAAGAAGTGGTACGCCCGCATCGCGGTGCAGCAGCTGATGCTGGACGCCCTGGAAGGGCTGAAGCTGCAGTGGCCGGATCCGGAGTTCGACGTCGATCTGGAACGGGATCTGGTCGAGCGCTCCTAATACGGAGGGAACCGGCACGCCGCGGCGTGCCGGTGCCTAGCTCTTGTCCGCGGCCTGGTCCCGGGCCGCGGCGAGCCGCTTGCGGGCGCCTTCCAGCCACTGTTCGCAGCGCTTGGCCAGCGCTTCGCCGCGTTCCCACAGCGCAAGCGATTCCTCCAGGCTTGCGCCGCCGGCCTCCAGCTTGCCCACCACGGCGACCAGCTGCTCGCGGGCGTCCTCGTAGCTGAGGGCCTCGATGTCGGCGTTCGGGTTGGGTTCTGCTGCCATGTGGGTGCTCCTTGATTGTCGCGGTTTGTGCCGCGGTGACGCTGTCTGTGGTGCTGACGGTGGTGCCTGTTCGGGGCGCTGACGGGTGGCCGTGTGGGCACGTCCGTCCGCCGGGGTTATTCCTCGGCCGGTTCCTGGCCGCCGGTGGATTGGGCCGTGAACCGGCCGCCGGCCACCCGAACCGTGAGGTCCGTGCCGGCGGGCACCTGGGACGGATGGCGCACAACGTCCCGGTGCGCCGCGGGGGCGTTTCCGGCGCCGGCGAGCTGGACCACCGCGTAGCCGCGATCCAGTGTCTTTTGCGGCGAGAGTGCGCGCACCTGCGCCTTGAGGTGGACCAGTTGGTCCGCTGCCCGCACGACGGCGGCGCTGATCGCCGAGTGCGAGCGGACCTTGAGCCGTTCGACGTCCTCGTGGCGCTGGCTGATCATGACGTCGGGGGAGAGCAGCACGGGGCGCGAACGCAGGGAGGCCAGCCGGTCGCCCTCGCGTTCAACGAGCCGGGTGACCCCGCGACGGAGCTGGTCCCGTGCCTGCCGGACCCTGACAAGCTCCTCGGCGACGTCGGGAACTATCCTCTTCGCGGCGTCGGTGGGCGTTGATGCCCTGAGGTCTGCGACGTCATCGAGGATAGGCCGGTCCGCTTCGTGCCCGATCGCGCTCACCACGGGGGTGGACGCGTCCGCGACGGCCCGGATGAGCTCCTCGCTGCTGAACGGCAACAGGTCCTCGAGGGCGCCCCCGCCGCGGGCGATGACGATGACGTCGACCACGGGGTGGGCGTCGAGTTCCCGCAAGGCCGCGATCATCTGGGCTACGGCGGTGTTCCCCTGGACCGCTACTTCGCGGATCTCGAATTCGACGGCCGGCCAGCGCAGGGCGGCATTGCGCAGTACATCCTTCTTGGCGTCAGAGTCGCGGCCGGTGATCAGGCCGATCCGGTGCGGGAGCAATGGAAGCCGCTTTTTGCGCGAATCGGCAAAGAGTCCTTCGGCGGCGAGGGCCTGGCGCAGCCGCTCGATCCTGGCCAGGAGGTCGCCGAGGCCCACGGGCCGGATGTCCTTCACAGACATGTTCAGCCGGCCCGTCTTGAGCCAAAATTCGGCCTTGATCAGGGCTACAACCCGGGAACCGCGTTCCAGCGGGGCGGCCTGGCGGTCCAGCACTGTGGTCCAGACCGATGCCGGCAGCGAGATTTCGGCGTCGATGTCCCGCAGGGTCAGGTAGGCGTTGCTGCCACGCCGGTTGAGTTCGATTACCTGCCCCTCAACCCATGCCGAGGGCGCGCGGTCGATATGCATCTTGAGCTTCTGGGACAGCAACTGCAGCGGCCAGGGGTTGTCCGGACTGGTTTGGGCCGCGGTGGCCGGTAGCGTGGTGGCCGCCGCCGCGTCCTCAGGCATGCGTGGGCTCCATGGCCGGGAGTGCCTGGTGGAGTGCCTTGTGCATATGTGTGCGTGTCCTTTGCTGCGTGCCGTTTACTGCATGTCCTTACACCGCGACTGCCGGCGGCCCGCTCCCCGGCGGGTGGGCCGGCCGGCAGCCGGAAGTTGTCTCTGTCAACTCTATCCATAGCTCTACCACCGGGGTCCGACTTTATGGCCGCGCCCGGCCCCGCCCTAGGATGGGAGGGATGCCATCAACCTCCTAGGAATCCCTTGCGCACTTTTGTCTCTGCCGTCGCCGTCCTCATCGGGCTCCTGATGGCAGCCGTCGCCGTTCCAGCCATGTGGGTGGACCAGAACATCGTCCAGGAAGAGGGCTTCGTTGCCCTGACCGCGCCGCTGGGCAAGGACCCGGCGTTCCAGCAGCGGCTGGCCGCGGCCGCCGTCGACGGCCTGGCCGCCAGCGCCGGCATTCCCGAAGCCTTCACGGAGCTGGCCCGGCCGGTCCTGGACAGCGCGGCGCGCTCGCTGACGGGACTGCCCGGCTACCCCGAGGCCTGGGCTGAAACCCTGCGCAAGAGCCACCGCCTCACGTTCGCCGACCCCAGCACGCTGCCGCCGGAGGTTGACGGCTCGTCCTCGCTCACCCTGGATGTCGCGCCGCTTGCCGGGCTGGTGGCCAAGCAGGTCACTGCGGCGACCACCCTTCCGCTGGAGGCGCCCGGCCAGGTGCTGATCCATATCGGGCAGTCCGACCAGCGCCAGATGATCGAACGCGTCACCGTCTACGCCCCGATGGGCTACGCCGTTGCCGTCGGCGCGGCCATCGCCTTCATTCTGGCGTTCGTTGCGGCCCGACGCCGGTGGACCGTGCTGGTCGGAATGGGCGTTGGGACGCTGGTGCTCGCGGGGGTATGGAAGCTTGCCAGCGATGCCGCCGGCGCCGCTGTCGCCGGGACCTCGAGCGGTAACGATGTGGCGGAGCTGTTCAAGAACGAGTTCGTCGCGGCGTGCTCTGCCAGCTTCGGCCAGTGGATCGTCGTTGGTGCCGTCGCGGGAGCAGCACTGGTAGCCACGGGAGTGGCTGTCCGGGTCGCCGGCGGCCGCAAACGGGGCAGGATTGAACACCGGTAGCATGGGAGCATGACCACCACCGCTGTCTCCGTTCCGATGCCATCCGTTCCGCGCAGGCGGCGTTCCCCGGAAGACGTCCTGGCCGCGGCCCCGGTCGCCGGTCCCAAAAAGGTCCTCCTGGCAGCCCCCCGCGGCTACTGTGCCGGCGTGGACCGTGCAGTCATCGCGGTGGAAAAAGCCTTGGAACACTACGGCCCGCCGGTATATGTCCGCAAGCAGATCGTGCACAACGTCCATGTGGTCAGCTCCCTGGAGGAAAAGGGCGCCATCTTCGTCGATGAAACCGACGAGGTTCCGGAAGGCGCCCTCGTGATCTTTTCCGCGCATGGAGTCTCGCCCGCCGTCGTCCAGTCCGCCGAGGACCGCGGCCTGCGCACCATTGACGCGACCTGCCCGCTGGTCACCAAGGTGCACCGCGAAGCCGTCCGGTTCGCCAAGGATGACTTCGACATCCTGCTGATCGGCCACGACGGCCATGAGGAAGTCGAAGGCACCGCCGGCGAGGCCCCCGAACACATCCAGATCATCAACGGCCCGCACGAGGTCGACAAGGTCACGGTCCGCGACCCGGAAAAGGTCATCTGGCTCTCGCAGACCACCCTCAGCGTGGACGAGACCATGGAGACCGTGCGCCTGCTCAAGGAGCGGTTCCCCACCCTGCAGGACCCTCCCAGCGACGACATCTGCTACGCCACCACCAACCGCCAGGTGGCCATCAAGAAGATCTCGCCCCAGGCGGATCTGGTGATCGTGGTGGGCTCCGCCAACTCCTCAAACTCGGTCCGCCTCGTGGAGGTGGCGCTGGAATACGGCGCCAAGGCCTCCTACCGGGTCGACTTCGCCAACGAGGTTGACGAGACGTGGTTCGAGGGCGTCGCCACGGTGGGCGTGACGTCGGGGGCCTCTGTCCCGGAAGTCCTCGTCAAGGATGTGCTGCGGCTTCTCGCCGACTACGGCTACGGATCGGTCGAGGAAGTCGTCACGGCCGAGGAAGACCTCCTGTTCTCCCTGCCGAAGGAGCTCCGGGCCACCCTGAAGCAGGCCGGCGACGTCACCCGCGCCCTCGGCGGCCGCGGCACCCGCCCCGAACAGTCCTAGGCACCGGACAGTCCTAAGCACTGGACAGTCCTGGGTACTGGACAGTCCTGGGCATTGGACAGTCCTGGGGTACTGAGACCCAAGCGCAGGGCACCTAGGCCGCGGACTCTTCTGACTCGTCACGGGACTGAAGTTCCGGGGCCGCGACTGCCCGCGGTGTAACTTCGACGGCGGGGGGAGTGGCCAGTCCGGCGGCTTCCAGGGCGTTGAGTTTCCTCGCGGTCGGCAGGACGCGCGCCTCAAGGGTCCCGACCATGGAGTTGTACCGCTCAACCGAGGTCTTCAGCGAGGACCCCAGCTTGGTGACGTTCTCGCCGAGCGTGCCCATCCGGTCGTAGAGCTGCCGGGCGAGCTCGAAGAGTTCCCGGGCGCTGTCCGTCAACACGTCCTGCCGCCACGTGAACGCCACCGACTTCAGCACCGCCAGCAGGGTCCCGGGGGAGGCCAGGACCACGTTCTTGGCCAGTGCGTAGTCCAGCAGGGCCGGGTCGGCCGTGAGGGCGGCGGCCAGGATTGATTCCGCTGGCAGGAAGCAGACCACCAGCTCCGGAGAGTTGCCTGGGATGTCCCAGTACTTCTTGCTGCCCAGCGCGTCCACATGGGCCTTCAGGGCCTTGGCATGGGCGGCGAGGTGCGCCTGCTGGCTGCCGGGCAGCTGCGAGGACTGCTGGCCCGCCTGGGCGGCGCCGAGGTCCTGGGCGGCAAGATACGACGCCAGCGGGACCTTTGCGTCGACCACCAGCTGCTTGTCGCCGGGCAGCTGCACCACGAGGTCGGGCCGGAGGCTGCCGTCCGTGCCGGAGCTGTGGGCCTGCCCGCTGTGGAGCTGTTCGTGGAAGTCCACGTGCCGCAGCATGCCTGCCGCCTCGACCACCCGGCGCAGCTGGACCTCGCCCCACTGGCCGCGGGCGCTGTTGGAGCGCAGAGCGGACTCCAGCGCATGCGTGGACCGCAGCAGCTGCTCATCGGACAGGCGGGCCTCCTGCAGCTGCTGGGCCAGCTGGCCGTACTGCTCCAGCCGGTCGCGTTCGAGCAGGGATACCTGCTGCTGCACGGCAGTGAGCTTTTCTGCCACCGGCGCCAGCGCACGGAGCACACTGCCGTCGTGGTTCCGGGACTCGCCGAGTTCCCGGTTCTGGGCCGCGAGCAGGCGCCTCTCGGCGTCGGCGGCGGCGAACTGGGCGCTGACCTCGGACAGCCGGGCTGACACGCCGTCGAAGTCCTGTTCCACGGCCAGATAGCGCCGGCGCAGCAGGACATAGACGACGGCGGCGCCGGTGACGGCGCCCGTGAGCAGCATGAGCAGGGCGAGAATCAGAGAAAAAGCTTCCATGTCTTCACTGTGACATGCCCCTGTGACAGTTTTGGCTTCGACGCCCGGAACACCCTGGAACACCCTGGAACACTCCGGGATGTACCCGCCGCACCACCCGACAACGCCCCGGGAACACCCCACACCGCCCCGCGCCCGCGCCGGCACCCTGCCGCGCCACAGGCGCAGCCGCAGGCCGCAGCAACGGCCGGCGGCTGGTGCGGGTAGAATATATGCTCGTGGCTCTTACTATTGGCATCGTCGGACTGCCCAACGTCGGCAAATCAACCCTTTTCAACGCACTGACCCGCAACCAGGTCCTCGCGGCGAACTATCCGTTCGCCACGATCGAGCCCAACATCGGCGTCGTGAACCTGCCGGATGCCCGGCTTGAAAAGCTGGCCGGCATCTTCGGCTCCGCGCGCCTGCTGCCCGCCGCCGTGTCCTTCGTGGATATCGCCGGCATCGTCAAGGGCGCCTCCGAGGGCGAGGGCCTCGGCAACCAGTTCCTCGCCAACATCCGTGAGGCCGAGGCCATCGCGCAGGTTGTCCGCGTGTTCGATGACCCGGACGTCATCCACGTCGACGGCAAGGTCGATCCCAGCTCCGACATGGAGACGATCAACACCGAGCTGATCCTGGCCGATCTGCAGACCATCGAAAAGGCCATCCCGCGGATCGAAAAAGAAGTCAAGATCAAGAAGCGGGAGGCCGCCGAACTGGCGGCCATCCTGGCGGCGCAGGCAGTGCTGGAACGCGGCGACACCATCTTCTCGTCCATCAAGAGCGACAAGCTGGAGATGGAGCACCTCAAGGAACTCGGCCTGCTCACGGCCAAACCCTTCATCTATGTCTTCAACTCCGACGAGGGAATCCTCGGCAGTCCGGAGAAGCAGGCGGAACTGCGGGCCCTCGTGGCCCCCGCCGACGCCATCTTCCTGGACGCCAAGCTCGAGTCCGACCTGGTGGAGCTCGACGAGGCAGAAGCCCGCGAGATGCTGGAAATGAACGGCCAGGATGAATCCGGGCTCGACCAGCTCGCCCGGGTTGGCTTCCACACCCTCGGACTGCAGACCTACCTGACGGCCGGCCCCAAGGAAACCCGCGCGTGGACCATCCGCCAGGGCGACACCGCCCCGCAGGCGGCCGGCGTGATCCACTCCGATTTCCAGCGCGGCTTCATCAAGGCCGAGGTCGTCTCCTTCGATGACCTGATCGAGGCCGGTTCCATGGCCGAGGCGAAGGCCCGCGGCAAGGTCCGGATCGAAGGCAAGGAATACATCATGGCCGACGGCGACGTGGTTGAATTTAGATTTAATGTGTAGATTCTTCGCCTGAATCAGTAGAAATGCCGCCCTCCGTGAAAACGTACGAGGGCGGCATTTCTTGTAACAGAATTGATAGTCGTAGCTTCAAGGACCTTCGGACGGAGTCCGGGTGCATAGGAAATTTCGGGCTTTTTCCTCGGATACCCAATGACCTGCGACTCCAACGCGAGGCGATGCGGGTCTTTCCCTTACCTGCGCTCACGAGTCATTTCACAGCTAACCCCTTGATGCCGACCGGGGAGGGGGCCATTTCGGTCGTTTCCTTATGGCCCGATTCCGTCGGAGGCAGATCCGGTACGCTCCGTGGACCTGCAGTCCACTCCCGGTCCAGTATTCCGAAGACGAACTCACTTCCCCACGTACCTTTGAAAAAGACGTTTTCGTGGAAGTAGGCTTCCCTCCGCATTCCCACCCTGTCAAGAAGCCGGGCCGCAGAATCGTTGAGCGCGTCGGTGACAGCTAGTACGCGGTGGAGATGCAACTGCTCGAAGGCGTAGCCGAGGAGCCCCAGAACCGCCTCACGGCCATACCCGTGCCCCTGGTGCTCGGGCGCTAGCGTAAATCCCAATTCCGCCTCGCTCTTTTCAGTGTCGTTCACCTTTAATGCAACATCGCCGATGAGAATGCCGTCGGCACGTCTTTCGAGGGCGAACTGGTACCACTCTCCCGGTATGCCGGGCTGGATGTTTTGCATCGAGTTGATGAGGGTGCGACCTTGTTCAAGGGTGTAATTGCTCCAGCTTTGGTACCGCTCGACCTGGGGCTGGGCGCGATAGGCGGCAAAGGCTTCTGCATCTGCCGGATGGAATGGGCGGGCATGAAGGCGCGGTGTTTCGAAATGGGCGACAGCGGGTCCTGTTTCGGGGCCGTTGAAAGTCGGCATTTAGTTTCTTCTCCTCGTAGGAACTTTGGATTTGTTTCGGGAGTGCTGCGGCCCGTTCGCACGGTGGTGAGGCTTGCTGCGCCGGGTTCACCGGAAGCGTGCCGGGTCGCCGTCCGTGGCGGAGAATCGCGGCGATGACTCCAATCAACAGGCTCTGCCTTCACTATTGGCCGGGGACCTTGCACAGTGAGAAACTGCAATCTAGACGGCTCATTCGGACAGACGCCAACTTACCTCGTCTGCCTCCAAGCGCTGGCGTGCGGTGTTCAGTCCCGCTCCCACTGGTACGTGACCGGTAGCGGCTGCCAGCCCGAAGACCGGCATATCGCTATACACGCTTTCCCTGCCACCGGGCATCGTCTCGTAGGTTTCGTGCCATACGCCGATGTCGCCAGTACCGGCGGATTCGCGCATGAATCGGCGCCAGGGCTCAAGGTGCGGCGCCGACCGGTCGGCCGCGAACCGCTGCAGATGCTCCGGGCTCCTCCAGTAGCTGACCATGATGGTCGTCCGCCCGAACCATTGCTGGTAGCCCAACAATCCAGCCTCCGGCGTCTTGGCCAGGTGGGCAAGCATCCTGGGCATGGCCGCCCCCACCCTTGCCACTTTCCCGAATTTCCACCACCGGTTGGCGCGCATCCCAATCAGGAAGATTGTCACCGGGCCGCCTCCGGGATCGGCAGTGAAACGTCCTGCGTGCACTTGCTCCGACATGGGCTTCTCCTATTCATAACGCTGTTACAGAACAGTGTTATGCAATACTTGTCCTATGGCAAGACCCATAGTCCACGATGAGACCCTGCGTCGCAGGCTGCTCGACACCGCAGCCTCCCTCATCGCCCGCGACGGCGCCGCCTCCTTATCGCTGCGCAGTATTGCCGCTACCGCTGGGACGTCGACGACGGCGGTGTATTCGCTCTTCGGGGGCAAGGCGGAGCTGTTGACTGCCGTGCTCGACGATGGCTTCGCTTCCTTTGCTGCCTCCCAACAAGAGGTCGCCGCTGCCGGCCTCGAAGCATTGGGCCGGGCTTACCGAACTTGGGCACTGGAGCATCCGATCCTCTACGGCCTGATGTTCGGCGGCTCACTGGCCGGCCTGGTGCCGTGTCGGCCGACGCCGGGTGCCACTGAGCCGTCGATCGCGCCGCTGTTCGCCGCGGTTGCCGCAGCGCTGCCCGGAGCAGCGGATGACGAGATCGCCTCGATGGTCGCCGTCGTGTGGGGCCAAGTCCACGGGCTGGTGTCACTGGAGCTGGCCGGTGCACCGGCTGCTGGCTGGATCTGGGATGTGGCCTATGATGCCGCTATCAGCCAGATTGGCCGCTCGCTGCGACGCTAGGGAACATTAGTCCTCAAGCAGCCGGCGGACCATGGGGTCGCAGTAGCCGTCGAAATCCGGATCTCGTGATGGTCGACCAGTATGTTCGTCAGCGTACCCCCTGTTCTACAACGGGTTGTTTGGTGACGGAACGTGGTGGAGTTCCGCTTTAACGTCTGAGTCAGCTCCGGTACCTCCCGGGAATCCTCGGCCGAAGTGTTGGGGAACTTAACGTTCTTCCGAGACGGTGATTGTTCCCGAGGCGGTGGCGGCTCGGAGTGCGCTAGCCTGAACGGCGTGGACCGCATAGACATGGATGACGCTGCAACGCTCGTGACCCTGCTGCATGATGGGAGGCGCTCCTCGTCGCTCCGTGCGCTGCTGCCGGGGTGGGACATGCTGCAGGCCGACGTCCCTTCCCGGGAACGGGTAGAGACGGCAATAGCGGTCCTGGTCGGTTCCAGCCTTGCTGAGGTCGACTCATCCTGGGGGATGCGGCTCACGGAGCAGGGCGTGCAGCTCAGGCGGTCCGTGAAAGGTGCTCGGGGGACGCGGGAGATCCCGGGGGCAATCAGCGATCTGCTGGTAGGACGCCAGTTGAGCCGTGCAACGCTGAGTCTTCCTCACGAGGTCTTTGATGCGGCGCGCGAGGACTATCTGGACGCGGCCCAACGCAGGGCTGAGCGCCGATCGCGACATCGCTGGTGGTGGCCCGACCCATCCAGGCCCCGTCCAAGGAAGCCGCCATCCTCGACCTCCTGAGAAGCACGAACGGCCACCCGTGACGTTGTTCGACTGCGGAACGTCGTGGAGTTCCGCTTCAACGTCTGGTTTCTGATCTCCCTGAGGCCAAAAGCGATAGCCGCAAAGAACACGTGTTCTTGGCGGCTATCGCTTTTGCGAGCGGGTGAGGGCTTCACGGACAGTTGGCTATGTGGCGGACTCAAGCCAGGAGCTAACGGCGTCCCGTGCGGCGGCGGGCTGCTCATGGAACAGGAAGTGGCCGGCACCCTCGACGACGGTGAACCGGGCCGTGGGCAGCGCTTCTGCCATTTCTTCCGCAGCGTTCAGAGGGATGAGGCGGTCCTGGGCTCCGTGGATGATCGCTGTCGGGCAGGCGATGGACGGCAGAATCGAGCGAAGATCGGCGCGCTGCACGACTGCCTGCTGCTGTCGGAGAAAGGCTTCTGCACCGACTGGGCTGGTCATGGAGCGCCAAGTGGCTAGGAGTGCATCGTCGGATTCGTTGTCTGCCGCGACGACGCCAGGGAAGGCGGCGTCGACAAGAGCGTCGAAATGCCCGCCTTCAACGAGCGCGGACTGGCGCGCCCGCGCTTGGAGCTGCTCCGCGGAGTCGGCTCGGGCGGACGTGCTTACGAGTGCGAGAGCGGTGACGCGATCGGGCGCCTGGCGGATGACTTCGAGGGCGACGTACCCTCCCATGCTTGTTCCGAGAACAGCAATGTCGCCGACGTTCTCGCGGAGGATCCGTTCGGCCATGGCCGCAATGGTGTCGTCGTGCCGGGTGTCGGCCAAAGTGACTTGCCCGCGCGTCCAGACGGTGTCGATCACCGGGGCGTAAGCGAGCGGAGAGCAGAGCAGAGGCGGTATCAGGACAATATTCACGTTCTCAGTCTTGCTGCACCTGCCGACAATAAACTATCGACGCAGGCGTTCTGGCTCACGGTAATCATTTCGACCACCAGAACAGACCAACCGCGTTGATCCAACACACGAAACCGAATCTGTTATCAACGGGCGATGCTTACGGGCTTTACGGCCACGTTGTTAGGATCGGGCCGACCCTACTGACCATGAGCGTTTACCCGAGAGCGAGGATCCGTGAAAGCCGACCATTATGACAGTTTTGCCGAGAGCTACTCGGCGGAAAACGAGTCCAGCCTCCTCAACGCCTACTACGAGCGGCCGGCGATGATTGGCCTCGCCGGCGACGTCGACGGCCACCGGGTCCTGGATGCAGGGTGCGGCTCCGGGCCCCTGTCCGCGGCACTGAGCGCGAAGGGCGCGATCATGACGGGATTCGATTCCAGTCCTGCGATGCTCGAACTGGCAAGACAGCGACTTGGCGGAACCGCGGATCTATACTTGGCCGACCTCAGCAAGCCGCTGCCTTTCGCGGATGGCGCCTTCGACGACGTTGTCTCGTCTTTGGTTCTGCACTACCTGGAGGACTGGTCAGCGCCGCTTGGCGAACTGCGGCGCGTGCTGAAGCCGGGCGGTCGCCTGATCCTGTCGGTCAACCACCCCACCGTCAGCGTGATCACCCAACCAGCCGAGGACTACTTCGCCATCCGGCAGTACTCGGAGGATTACGAGTTCGATGGCGAGCCTGCGGTTCTGACCTTCTGGCACCGACCACTTCACGCGATGATCAACGCCTTCACATCGGCGGGATACCGCGTCGCCACCGTGAGCGAACCAGGGCCATCTCCAAACACACCGCACGAACTCCTTCCGCCGCGCATCCTCACCGGCGAGAAGACAGCGTTCCTGTCCTTCATCTTCTTCGTCCTCGAAGCCGGCTGATGGCAGCTGAGGAACGTGAGGACACGAGCCGCCGCCGTCTCAGTTCACGCCAACGACCTGTCGCGATGGTCAGCCGTGATGAGAAGGAGGCTCTCCGCCGCCGCTCAGCGCGGTAATTCTGCCAAGTAATTAAGGATTAACTGGAGGGCCCCGATTCTCGGATTGGGGCTTTTTCTGTGTGCGGCGCTTTTATCCTTTTGTTACGCCGCCGTCAACGTTTTGTGGGAAAGCTGGCCCTGTGGAACCTGCCCAATGTTGCAGCTCCATAACGAACTTTACGGTGAGTCAACTTTGGTGGCTCCGGACGGTCTTTGGGGTTACGCTTCATGCCATGTGAGACGGGCCACACTGCCGCTGGGGGAGTGTGGACGTCTGTCTGGCGCCTTCGGCGCCGGTCTCACCCACACCACAGAAACAAGGAGGCGGAATGCGCTTGGGTCGTATTTCCAAAGCAGTGGGCGTGGCGGCAGCAGCTGCCATCGCCCTCAGCGCCTGCGCGGGCAACAGTGGCGGGACAACCCCGACCACTGCGGCGGCAGCAAGCAAGCAAGGCGGATCGGCAACTGTAGTAGAGGTCAACGCGTTTAATACGTTCAACCCGAACACGGCCGATGGAAACACTGACATCAATTCAAAGGTCAGCTACGCCACGCACTCGGGCTTCTTCTACATCGACAACAAGCTCAACGTTGTCCGCAATGAGAAGTTCGGCAAGATGGAAAAGGTCTCTGACGATCCGCTGACGGTGAAGTACACCATCAACGACGGCGTGAAGTGGTCCGACGGCACTCCTGTTACCGCAGCCGACCTTGTGCTGCAGTGGGCCGCCTTCTCCGGTTACTACAACGACGCCGACGCGGAAGGTAAGACCGGAACGTCCTACTTCTCCTACGCCGGTGACCCCACCGGTATCGCCCTCACCGACTTCCCGGAACTCGGTGACGACGGCCGCAGCATGACGCTGAAGTACTCCAAGCCCTTCGCGGACTGGGAAATCGCCATCGGCGGCCCCGGCGTCGACATCCCCGCCCACGTCCTGGCCAAGAAGGCAGGCCTGGCGGACACCAAGGCGTTCATTGACCTGCTGAAGGGCATGCCCCGCGGCGATTCCAAGGCCCCCAAGCCGGCGAACGCCCAGCTCAAGGCTATGGCGGACCTGTGGAACACCGGCTTTGACACCAAGACCCTGCCGGCCGATCCGAGCCTTTACCTCTCCAACGGTCCGTTCATCGTCAAGAGCGTCAACCAGGACCAGTCCCTGACCATGGTCAAGAACAAGGACTACAAGTGGGGACCGGAAGCCAATCTGGACGAAATCACCGTCCGCTACATCGGTGAGGCACCCGCCCAGGTCCAGGCTCTCAAGAACGGCGAGGCCGACATCATCGCCCCGCAGGCATCCGCGGACACCGTGGAGCAGCTCAAGGCACTCGAAAGCCAGGGCGTGACGGTCGACGTCGGCAACCAGCTCGCGTACGACCACATCGACCTGAACTACTCGGGCCCGTTTGCCGACAAGAACGTCCGCGAGGCGTTCATGAAGGCCGTCCCGCGTACGGACATCGTCGACAAGATCGTCAAGAAGCTGGACCCGAAGGCTGCGCCGCTTGACTCCCAGCTGTTCGTTCCGGACCAGGCCCCGTACGCCGACTCGGCCAAGAACAATGGTTCCTCCGCCTACCAGGGTGTGGACATCGAGGGTGCCAAGAAGCTCCTCAACGGCGCCACCCCCGAAGTTCGCATCATGTACAACAAGGACAACCCCAACCGTGTTGACGCTTTCTCCCTGATCAGCGAGTCCGCCACCAAGGCCGGCTTCAAGATCGTCGACGGCGGCCTCGGCAAGTCTGACTGGGGCAAGGCCCTCGGTGACGGCAGCTACGATGCCACCATCTTTGGCTGGAGCAACTCGGGTGTCGGCGTGTCCGGCGTTCCGCAGATCTTCAAGTCCGGCAACGACTCCAACTTCAACCAGTTCAGCGACCCCGCAGCCGACAAGCTAATGGACGAACTGATTGTCACCACCGACAAGAGCAAGCAGGACGGCCTCGTTGCGCAGATCGACAAGATGATCTGGGATTCGGCCTACGGCCTGCCGCTGTTCCAGTCGGTTGGCGTGGACGCGTACAGCGACCGCATCACCGGTGTGAAGTACATGCCGAACCAGACCGGCGTTTGGTGGAACTTCTGGGAATGGGCGCAGAAGTAGCCCGCGACCCCAAGTAACACTGCTGGAAAGGCGTCGGGACCACAGCTTCTTCGGTCCCGGCGCCTTTCTGGCGACATCCCTGACGATGCCGTGGTCCCGCCGCCACATCGGCGGGAACCGGCCAAACTCCGCGACCGGTCCGGGCAATCCCTGGGCCCGAATTCCGAGGTTCTATTCCAATGGTGACCTACATCTTCCGGCGGCTCGTGACTGCCGCCCTCATCCTTCTCGGTGCGTCTTACCTCGTATATCTCCTGACAGCGGCGTCCGGCGATCCCCTCGAGGAATTCCGCGCCAACCCCACGCCCCAGAAGCAGCAGCTCATGGACGCGAGGACCGAGCTCTTGCAGCTGGACACCCCGGCCCCGCTGCGGTACTTCAAATGGTTCGGCGGCGCTGTCCAGTGCCTCGTTCCGTTCGCCAACTCCTGTGACCTCGGGAAAAACATCGCCGGTCAGCCCATCACCGAGGCCCTCGGCTTCGCGCTCGTCCAGACCCTGACCCTCGTCACCGCGGCAACGGTGCTCGCCATCCTGATCGGCATCACCCTGGGCATCGTCACCGCCCTCCGGCAGTACAGCACCCTGGATTACGGCGTGACGTTCATGGCCTTCCTGTTCTTCTCACTGCCGATCTTCTGGGTCGCCGTCCTGCTCAAGGAATTCGGCGCCATCGGCTTCAACGACTTCCTGCGGAACCCCGACGTGCCGCTGCCCGCGGCCCTCGGGATCGGCGTCGTCGTCGGCGCAGTGACAGCCGTCGCGGCGGGCGGGACCATGCGGCGCCGGCTGCTGGCCGGCGCCGTCGCCTTCGCCTTCGTCACCGCGGTGCTCATTTACTTCTCCGCCACCGAATGGTTCAAGACCCCGGGCATGGGCCCCGTGGTCATCGCCATCGCCGGTGTCGGCATCGCGTTCGCCGTGACCCTGCTCTCCGCCGGGCTGAAAAACCGCAAGGCCCTGCAGTCGGCCCTCATCGCCGTCGGCGTCGGAGTCGTGCTCTACTTCCTCCTTCAGCCGCTGCTCAACGAGGCTACGTTCCTGATGATCGTGCTCCTGGCGGTCGCCTTCGTCCTGATCGGCATGGGCATCGGCTACCTGGTGGGCGGCTACGACCGCGGGCAGTCCATGCGGGCGGCAGCCATCACCTCGTTCCTGGTCGGCTTCCTGATCCTGCTGGACCGGTACATGCAGGCGTGGCCCAGCTACTTCAACAACAGCCGTGTGCGCGGCCGGCCGATCGCCACCATCGGTGCCAGCACGCCGAACATCCAGGGCGACTTCTGGGTCCTGAGCCTTGACTCCTTCACCCACCTGATCCTGCCCACCCTGGCCCTGATCCTCATTTCACTGGCCAGCTACACCCGCTTCACCCGGGCCTCGATGCTCGAAATCATGAACATGGACTACATCCGCACGGCCCGGGCCAAAGGCCTGAGCGAGCGGACCGTCATCATGCGCCACGCCTTCCGCAACGCCCTGATCCCGATCGCCACGATCGTGGCCTTCGACATTGGGGCGCTGATCGGCGGTGCCGTCATCACCGAAACCGTCTTCTCGGTCCGCGGCATGGGCTTCCTGTTCCTGGATGGGATCGCGCACACCGATCCCAACCCGGTCATGGGCGTCTTCATCTGCGTGGCCATCACGGCCATGGTCTTCAACCTCATCGCGGACCTCGCCTACTCCGCACTGGATCCGCGCGTAAGGGTAAAAGCATGAGCCAGCCAAGTCAGCAGGAAGTAATCATGGCCGAAGACGAAGCCTCGCGGATATCAGCCGCGGCCGGCGTTGAGCCGGTCCTTGAGGCCAAGGGTCTCAGCCAGGGCCAGATCGTCCGGAAGCGTTTCCTCGGACACTCCGGCGCCATTATCGGCCTCGTGGTGTTCGCCTTCATATTCATCCTGGCCTTCACCTCGGTGGGTTACCTGGGAATCCCCGGCTGGTGGAAGTACTCCCACACGCAAGTCTCGCCACTGGTCAACGGCGGCGCACCGACCTCCTCGCTGTGGCCGCTGGCCTGGGGCGAACATCCGTTCGGCCAGGACCGGATCGGCCGCGACCTCTTCGCCATGACCATGCGCGGCGCACAGCAGTCCATCACCATCATGATCGTGATCGGCCTCATCGCCGGCCTGATCGGCGTCGTGGTCGGTGCCATCTCCGGGTACTTCCGCGGCTGGTCCGAGGCCATCCTGATGCGCCTGACCGACGTCATCATCATCATTCCGGCCCTGTTGCTGGCCGCCGTCATGGCCGCCCTCGCCGGCCGCCGGGACCAGGGGAGCTGGTTCGCCTCCTTCGCCAGCACCAACGGCGTCCTGGCCCTCGGAATCTTCCTTGGCCTGATCAGCTGGGTCGCCCTGGCCCGACTGATGCGCGGCGAATTCCTTTCCCTGCGCGAACGCGAGTTCGTGGATGCGGCCCGGATTTCAGGCGCCAGCAACGCCAGGATCATCTTCAAGCACATCCTGCCCAACGCCGTCGGCGTGCTGATCGTGAACGTGACCCTGACCATGTCCGCTGCGATCCTCACCGAAACGGCGCTGAGCTACCTCGGCGTCGGCGTCAAGGCCCCGGACACGTCACTGGGCCTGCTCATCTCCCAGAACCAGCAGGCCTTCGCCACACGGCCCTGGCTCTTCTGGTTCCCGGGCATGTTCATCGTGCTCATCTGCCTCAGCATCAACTTCATCGGCGACGGCCTGAGGGACGCCTTTGACCCACGGCAGAAGAAGTTCAATGCCAAGAAGGCGGCCGATCATGGGGGTGCCGCGGTGCAGGCAGGTACCGTCACCGGACTTGGCGCCTCGGCGCCTGAGGATCCCCGCAACGACGGGCCGGCTGACGGAACACGGGGCCAGTAGATGCCGGCCCCCTGCAGGACCGCTCTAACCGGCGGTAATCGCCAGGTAGCTTGCCGCCAGGAGCAGTACGACGGCGCCAATCGCCACCCAGCGGACGGTCACCGTTGCCGCGGTGCTGGCGGCGTCGCCGGCGGCGAGCTGCCCGCCTTCCACGAGGTCATGCCACCGGGCCCGCACCAGCATGGCAGCCTGCCCGGAGTCCGTGGTCTTCAGATCTCCCGGACGGACCGACTTGCCGGGACCGTAGGTGGTTGCCGGCAGGCCGTGGAGGTCCTCCGGGCGGGCATGGCGGCCGCCCCAGATGCCGGGGGCCGGCGCGGCCCAGGAGGTGTAGCTCTTCCGGGCGGTGACCAGCGTCAGCGCAAAACGGGTATCGACGTGCACCAGCGCTGCCCACGGCACCTCAATCGAGCGGAACGGATTCTCCAGGGTGACGCCGGCATCGTGGACTACAACGGACGGCATCCAGAACAGTTGCCAGCCCATGAGGGCAATGAAGGCCAGCGGGGCGATGCCGCCCAGCGCCCCCGGACCCGCCATGACGACCGTGACCACGACACCGAACGCGGCCACCGCCCAGGACAGCAACGCGAACCACTTGTTGGTTCGTGCTTTGAAGACTTCAACATTTCCGGCGTGCGGCGTAGAGCTCATGCCCCCAATAATTCAGTATTCCGAGCCGCAGCACTAATCCCCGGTGCACCGGCGGCCCGGGCGGAAGGATAGCCCATCATGACTGACTTCATCACCCTCGATCCGCCGGCGTCACCTGTGCCTGGCAAAGGCGAACCTGTCCTGGAGGTCCGGGATCTCAGCGTGGATTTCGGCGTGGACAAGAAATGGGTCCCGGCAGCGATCGGCCTGAACTACGAGGTCCGGGCCGGCGAAGTGCTCGCCATCGTGGGGGAGTCCGGCTCCGGAAAGAGCGCCAGTTCGATGGCGCTGCTGGGCCTGCTGCCGAGTAACAGCCGTGTGACAGGAAGTGTCAAGCTTGCCGGCCGTGAGCTGCTGGGGAGCAATGAGGCCAATATCCGCGCGGTGCGCGGCAAGGACGTCGCGGTGATCTTCCAGGAGCCGATGACGGCCCTGAACCCGGTGTACACCGTGGGGTCGCAGATCGTCGAAACTGTGCGTCTGCACAATGAAGTTTCCCCGGAAGAAGCCCGGCTCCGGGCCCTGCGCATGCTGGAACTTGTCGAACTGCCCGATCCGGAGAAGGCCTTCCGGTCTTACCCGCACCAGCTTTCCGGCGGCCAGCGCCAGCGCGCCATGATCGCGCAGTCGCTCTCCTGCGACCCGAAGCTGCTCATTGCCGATGAGCCGACCACGGCCCTCGACGTGACCGTCCAGGCCGAAATCCTTGACCTCATGCGCAACCTGCGGAACAAACTGGACAGCGCCATTGTGCTCATCACCCACGACATGGGAGTGGTGGCCGACCTCGCCGACCGGATCGCCGTCATGCGCAAGGGCCTGATCGTGGAGACGGGCACGGCAGCGCAGATCTTCCACAACCCGCAGCACGAGTACACCAAGGCGCTGCTGGCTGCGGTCCCACACCTGGGCCAGGGCGGCGCGGATTCCACGGCGGACGTGGATGTCACCGCCGCCCTCGCGGCCGCGACCCACGTCGAGATCCTCTCCATTCCTGAAGACGAGCTGATCCGGCGCGAGCGCGAAAACGCCGCCGCCCTGGCCGCGGCCGAAGCGGCCAAGCCGAAGGGCGAGCCGGTCCTGGAGCTCACCGATGTCGCCATCGAGTACCCGAAGCAGGGCCGGGTGCCGGCCTTCCGTGCCGTGGAAGGGGCCAACCTGGTCATCTATCCCGGACAGGTGGTCGGTCTCGTCGGCGAGTCCGGCTCCGGAAAGACCACCATCGGCCGGGCCGCCGTCGGCCTGCTGCCGGTGGCGGCAGGCACCATGCGGGTAGTCGGGCAGGACATTTCCGCCGCCAAGAGGAACGGCCGGCAGCTCCACGAGATGCGCCGGCATGTCGGCATGGTGTTCCAGGATCCGTCGTCGTCCCTGAACCCCCGGCTGCCCATCGGGGAAAGCATCGGGGAGCCGATGTTCCTGGCACGGGCCGCGAAGGGCGCCGACCTGCAGCGGCGGATTGAGGCGCTGCTGGACCAGGTCGAGCTGCCGCGCGACTACCGCAACCGCTACCCGCACGAGCTCTCCGGCGGGCAGAAGCAGCGCGTGGGGATCGCGCGGGCCCTCTCGCTCAAGCCCAAGCTGATGGTCGCCGACGAGCCCACCTCCGCCCTCGACGTCTCAGTCCAGGCCAAGGTGCTCGATCTCTTCCAGAACCTGCAGAAGGAACTGGGGTTCGCCTGCCTCTTCGTCACCCATGACCTCGCGGTGGTGGACGTGCTCGCGGACCGGATATGTGTCATGCAGCGCGGCAGGATCGTGGAGCAGGGGACCCGCGACCAGATCCTCCGCAATCCCCAGGAGCCCTACACCCAGCGGCTTTTGGCGGCGGTTCCGCTGCCGGATCCGGACAAGCAGCGCGAGCGCCGCGAACTGCGCGCGCAGCTGCTGTCAGGGGCCAGCTGAGGCTTGCCTGGAGGGGGTCGGAACAGGGGCCAAAACCGGTAGATTCCAGTTAAGGGCGAGTAACCCAGGTCACACCGCGGGCGAATACTACCAGCCGGTAGCGTGTGACTTGAAATACACTCCGCTTGACGTTACTCGTCATGAGATTGTCGGATCACGGTTTGGCAACAGAGTTCCAACATTTGGACGGTTTAGGGCTAGGCTACTTCCATATGTAGGCCACGTCACAGGGGATACCCCTGTGCCTGCTTACGGGGAAGCATAAGTTTTTCCCTCACGAACTCCCACAACTCATAGGAGGCGGAATGCGTTTTTCGCGCACTTCCAAAGCACTGGGCATGGTGGCTATCGCCGCCCTCGCCCTGACCGGATGCGGTGCCAGCGGCTCCGCAACCGGTAGCGGCAGTACCGGCGGCGACACCAGCAAAGTGATCCTCGCCGACGGCTCCGAACCCCAGCGTCCCCTCATGCCCGCCGACACCAACGAAGTCGGCGGTGGCAAGGTCATCGACATGATCTTCGCGGGTCTGGTCAGCTACGACCCCAGCGGCAAGCCGGTCAACGAACTCGCCGAGTCCATCGAGGGCAAGGACGGCCAGCACTTCACCATCAAGGTCAAGAAGGACCAGAAGTTCACGAACGGCGAGGCCATCACGGCCAAGTCCTTCGTCGATTCCTGGAACTTCGGCGCCGCAGCCAAGAACGCCCAGCTCAGCGGTGGCTTCTTCGAAAGCATCAAGGGCTACGACGAAGCCAGCGCAGAGGGCTCCACGGTTGAGACCATGTCCGGCCTGAAGGTCGTTGACGACCAGACGTTCACCGTCGAACTGAAGCAGCCGGAATCTGACTGGCCGCTTCGCCTTGGCTACACCGCGTTTGTTCCGGTTCCCTCCGGTGCCCTGAAGGACCCGAAGGGCTTCGGCGAGAAGCCGGTCGGCAACGGCCCGTACAAGCTCGCGGACGGCGGCTGGCAGCACAACGTGCAGATCCAGCTCGTTCCGAACCCGGACTACAACGGCCCGCGCAAGGCCAAGAACGCCGGCGTGACGTTCAAGATCTACCAGAACGACGACTCGGCGTACCAGGACCTGATGTCCAACAACCTGGACATCCTGCAGACCATCCCGACCAGCGCGCTGAAGAACTTCAAGTCTGACCTCGGCGACCGCACCATCAACAAGCCGTACGCCGGCAACCAGACCATCGCCATCCCGGAATACCTGCCGGAATGGAGCGGCGACGCCGGCAAGCTCCGCCGCCAGGCGATCTCCATGGCGATCAACCGCGAAGAGATCACCAAGGTGATCTTCAACGGTGCACGCCAGCCCGCCAAGGACTTCACGGCACCCGTGCTTGACGGCTACAGCGACTCGATCGCCGGAGCCGAGAACCTGACTTTCAACGCCGACAAGGCCAAGGAAGCCTGGGCCAAGGCTGACGCCATCCAGAAGTGGGACGCGAACAAGACGTTCACCATTGCCTACAACGCCGACAAGGGCGGACACAAGGCCTGGGTTGAGGCAGTAGTCAACCAGCTCAAGAACACGCTCGGCATCAAGGTTGAAGGCAAGCCGTACGCCACCTTCAAGGAAGCCCGCAACGACGCCACCGCCAAGACCCTCACCGGCTCCATCCGTGCCGGCTGGCAGGCAGACTACCCGTCGCTGTACAACTTCCTCGGCCCGATCTACAAGACCGGTGCCGGCTCCAACGACGCCAGCTACGCCAACCCGACGTTCGACAAGGCCATCTCCGACGGCCTGAACGCCGCGTCGGTCAGCGACGGCAACAAGGCCATGAACAAGGCCCAGGAGATCCTCCTGACGGACCTGCCGGCCATCCCCCTGTGGTACCAGGTTGCCCAGGGCGGCTGGAGCGACAAGGTCACCAACGTCGACTACGGCTGGGACGGCGTCCCGCTGTACTACAACGTAACCGGTAAGTAACAACAAAACGACGGCGGGGGCCGCCCATACTGGGGCCTCCGCCGTCGTCGTGTTTCCCCTCCATTTATTTTCTTGATGCCCGGCTCTTTCGGGCGAACTTTTCGCAGCCCTGCCGCCGTGAGCAAACCGGCGCCGGCCTGCATCCATAGTGAAAAGGTTCTTTGATGAACAACTCCGCCGCATCCCTGGACAGGATGCCTGCCAACGAGGGTGTGACTCGCTGATGTCGACATACATCCTCAAGCGTTTCCTGCAACTGATTCCCGTCTTCCTGGGCGCAACACTGCTGGTCTATTTCCTGGTCTTCAGCCTGCCCGGTGACCCCATCGTGGCCCTGTTCGGCGACAAGCCGGTGAACGAGGCGGTCGCAGCCAAGCTGCGCATGCAGTACCACCTTGACCAGCCGTTCTGGATGCAATACCTGCTTTACCTCAAGAGCATCTTCACGTTCGACCTCGGCCAGGACTTCTCCGGACGCCCCATCGCCGCCGTGCTCGGCGAGGTCTTCCCCGTCACGGCGCGGCTGGCCATCATGGCGCTGATCTTCGAGGCCTTTTTCGGCATCATCTTCGGCCTCATCGCCGGCCTGCGCAAGGGCAAGCTCTTTGACGCCACGGTCCTGATCTTTTCGCTGATCGTAATCGGCATCCCGATCTTCGTCCTCGGCTTCCTGCTGCAGTTCACCATCGGAGTCCAGCTCGGCTGGGCCAAACCGACCGTCAGCTCCGCGGCGACCATCCCGGACCTCATCCTGCCGGCGATCGTGCTGGGACTGGGATCGTTTGCCTATGTCCTGCGCCTGACCCGCACGTCCGTCATCGAAAACATGAACGCCGACTATGTGCGCACCGCCACCGCCAAGGGCCTCTCCCGGTTCCAGGTGGTCCGCGTCCACATCCTGCGCAACTCCCTGATTCCCGTCATTACCTTCCTGGGCGCCGACCTCGGTGCCTTGATGGGCGGGGCAATCGTCACGGAAGGAATCTTCAACGTTCCGGGCGTAGGCAACCGGCTCTACCGGGCCGTGTTGTCCGGCGAAGGGCCCACGGTGGTCTCGATCGTCACCGTCCTGGTGCTGATCTACTGCCTCTCCAACCTGCTCGTTGACCTGCTTTACGGCTGGCTTGACCCGAGGATCCGTTATGACTCCTGATAACACCACCACCACCGCACGGCACGCCGATTCGCGCCGCCCGGCCCGCCGGACCGTGCACTTCGTGGCCGATGTCTCCGAGACTCCGCTCCAGGTAACGGACCGGGTCAAGGACGAAGCCGCACCGCTAAGCCTGTGGGGTGAGGCCTGGAAGAACCTGCGCAAGCAGCCGCTCTTCATCATCTCCGTGTTCCTGATCCTGGTGGTCGTGGCGGTGTCGCTCTTCCCGGGGCTCTTCTCGCCGATCGACCCGACCTCGGAGGCCTGTCAGCTGGCCAACTCCGACGCCGGCCCCGCCGCGGGCCACCCGCTGGGCTTCACCCAGTTGGGCTGCGACGTCTACGCCCGCGTTATCTTCGGTACGCGGTCCTCGGTGACCGTGGGCCTGTTGACCACCATCGGCGTGCTGCTGATCGGTGGCATCATGGGTGCCGTCGCCGGCTATTACGGCGGCTGGATCGACTCGGTCCTGGCCCGCATCAATGACATCTTCTTCGCCCTTCCCCTGATCCTGGGCGCGATCGTGCTGATGCAGCTGCCGATGTTCCGGGCTAACAAGACCGTGTGGACGCTGGTGCTCATCCTGATCATCTTCGGCTGGCCGCAGATTGCCCGCATCACCCGCGGCGCCGTCGTTGAGGTCCGGAACGCCGACTTCGTCACGGCCGCCCGCTCGCTGGGCGTCTCGAAGTTCGGCGCCCTCATGCGCCACGTCCTGCCGAACTCGCTGGCCCCGATCATCGTCGTGGCCACCATCTCCCTGGGAACGTTCATCGTGGCCGAGTCCACGCTGTCCTTCCTCGGCATCGGGCTGCCGGCCAGCGTCATGTCCTGGGGCAATGACATCGACGCGGCGAAGGCCTCCCTCCGGTCCAACCCGATGCCACTGATCTACCCGGCCATCGCGCTGTCCATCACCGTCCTGAGCTTCATCATGCTGGGCGATGCCCTGCGTGATGCCCTCGATCCCAAAGCCCGCAAGCGATGAAAGGGGACACCATGAGCGCCTCTGTTGACTTCCAGGAAGCTGAGTACGCCACTGAGCGCCCGCTGCTTGAAATCAAGGACCTGGCCATCGGGTTCACCACCAGCAACGGCGAGGTCAACGCCGTCCGCAACGCCCACCTCACCGTCATGCCGGGCGAAACCGTCGCGATTGTGGGCGAGTCGGGCTCCGGCAAGTCCACCACCGCGCTGGCTGCTATCGGCCTGCTCCCGGGCAACGGGCGGGTCGCGGCAGGCCAGATCCTGTTCGATGGCGAGGACATCTCCAACGCCAGCGAAAAGCGGATGATCGAACTGCGCGGCAACAGCATCGGCATGGTCCCGCAGGACCCGATGTCCAACCTGAACCCGGTGTGGAAGATCGGCGACCAGGTCCGCGAGACGCTGAAGGCCAACGGACTCCCGAGCGGCCCCGACGACGTCGCCAAGGTCCTTTCCCAGGCCGGGCTGCCCGACGCCGGAAGCCGCGCCAAGCAGTACCCCCACGAGTTCTCCGGCGGCATGCGCCAGCGCGCGCTGATCGCGATCGGGCTCGCCTGCCAGCCGCGCCTGCTCATCGCGGACGAGCCGACCTCGGCGCTCGACGTGACCGTGCAGCGCCAGATCCTCGATCACCTGGACAAGATGACCACGGAACTGGGCACCGCGGTGCTGCTGATCACGCACGACCTCGGCCTCGCCGCCGAGCGTGCTGATCAGGTGGTGGTCATGTACCGCGGCCAGGTTGTCGAATCCGGACCCTCGCTGGAGCTGCTGCAGAACCCGCAGCACCCGTACACCCAGCGGCTGGTCGCCTCGGCGCCGTCGCTGGCGTCCCGGCGCATCCAGGCGGCCAAGGAACTCGGCGTGGAAACCGACGACATGCTCGCCCCGAGCGAGACCGGCGTGGTTGAGCCGGCCAAGTCCGACGACGTCCTGCAGATCCAGAACCTCAGGAAGGTCTTCAAGCTGCGTTCGGGCCTGGGCAAGTCCACGGACTTCACCGCCGTCGACGACATCTCCTTCAACGTCAAGCGGGGAACCACGACGGCGATCGTGGGGGAGTCGGGTTCCGGCAAGTCCACGGTGGCGCAGATGGTCCTGAACCTCCTGACGCCGACCTCCGGCAAGATCATCTTCGACGGCGTGGACACCTCCACGCTGAACAGCAAAGAGCTCTTCGCCTTCAGGCGCCGGGTACAGCCGATCTTCCAGGACCCGTACGGTTCCCTGGACCCGATGTACAACATCTTCCGGACCATCGAGGAACCGCTGCGGACCCACAAGATCGGGGACAAGGCCAGCCGCGAGAAGAAGGTCCGGGAATTGCTGGACCAGGTGGCGCTGCCGCAGTCCACCATGCAGCGATACCCCAACGAGCTCTCCGGCGGCCAGCGCCAGCGGGTCGCGATCGCCCGTGCCCTGGCCCTGGACCCCGAAGTGATCATCTGCGACGAGGCCGTCTCGGCACTGGATGTGCTGGTGCAGGCGCAGGTGCTGAACCTGCTCGCCGAACTGCAGTCCCGGCTCGGCCTGACCTACCTGTTCATCACCCACGACCTCGCGGTGGTCCGGCAGATCGCCGACCGCGTGTGCGTCATGGAGAAGGGCAAGCTGGTGGAAACAGGCTCGACGGACGACGTCTTCGAGTCGCCGCAGCAGGACTACACCCGGGCGCTGCTCAACGCCATCCCCGGCGCCGGCCTCATGCTGCCGCCGGAAATGGACGTGGCCTGAGCGGCCGCTTCCTGAGGGCTTGAAGAAGTCCGCCGCCAGCAGCGCTTAGCGGCTGGCAGTACAGGAGCCGGTGTCCTCCCTTCGGGGCGGACACCGGCTCCTTTGTTGTGCTGTGGCCCGTGCGCCGGCGGTGCCTGCGCCGGTGGCGCGGCGCTGGCAGTGCCTGCGCCGGTGGCCAGGCGCTGGCGGTGCCTGCGCCGGTGGGACAAGCCTGCGTTAGTGGGATAAGCCGGCGAGCATGCCGGGGTCGGCATAGTCAAACCCCAGGGACTGCAGCCGCTGGCCGAAAACGGCGCCCAGGGCCGCGTGGCCCTGCCGGTTCAGGTGGACCCGGTCCGCCATCGAGCCCGTCAGGTTGTACCGGGTGAGCCAGTCGCCTGCGCTGACGAACGACAGCCCGTGATGGTCCGCCACCCGCCCCAAAAGCGCGTCCACCTCGCTCCGGCGTCCTCCGCCGTAGTGGGCGCCGCGCCCGAGTGTGCCGACCATGAGTATCCGGGCAGCGGGGTAACGCTGCTGGATGCTGGCGATCAGCCGTTCCGCGTTGGAGACGATCTGCGCATCGGAGGCGCCGCGTGCGGCATCGTTCCCGCCGCCTTCGATCACCACGAGGGGAGGAGTGCCGTACGGGAGTTTCCAGTCGCCGCGCTGAAGCGCGTCGATGTAGTTGCCGGTCTTGCCGTTGGACGCCACGAAACCGGTGCCGCCCCGGCCACAGAAGAAGACTTTGTACCCAGCAGCGGCCAGACCCTGCCTGGGCCAGCCGTAGGAAGGTTCCGATTGCGAGTCGCCAATCAGCACGGCGACATTGCTGGTGTCCTTGACGATGATCTCGTTGCGGCCGTTGGCAGGATTGCGGTAGGTCGAGCCGCTCGGCAGTGCGGCGGGGTCGATGGTGGACCCGATGCGCGTCTTCGCCGCGGACCCGGCCGCGACCGGGACTCCGGCGCCAACGGCCGCTCCGGCCCCGCTGCCGGTCAGTGGCGTACCCACAGCTCCCAACTCTGATGATCCAGCGTCGGAAGAGCCCACTTCGGAAGAGCCCGCGTCGGGCGCAGGTGAATAAGAGGTCTGTCCGCAGCCGCCAAGAACCACGCCGGTGGCGATCATCATTGCGACGAAGCGGGACAGGGCCGAGGCGTTTCGCATGAATGTCTCCGGGCTTGCTTGCTGCTATCAGAGCAATGATGGTGCATGGGCGCTGGAAAATCCAGTGACTTTACTCACACGTGATAGACCATTTCCGTGCGCCCGTCCTGCTCTGGCGACAGCGCGGACGCTGGTCACCGATCCGCATTTTAGGCCAATAAATGACCTAGCGTTTAGAATGGTAGTAGGTGCCCTGTGCCAAAGGGACTTATCTGTCGTGCGTTCCGGTTGGAAATGTCGCGATACCACAGCTGACTTCACCACTGAATCGAGCAATAACGCATGTCTGAAACCACCACCAACACCGCGGTAGCCACTGCATCGCGCAGTGACCTGCGCAACGTCGCGATCGTGGCCCACGTTGACCACGGCAAGACCACGCTGGTCGACGCCATGCTCAAGCAGACCAACTCCTTTGCCGAGCACAACCACCTCGAAGACCGCGTCATGGACTCCGGTGACCTGGAACGCGAAAAGGGCATCACCATCCTGGCCAAGAACACCACGGTGGCCTACAACGGACCGTCCTCCAACGGCGAAACCATCACCATCAACGTCATCGACACCCCCGGCCACGCCGACTTCGGTGGCGAGGTGGAGCGCGGCCTGTCCATGGTCGACGGCGTCGTCCTCCTCGTCGATGCCTCTGAGGGCCCGCTGCCCCAGACCCGCTTCGTGCTGCGTAAGGCCCTCGCCGCGCACCTGCCGGTGATCCTCCTGGTCAACAAGACCGACCGCCCCGACGCGCGGATCGAAGAAGTTGTCCACGAATCCATGGACCTGCTCCTGGGCCTGGCCTCCGACCTCGCCGACGAAGTTCCGGACCTCGACCTGGACAAGATCCTGAACGTGCCGGTTGTTTACGCCGCCGCCAAGGTCGGCCGCGCCTCCCTCGAGCAGCCCGCCGACGGCAGCGCCCCGGAAAACGAAGACCTCGAGCCGCTCTTCCGGGCCATCATCGAGCACATCCCGGCCCCGACCTACAACCCGAACGGTGTCCTGCAGGCACACGTCACCAACCTGGACGCCTCACCGTTCCTGGGCCGCCTGGCGCTGCTGCGCATCTACAACGGCACCCTGCGCAAGGGCCAGACCGTGGCCTGGGCACGCGCCAATGGCGAGCTCAAGAACGTCAAGATCACCGAACTTCTCGCGACCAAGGCACTGGACCGCGTCCCGGCTGAGTCCGCTGGCCCGGGCGAGATCGTCGCCGTCGCCGGCATCGAGGAGATCACCATCGGTGAGACCCTGACCGACGCCGAGAACCCGCAGCCGCTGCCGCTGATCACTGTTGACGACCCGGCCATCTCCATGACCATCGGTATCAACACCTCCCCGCTGGCCGGCAAGGTCAAGGGCGCCAAGGTCACGGCCCGCCAGGTCAAGGACCGCCTCGACAAGGAACTGATCGGTAACGTCTCCATCAAGGTTCTCCCCACCGAGCGTCCCGACGCCTGGGAAGTCCAGGGCCGTGGCGAGCTTGCACTGGCCATCCTGGTCGAGCAGATGCGCCGCGAAGGCTTTGAGCTGACCGTCGGCAAGCCGCAGGTGGTTACCAAGACCGTCGACGGCAAGGTCCACGAGCCGATGGAACACATGACCATCGACGTGCCCGAAGAGTACCTCGGCGCCGTCACCCAGCTGATGGCAGCCCGCAAGGGCCGCATGACCAACATGGCCAACCACGGCACCGGCTGGTGCCGCATGGAGTTCATCGTTCCGGCCCGCGGCCTGATCGGGTTCCGCACCAAGTTCCTCACGGACACCCGCGGCGCCGGCATCGCCGCCTCCATCTCCGAAGGCTACGAGCCGTGGGCCGGCCCCATCGAATACCGCACCAACGGTTCGATGATCGCCGACCGCGCCGGTGTTGTGACCCCGTTCGCCATGATCAACCTGCAGGAACGCGGATCCTTCTTCGTCAAGCCCACCTCCGAGGTGTACGAGGGCATGATCGTGGGCGAGAACTCCCGCGCCGACGACATGGACGTGAACATCACGAAGGAAAAGAAGCTCACCAACATGCGTGCAGCTTCCTCGGACACCTTCGAGAACCTGACGCCCCCGCGCGACCTGACCCTTGAAGAGTCCCTCGAATTCGCCCGCGAAGACGAGTGCGTTGAGGTTACCCCGGATTCAATCCGTATCCGCAAGGTCATCCTGGACACCAACGAGCGTGCCAAGGCCAACCGCGCCCGCGCCAAGGTCTGATCCCGGTCTCCGGGCTTTAGCCACAACGTGATTGAGAGAGCTGCCGGTACGGCAGGCGGCATTGCCGCCGCCGTGCCGGCAGCTCTTTTTGTTGCCCTGGCCGGCACCGCCCTGCATCGCCACGATCTGGTCCTGGGCGGAGTGGACGTCCCGTGGGGCGCCGTCGCTGCGCTCGTGCTGCTGGGCTCGGTCCAGCTGTGGCTGGGGGCGGCATTCCGTTCTGTCGTCCCGACGGCGGCTTGCGGAGTCCTCTGCTACGCGCTGATTGGCTGGTGGTCCACCCTGGAAACGGGCAAGCGCCTGGTCATCGGCGACGCCGCGGGCAATATCTGGGTCTTCGGCATCGCAGGCATCACCGTGGCCATGCTGGCCTGGTGCCGGCGCTACAGGAGGCCGACCGGCCAGGACCGGTGACGAGGGGCCAGGACCGGACCGCCCTGCCCGGCTCCCCTCGGGACATGCCCATTTTTCGGGCGCTCGAGTGGGCACAATGGCATTATGTCCGGCCCCGGGTTGGTGCGCGGGACATGCCCCCCTCATGGTCGGACCTGTCCGGCACCGCCCCCATCCGGCCGGTGCAGTTTTCCACATAGTGCGGGATCCGACTTCCAGGGCGCAGAGTGCGGCTCCACCATGGGTGAATGGCCAACGTCATCGAGGTGCTCTCGAATTACGACGGCGTCGCCCGCGCCAAATACATTGCCGCCGCGGGGGTCTCCGATTTTCAGCTCAAGTCCGCGATGGACTCGGGAGCCGTGTCCCGGGTGGCCCGCGGCGTCTATGCGTTGCCCGGTGTAGACGCGCAGCTGATCGCCATACGCTCGCTTCCGGCGGAACCGGCGTGCATCACCGCGGCACACTTCAGCGGGCTGTGGGTCCTTGAAGCCCCGGCCCAGCCGCACGTTGCCCTCACCCACAGCAGGAGCTACCAGGGCTTCGTCTGCCACCGGGCGCCCGCGCCGCCGACACTCCTGGACACGGTCATCCAATGCTTGCGCTGCCTACCCGAACCTCACGGGCTGATCATCGCCGAATCCGCCGTCGTGCTGAAGGGACTCCCGCTGGGTTCATTGCGTCAGCGGCTCGATGGCCGGAACGACACCCGGGAGCGCCGGATCGTGTCGGCGATTGTCCCGCAGTCGCAGTCGCTCATTGAGTGCCTGGCCCGGTTCCTGCTGCGGCAGGCCGGCTTCCATGTTGAATCGCAGGTCAATGTTCCAGGGATGGGACACCTGGACCTGATGGTCGACGGCCGTCTCGGCATCGAGACTGACGGGGCGGGATTCCACATGGACAGGGCAAGCTTCGAGGAAGACCGGCGGCGTTGGAACGTCACCACGCGACGTGGAATCCCGACTCTTGTTGTGACGTACCCGCTGCTGAGGGACCACCCCGAGGATTTCATCGCCATGGTCCGCGAAGCCCTGAACAGGCTATCTGCCGCCGCCTAGAGTCAGACTCCACGTCCGGCTTCGTGTGCCCTTGCGATGCGGTTCGGCACTGTGGTCCTGCACTCTGATCCTGCACCGCGCCCAGCCACCGCTGAAATTGTCCCGCGCTCTTTTCGATGCACCACTGGGCATGTCCCGTGCTCTTTCGATGCACCACTGGGCATGTCCCTTGTTCTGTTGGTTTACCGCTGGACATGTCCCGCGGTGGCTGGCGGCGATGAGCACGGCGCCGAAATGTCCATCTCCAGCAGCAAGGGGAGTGCATGTCCATTGATGGCCGGAGGTGGGGCTGGACATGTGCGTGGTTGGCCAGCAGGGGAGGGCATGTCCATTGGTGGCCGGGGGTGAGGCTGGGCATGTGCGTGGTTGGCCAACAGGGGAGGGCATGTCCATTGGTTGGCCAGGTGCGGAGGGCATGTCCAGTGGTCAGGTGGGGCGGAGGGCATGTCCCCTCGGCGCAACCACCGACGCGCCCACCCCGGAACCGCCCGTCAGGGCTCCTGCATCCGCGGGGCGCGGCGCGGCGGGGGCGGCGGGACTTCCTTGGCTGCCACGACAAGGGGGAGGGCAATGACGACGTCGGAGCGGCGGGTGCGGACGGTGCATACGCCGTCGGCGCGATCCACGAGCTCGCCGAGGGCATCCGTCAGGCCGCCGTCGATCCTGTACCGGACCACAACGCGGGTGCCGAGCGGGGCGGCGGAGAGAAACTGCTGGGGCAAGGGCAAAGGCGAGCTCATCAGATCATCGTAAGACGCGGAGCATGTGTGACGTCCGGCTAGGTTCGCGGGAACAGGCTGGGAGATAATAGGCTCAGAAGTCAGCAGCCCGGCTCAGGGCCTGGAAATCATCCGGCCGGTCGCCGGAACCAACGTGGAGAGGCCAGGGACGTGACGTACGTAATCGCGCAGCCGTGTGTAGATGTCAAAGACAAGGCATGTATTGAGGAGTGCCCCGTCGATTGCATTTACGAGGGTGAGCGTTCCCTGTACATCCACCCCGACGAGTGCGTGGACTGCGGTGCCTGTGAGCCGGTCTGCCCCGTGGAGGCGATCTACTACGAGGACGACACCCCCGAAGAATGGGCCGACTACTACAAGGCCAACGTCGAGTTCTTCGACGAACTCGGGTCCCCGGGCGGCGCCGCGAAGGTTGGGAACACCCACACCGACCACCCCATGATCGCCGCCCTGCCGCCGCAGAACCAAGAGAACTAGGACGGCGCTACGGTGACATCCGCGGTGCGCACCTTCGGCCTGAGCCTGCCCGATTACCCGTGGGAGGCCATGGCGCCGTATCTCGCCACGGCAGCCCGGCACCCGGCAGGAGCCGTCAACCTTTCCATCGGAACCCCGGTGGACGCGACGCCGGCCCTCATCCAGGACGCACTGCGCGCCGCCGCGGACGCCCCCGGCTATCCCACGGTGCACGGGACGCCGGCCCTGCGGGAAGCCATCGCCGGCTGGTTTGCGCGCCGGCGCGGCGTCCCCGGGCTCGACCCGCAGAATGTGATGCCAACGGTGGGTTCCAAGGAACTCGTCGCGTGGCTGCCGTTCCTGCTCGGCCTGAAGCCGGGCGACGTCGTCGTCCGGCCCACGGTTGCGTACCCCACCTATGACATCGGGGCCACCTTCGCCGGTGCGGAGCAGGTCGCCGCGGACGACCTTGACGAGCTCGACGCCGGCACCCGGGCCCGCGTGCGCCTGGTCTGGGTCAATTCACCGGCCAACCCCACCGGCAGCGTCCGGGACATCGCGTCGCTGCGGCGGATCGTCCGGCAGGCCCGCGAGCTCGGCGCCGTCGTCGCGTCCGATGAATGCTACGCCGAACTCGGCTGGGGGGAGTGGGACCTCCAGCGTGGCGGCGCCCCGGTCCCGAGCGTCCTGGATCCGCAGGTCGCAGAAGGCTCCCACGATGGCCTGCTCGCCGTCTATTCGCTGAGCAAACAGTCCAACGTGGCCGGTTACCGCGCGGCATTTGTCGCCGGCGATCCGGTGATCATGGCGAACCTGGTCAACAGCCGCAAGCACGCCGGGATGATTGTGCCCAATCCGGTCCAGGAAGCCATGCGCGTGGCCCTCGGCGACGACGCCCACGTCCAGGCCCAGAAGGACCTGTACCGGGGCCGTCGGGAACGGATCGTGCCCGCGCTCGAAGGTTTCGGCCTGACAATCCATGAATCGAGGGCGGGCCTTTATCTGTGGGCCACCGCCGGCGAGGCGACGTGGGACACCGTGGGCCGGCTCGCGGACCGCGGAATCGTCGTTGGCCCCGGGGTCTTCTACGGCGACGCCGGCAACGGGTACATCCGGGTGGCGCTGACCGCCAGCGACGAAAGGATCGACGCCGCCGTCTCGCGGCTGGACCCGGAAGCGTAACAATGCTGTGACGCGTGCCACATGTGGCGTGTTTTTGGCGTTTTGCGGGCCCCCCGGATTAGTGCCACCCGCGAAGTGAAGGTACTTTTTAACTGACGATCAATGGTGGCTTTCCACAAGAAGGCAGCGCAGCCTTTGGAAATCCTGTCCGCACAGGATCCGCGGGCAGCTTCACCAGATGTTGGACCAGCTTTCGACAGAGGCCCCGATGCCTCATGAGGAGACTCCATGACTGAAACCACCAGCGCAACCCTGCGCCATGCCGGCGGCGAACTCGAACTCCCGCGCATCAAGGTTGTAGAAGGGAACGAAGGCTACGACGTTTCCAAGCTGCTGAAGCAGACCGGCGCCGTCGCCTTCGACCCCGGTTTCATGAACACCGCGGCCACCACCTCGGCCATCACCTACATCGATGGTGACGCCGGCATCCTGCGCTACCGCGGCTACCCGATCGAGCAGCTGGCCCAGCACTCGAGCTTCCTGGAAGTCTCCTACCTGCTGATCTACGGCAACCTGCCGACCCCCACCGAGCTGGAGTCCTTCGACCAGCGGATCCGCCACCACACCCTGCTGCACGAGGAGCTCAAGGGCTTCTTCAGCGGCTTCCCCCGTGACGCCCACCCGATGCCGGTGCTGTCCTCGGCCGTGTCGGCGCTGTCGACGTTCTACCAGGACTCGCTGGATCCGTTCAACGCCGAGCAGGTGGAGGTGTCCACCATCCGCCTCATGGCCAAGATGCCGGTCATCGCCGCCTACGCCCACAAGAAGTCGATCGGGCAGCCCATGCTGTACCCGGACAACTCGATGAACCTGGTGGAGAACTTCCTGCGCCTGAGCTTTGGCCTGCCGGCCGAGCAGTACGAGGTGGACCCGGTCATCGCCAAGGCCCTGGACCTGCTCCTGATCCTGCACGCCGACCACGAGCAGAACTGTTCGACGTCGACCGTCCGCCTGGTCGGTTCCTCGAACGCGAACCTGTTCGCCTCCGTCTCCGCCGGCATCAACGCCCTCTTCGGCCCCGCCCACGGCGGTGCCAACGAGGCCGTCCTGAAGATGCTGCGCCAGATCCAGGCCGACGGCATCAAGCCCGAGGACTACATGGAGAAGGTCAAGAACAAAGAGGACGGCGTCCGCCTCATGGGCTTCGGGCACCGCGTCTACAAGAACTACGACCCGCGCGCCAAGATCATCAAGGCCACGGCCCACGAGGTCCTGAGCAAGCTCGGCGGAAACGACGAGCTCCTCGACATCGCCATGCGCCTTGAAGAGAAAGCCCTGGGCGATGACTACTTCATCCAGCGCAAGCTCTACCCCAACGTGGACTTCTACACCGGCCTGATCTACAAGGCCATGGGTTTCCCGGAGAAGATGTTCACCGTGCTGTTCGCCATCGGGCGCCTGCCGGGCTGGATCGCCCAGTGGCGCGAGATGATCAGCGACCCCAATACGAAGATCGGCCGCCCGCGCCAGCTCTACGTCGGCGAACCGGAACGCAACTACCCGTCGCTGTAGCCCGCCCGCCGGCCACGGCGTGCGCGATAGACAGGACGACGCCGGCCGCGCACCTTTTGCTGAGGTGCGCGGCCGGCGTCGTACTTATGGGGGCACCGTGCCGCTGTGACCCGCGCCACGTCCCCGCCGGGACCGGTGTGGCCCGGGGCGGCCGCGGCACGTACGTGCTAAAAAAGACCAGTGCCTAAATTTGTCGACGCCGTCATCCGGCGCCAGGAAATAGTTGACGCAGTCTTCAGGATCATCGCAACGGATGGCCTCGAGCGGGCCTCGCTGCGGGAAGTTGCCGATGAAGCGCAGCTGGCCGTCGGCTCGGTGCGGCACTACTTCGCCAGCAGCGACGAGCTATTGACCCACGCGTTCGCCGTGGTGGTGGACCGAATCGTCGGCCGCCTCACCGACGCGGACTCCCGGCTGGGCGATGCGCCGCCGGTTTCAGGGGAGCAGCATGCGGCCGTCCTGGCGCTGCTGGGTGAGTTTCTTCCGCTGGACGAGGAACGGGCGGTTGATGCCTGCGTCTGGATGGCCTTCAAGAATGCTGCCCGGACAAGGCCGTTCCTGGCCGCCGAGGCCGACCGCAGCCACCGGGCGGTGGCCGCCGTCGTGGGCGGGCTCATCCTGGGCCTGGCCGAGGCCGAAGGCGCTGACGCCGACCACGCGGCCGGCCTCGACCAACAGGTGCTCGTCACCGAAGCGGAACTGCTGCTGGCAGTCCTCGACGGCCTGACGATGCACGCCCTCCTGCAGCCCGAGTGGATGACGGCCGTGATGTGCAAGGATGTGCTCGAAGCCCACCTGGCGGGCCTGAAGCGACGGCTGGCGGCCGGGCAGCCAGCCGTTAACGCCTCATAACAACAGGAATAGACTGAGATCGTACGTCTTGCCAAGGAGGCAATTGGATGCACCACACCGGCGGACCAGGCTGGCGGATCACGATGGATACTTCTGGTCCCATGCTCATTGCCCTCTACGTTCGTGACGCCGCCGGCTTGGACACCGCGGGACACCCGGCGCTCTGCCATGCGGCACCGAAGATCCGCGCCTCGGACCACTCCCACCTGATCGCAGAGGTTGGCGGCCCGGCTGCGCTCAAGACCGAATGGGAGGCCTGGTGGGAACAGCTGCTGAAAGACCACCCGGAAATGTCCCCCGAGCTCTCCCCTCCGGGCTTCCGTGCGTTCAGCAATTCGCCGGCCCTCCGGCGCGTGCTGCAGGCCCACTTCGGGGCCGCTTTGACGTGGGCCCGGGAACGCCTCGCCGAATACGGAACCCTCGAGGCGGAGCGCGAAGCCAACGGCAACAACGAGCTGCTGGCCGACATGGTGGAGGACCGCCTGCTTGACGTGGGACGGGCTTCAAAGGATTTCGGCCTGACGATCATCGAGCTCCCGCTTGCGGAGCCGCGGGCCTGGTATCTCGAGCCCGACAAGATCATCATGAGCCACGAGCTGTTGTCCCAGCCGGAGCTGTTCCGCAGCTACGTGCAGCCGGTGGTCGATCTCCTCGTCTGAGCCCGCCCGGTGACGGCTGCCCCCGCTGGCAACTGACCCGCTGGCAACTGACCCGGTGGCAACTGAGCCGCTGCCAACTGACCCCCGGTAGCGGTCAGGTGCCGGGGGCGTCTGCGACGGTAACCCTGACCTGGCCGGCCGGGACTAGGGCCGGCTGCCAGCCGTCGCGGGACTGCCGGTTCCAGGCGCGGCCCTCGACCTCCACGCTGGTGATTTCAAGCTCCTTGGCGTTGGCCACGGCCCACTGGCCCACAGCCCAGGCCTGGGTTCCTTCGGCCTCCACGAGCAGGGTCCGGCCGTCGGTGGACGCCGTCACGTCCCCGAGTGCAGCGGTCAGCCCTGCGGTGACGGCGGCAGGATTCCCGGCGGCGTCGGGGGAGCGCAGGGAGCAGTCCAGGCCTGCGGGCGTCTGCCCGCTCAGGGCGGAGGCGAACGCGCGGGCCATCACCTCATGCTGGGCGTAGGCCTCCGGGTACGCCGAGCGCTGGACGCGCTGGGCGGCAACGGTGATATCGAGCGACTCGTACCCGGAAACCTCGACGAGGGCATCGTAGAACGCATTGCTGGCGTGGTACGGGTCCATCACCTGCGCCGTGGTGCCCCAACCCTGGGACGGCCGCTGCTGGAACAGTCCTCGGGAGTCGGGACCGGCCTGGTCGCCATGGCCGATGTTGCGCAGTTTTGATTCCTGCATCGAGGTGGCCAGCGCGATGCTGGCGGCCCGGGCCGGAAGTCCCCGCCGGACCGCGACGGCGGTGATGAGGGAGGCGTTGGCCGCCTGGTCGGTGGAGAGGTCATCGCCGCCGCTTCCCGTGGCCGTGCAGCGTTCGGTGATCAAGGTCTCCGACCGTTGCAGGAACGTCACCGCGGTGTAGATGCCGCCCGCGACCATCGCCAGGGTCAGCAGAAGGACAATCCGGCGCCGCCAGCTCCCTCGTCGTGCCACGAAAATACTCCCTCAGGCCCCTGCGGGCTGCGTCATCGGCTTTTTCGTCGGGGCGGGTCGGCCCCGCCCGCGCGGTCTTCGCCGCCCGCCATACCGTACCAGCCGGTGCGGTCAGTTGGCGTGCAGGGCCTCGTTGAGCTCCACCGTCTGGCCCTTGCGGGGGAGGACCTCAACCTCACCAGTGGTGGAATTGCGGCGGAAGAGCAGGTTCGGAACGCCGGAAAGGTCCACGGCCTTGACGATCCGGCTGGTGTCTTCGCCGTCGGCGTCCTTGGGGCCGATCACGCGCACACGGGTGCCGGCGGTGACGTAGAGGCCTGCCTCCACCACCGAGTCGTCACCGATGCTGATGCCCACACCGGAATTGGCGCCGAGGAGGACCCGCTCGCCGAGGGAGATCTTTTCCTTGCCGCCGCCGGAGAGGGTTCCCATGATCGAGGCCCCGCCGCCGACGTCGGACCCGTCGCCGGTGATGACGCCGGCCGAGATCCGGCCCTCGACCATGGAGGTACCCAGGGTTCCGGCATTGAAGTTCACGAAGCCCTCGTGCATGACCGTGGTGCCTTCGGCCAGGTGCGCACCGAGCCGGACCCGGTCGGCGTCGGCGATCCGGACGCCGGAGGGAACGACGTAGTCCACCATGCGCGGGAACTTGTCCACGCCGAACACCGTGACGGCGCCGCGCTTGCGCAGGCGCGCCCGGGTCAGCTCGAAGTCCTCCACGGCTGCGGGGCCGAAGTTGGTCCACACCACGTTGGGAAGCTTGCCGAAGATGCCGTCAAGGTTGATGGTGTTGGGCTGGACGAGCCGGTGGGAGAGCAGGTGCAGGCGAAGGTAGGCGTCCGCCGTGTCCGCGGGTGCCGCATCCAGGTTGATCTGGGCGAAGACAACGATCTGCTCTGTGCCCCGGTCCGGGTCAATGCCGCTGGCGGCGATGTCGATCAGCGACTGGTCCGCGTTCTCCACGTCACGCTGGTGATCCGCGGCGACTCCGAGCGCGGGCGCCGGAAACCACACGTCCAGCACGGTGGCGTCACCGTTGCGGGTGGACACGGTGGCCACCCCGTAGCCATAGGCAGAGCGGGCGTCGGAACGAGCGTCGGCGGGCACAGCGGGAGCAGCAGTTTCAGTCATGGCCCAAGTCTAACGAGAGGCCCCTCGGGCGCTGAAACTCATGACAACCCGATTGACACGCTGCAGGGGCCTCTCGACGCCTGGAAACGGCCCCTGCAGCGACTCAGGTGGGACGGGAAGGCAACCAGATAAGGTGGAACGGTGACCCCCACGAACCCGCGCACCCCTGCCAGTGCCACCGCCAGCGTCCCTGTCCGCACACCGGTCCATCTGGACCTCCGCCAGGACGTCGCCCTGCTCACGGCCGCCCTGATCGACATCAACAGCGTCTCCGGCAACGAGGGGGTCCTGGCCGACGCCGTGGAACATGCCCTCCGCCAGCTGCCGCAGCTGGAGCTGGTCCGCGACGGCGATTCGATCATCGCCCGCACCAACCTGGGCCGGGCCGAGCGCGTCATCCTGGCCGGCCACCTGGACACCGTGCCGTTGCCCACCACAGAGGGCTCGCTGGGGACCGTGCCGGCGTACTGGCCCTCCGGGGCCCCTGGAGAGGGGATCCTCTACGGCCGCGGCGCCACTGACATGAAGGGCGGCGTCGCAGTGCAGCTGGCGCTGGCGGCCACCATGTTCGACGGCGGGGCGGAACCAGGCAAGGACGTCACATTCGTCTTCTACGACCACGAGGAGGTCGAGGCCGTGAAGAGCGGCCTGGGCCGTCTGGTGCGCAATCACGGCTCCCTGCTCGGCGGGGACTTTGCGATCCTGCTCGAGCCGACCGACGGGACGGTGGAGGGCGGCTGCAACGGCACCAGCCGCTTCGAAGTGACCACGAACGGCGAGGCTGCCCACTCGGCCCGGGCCTGGATGGGCAGCAATGCCATCCACGCCGCGGCCCCGATCCTGGCCCGGCTGGCGGCGTATGAGCCGCAGACCGTGACGGTTGACGGCCTGGACTACCGCGAAAGCCTCAACGCCGTGAAGATCCACGGCGGCACGGCCGGGAACGTCATTCCGGACAAGTGCGTCGTGGAAATCAACTACCGCTTCGCGCCGGACAAGACCCCGGACGGAGCAGAGGCCGTCGTGCGCGAACTGCTGGACGGATTCGACGTCGTGCGCACCGACAGTGCGGCCGGCGCGCGGCCGGGCCTGCACCACCCCGCGGCGGCGTCCTTCGTTGCCGCCGTCGGCGCGGAGCCGAAGCCCAAGTACGGCTGGACCGACGTCGCACGCTTCAGTGAACTGGGCATCCCCGCGGTGAACTTTGGGCCCGGCGATGCTCTGCTGGCGCACAAGGACAATGAGCACGTCGAGGCGGACGCCATCCGCGAATGCCTGCGGGCGCTGCGGACCTGGCTGAGCGCCTAGCAAAGCCCAGGAACCAACGCCAGGACACAACGACCGGGAAACAAGGCGTAACGCACAAAGGGTCCGGAACCTCCGTGAGGTTCCGGACCCTTTGTGGGTGGGACGGCTTACTTGGCGGCCGGAATACCGGCGACCGGCACGTGCGCCACGCCGCCGGCGGCGCGCTTGGAGCCGCGGCGTTCGAGCCAGATGGCCAGGCGGGAGACCGCCAGGTCGATCGCGATGTAGATGGCCGCGGCCACGAAGAACACCGGGAACAGGTACTGCGGACCCAGGAAGTCCGCCATGACCTGCACGGCCCGGAGCAGCTCGCCGTAGGCGACGATGTAGCCGAGCGACGTGTCCTTCAGCAGCACCACGAGCTGCGCGACCAGGGACGGCAGCATGCGCCGGATGGCCTGCGGCAGCTCGATGGTCAGCCGGCACTGGAAGCTCGTAAGGCCGATCGCCAGGCCAGCCTCACGCTGGCCCTTGGGCAGCGACTGGACGCCGGCGCGGATGATCTCGGCGAAAATCGCCGAGTTGTAAAGGACAAGGCCGGCCACGACGGCGATGAACGAGCTGGTGGCAAAGACGAGCAGCACGAACAGCATCATGAGCACGACGGGCATGCCGCGCAGGAATTCCAGCACGATCCGGGTGGGCACCCTGATCCAGGCGTTGTCCGAGATGCGCATCAGGCACAGGAGCAGGCCCAGCGGGAATGCAATCACGGCCGACACGGCCGCGGCGGCCAGCGTGGCGCCGATGCCGGCGGCGATCAGGGCCCAGACCTCGGGAAGCTGGAAGACCGCCCAGCGTTTGGGGTCGAAGATTCCCTGCTGGGCGAGGGTCACGACTGCCAGGACGAGGAGGCCGCCGATCACGATCACGCCGATGATGGAGCCGATCAGCGAGACCCGTCGGGCTTTGGGGCCGGGGACGTCATAGAGAACAGAGCTCATCGTGCGATCGCCACCTTTCGTTCAACGACGCTGGCGAGGAAGCCAAGCGGGATGGTTATCAGCAGGTAGAAGAATGCGATGCCGACCAGAACCCACATGACGGCGTCGCCGTTGGCATTGGCCAGTTGCTTGCCCTGGCCGAAGAGTTCCAGCACATAGAACGCGCCGGCCACAGAAGAGTTCTTGACCAGGGCAATCAGAATGTTGATCAACGGCGGGATCACGGTGCGCAGGGCCTGCGGCAGGATGATCAGCGAGAGCACCTGGGTGAACTGCATGCCGATGCTGCGGGCGGCCTCCGCCTGGCCCACCGGGACGCTGTTGACGCCGGAGCGCACGGCCTCGGCAATGAAGGCCGAGGTGTAGGCGCTCAGGGCGATGATGGCTGCGACCTCGAACTGCTGGAACGTAACGCCGAGGCGGGGCAGAACCACTGCGGCGAAGAAGAACGCGATGGTCAGCGGGGTGTTCCGGACGATCTCGACGTACGTCATGCTGAAGCCACGCAGCGCGGCGACGGGCGAGACACGGGCGGCAGCCAGGATGGTGCCGAAGACCAAGGCGATAATCCCCGAGACCAGGGACAGGAAAAGGGTTCGAAGAAAACCGTCCCAATACTGGGGGAGGTTTTCAATAATGACGTCCATAAGTTCCTTCAGCTGCGTTGAGGGGATTCCAGGCGAAAGACGGGAGTGGCGGCTAGTAGCGGTCGATCGTGGGAAGCGCGGGCGTGGTCTTGATGACGGTGCCGGCAGTGTCTTCCCAGGCCTTCTTGTAGGACCCGTCCTTGTCGGAGGCCTCCAGCTGGTCGTTGACCCACGTGCGGAAGGCGGTGTCGTCCTTCTTCAGGCCGATGCCGTAGGGCTCCTTGGTGAAGGTCTGATCCGATGCCAGCTTGAAGGCGTCCGGTTCCTTGGACACGAAACCGGCCAGGATGACGTTGTCGGTGGTGACGGCTTCAACCTGGTGGTTCCGCAGCGGTTCCAGGCAGGCTGAGTAGGTCGCGGCCGGAACCAGGACGGCTCCGTACTTCTCCACGATCGTCGAGGCTGGCGTGGAGCCGGTCACGGAGCAGACGTTCTTGCCCTTGACGTCTTCGGGCTTGGTGATGGAGTTGTTGTCCTTGTTCACCATGAGCGCCTGACCGGCCTCGTAGTAAGGCCCGGCGAAGTCGACTTCGGCCTTGCGCTTGTCATTGATGGTGTAGGTGGCGACGATCATGTCCACCTTGCCCTGCTTGAGGAACTGCTCGCGGTTGGCGGAGACAGTTTCGACCCACTCGATCTTGTCGGCGGGAATGCCCAGCTTGGCAGCCATCAGCTTGCCGATTTCGACGTCGAAGCCTACGGGCTTGCCGTCGAGGCCCTTCTGGCCGAAGAGCGGCTGGTCGAACTTGGTGCCGATGGTGATCTTGCCCGCGGAGGAAAGCTTGGCCATGGTGGAATCGGCAGGAAAGCTCGGCTTCTCGGCTACGGGCGGGTTGGTGGTCGTGGAGGAGCTGCCGCCACAGGCGCTCAGGCTGAGTGCCAGTGCTGCGGAAGCGGCAACCAGAAGGGATTTCCTTCGGGTCAAAAATGCCATCATGACATTCCTTTCATTGGGCGGCCGCCGTCCGGCAGCCAGGGTGCGAAAACGTAGTCGGTCAGTGTGTCAGCAGCTTGGACAGGAAATCCTTGGCCCGGCTGCTCTTGGGGTTGTTGAAGAATTCCTCGGGGGTCGCGTCCTCAACGATCTGGCCGTCGGCCATGAACACGACGCGGTCGGCCGCCTTGCGGGCGAAGCCCATCTCGTGGGTGACCACGATCATCGTCATGCCTTCTTTGGCGAGCTGGACCATGACGTCCAGGACCTCGTTGATCATTTCCGGGTCGAGGGCAGAGGTGGGCTCATCGAAGAGCATCACCTTGGGCTTCATGGCCAGGGCACGGGCGATGGCAACGCGCTGCTGTTGGCCGCCGGAGAGCTGGGCCGGAAGTTTGGGGGCCTGATGCCCGACGCCGACCCGCTCCAGGAGGGCCATGGCGTCCTTGTCGGCCTCGGACTTGGCAACGCCCTTGACCTTGATGGGGCCGAGGGTGACGTTTTCCAGAATGGTCTTGTGGGCGAACAGATTGAACGACTGGAAGACCATGCCGACGTCGGCGCGCAGCTTGGCCAGTTCCTTGCCCTCCTCGGGCAGTTCCTTGCCATCGATCTTGATGTCGCCGTCGTCGATGGTCTCGAGGCGGTTGATGGCGCGGCAGAGCGTCGACTTGCCGGAACCCGAGGGGCCGATGACAACAACAACTTCACCCTTGCGGACGTTCAGGTTGATGTCCTTCAGGACGTGCAGCTGGCCGTAATGCTTGTTCACGGCCTTCAGGGAGACGAGGGCATCGCCGGGCACTTGAGTAGTCATAGTACGAATCTAGCGAAGATTGACCAGATATGACGGCAATCACTCATTTTGGTGCAGATCGTGATTCAAGAGATACCTGCACGTCAGGCCCCTTGCTGGACTGCGTCGGACATTCGCCGTTGACCTCGGCATACGGCCTCGGCAGGCGGCTGCGGCCGTGCGGCGCCGACGCGCCGACGCGGCGGCGGCCGAGTTCCGCGCTAGCCTATGGGCATGAGTACCGATCCGCAGCACGGCCCCAAGCAGAACGCCGAACAGAACCCGGAACAGAATCCCGGCGGAAAGCCGGCAAGGGAGGCCCGGAGCACACCGGCGCCCAACGGGATCCGCCACAAGGGTCCGCTTGAGCTGCGCCGCAAGGCCGCCAAGGTCACGATGTCCGACCAGACCTTGCTGGACACCAAAGGGCCGGGACAGTTCGTCCACACCGACCCCTGGCGCGTGCTGCGGATCCAGAGCGAGTTCGTGGAAGGATTCGGCGCGCTGGCCGATCTCGGTCCGGCAGTCAGCGTCTTCGGTTCCGCCCGCACCGTGCCGGGGAGCCCGTACTACGAGCTCGGCGTCGAGGTCGGACGCCGGCTGGCCGAGGCCGGACTGGCCGTGATTACGGGCGGCGGCCCCGGCTCGATGGAGGCCGCCAACATGGGCGCCGTGCAGGGCAACGGCGTCTCCGTGGGGCTCGGAATCGAACTGCCCTTCGAACAGGGCATGAACCAGTGGGTGGACCTGGGCATCAACTTCCGGTACTTCTTCGCCCGCAAGACCATGTTCGTCAAGTACGCCCAGGGCTTCATCGTGCTCCCCGGCGGCCTCGGCACCCTGGATGAGCTCTTCGAAGCCATGGTCCTGGTCCAAACCCGCAAGGTCACTTCCTTCCCGATCGTCCTGGTGGGAACCGCGTTCTGGAGCCCCCTGCTCGAGTGGGTCCGGGACACGCTCGTCGCGGAGGGAATGGTCTCGGCCGAGGACCTGGACCTCGTGCAGGTGGTGGACGACCCCGCGCGGGCCGTCGAACTGGTCGTGGAAGGCGCCGCCCGCCACCGGAACCCGAACGGCGGCTCCACCAACGGGACCGGCACGGCAAACATCAAGGGAACGCGGGGCTGATCCGTCCGCCTGAGCGCTCCGGCGTCCGGCTTCTGGCACGATGGTCTAGTGAGTCTCTTCCTGGTTTTCCTGGCGATTGTGCTGATCGGCGTCGCCGTCCTCCTGGGCACCGGCCTGGCACCGAAGATCTTCCGTCGCCGCCGGGACGGCGGTGCGGGCGGTTCCTTTGACGACGGTTTCGACGAGCCGGTCGCATCCCTGCCGCCGGTCCTGTTGCCCGAGCGCGCGGCCGCGGCGGACATTGACCGTCTGCGCTTCGCCGTCGGACTCCGCGGCTACCGGATGGACCAGGTGGATCAGGTCCTGGATGACCTGCGGGAGCAGATCACCGCCAAGGACCAGGAGATCGAGGCACTCGGGGAGGAACTGGAGCGCCTCCGTCCGCCGACCGAACAGCGTCCGTGAGCCGCGTGGAAGACCCGAAGACCGTCGCGGCGCCTGAGGCCCGGAAGCCCCAGGGGTTGAACGCGGCCCTGTGGAGCCGCATCGCCGCCGCGGGCGCCGCGATGGCGCGGTGGCCCTGGTGGGCGCAGGTGGCCGGACTTTACATCGCCGCCAGGCTGGTCAGCGCCTGCATCTTCATGGCCGCCGCCCTGCACCAGGGCGTGAATCCGTGGTTTCCCGCCAAGCCCGACTACTGGAACTTCATCAATATCTGGGATGCCCGCTGGTACGCCCAAGCGCTGCAGGCGGGGTATCCGGCGCTTCTGCCGACCGACGACGCCGGCACCGTCCAGGAGAACACGTGGGCCTTCTACCCCCTGTTTCCGGTGCTAGGCCGGGTGGTGTCCGGGCTGACAGGCACGGGCCCGGCGTGGTCCCTGACGGCCATCGCCCTGGTCTCCGGTGTGGGTGCAGCCCTTGTGGCGTACAGAATTTTCCGGCACCGGGCCACGCACCGCACGGCGCTCTGGGGGACCGTGTTCCTAGCGGCTTTCCCGGTGGCGCCGGTGCTGCAGGTGCCCTACGCCGAATCCCTCAACCTGCTGCTCCTCGGCGCCGCGCTATTGCTTGTCATGGAGCGCCGGTACCTGTGGGCCATGCCCGTTGTGGTCCTGATGTGCCTTTCCCGGCCTACCGGGGTTCCATTTGCGGCGATGATGGGCCTGTTGCTGCTCTACCGTCTCTGGCAGCGCCTCACTGCGCAAACCCGTACTGCGCAGACCCGCACTGTGCAGCATCCCACGGCACAACACGCCACGGCACAACACCCCGCGAACCAGAGCCCCGCGACGCAGGGCGTCACAGTGCAGCGCCGGGACGGCCTCGCCCTCCCCGGCAACGCCGAGCTGTGGTCACTGGGCGGGCTCACCGCCGTCAGCGGCATCGGTGCCCTGCTGTGGCCGGCCATCGCCTGGGCCGCGACCGGCGATCCGGGCGCCTACACCAAGACCGAAACCGCATGGCGCGGCGAAGACCTGGTGCCGTTCAAGCCATGGTTCGACGCCGGCATCATGCTGTTCGGGCCGACCTTCGGCGTGCTGGCTCCCTTCGTGTTCGTTGCCGCGTTCACGCTGCTGATGATGTCCCGGCCGGTCGTCGCCCTGGGCACCGAGCTGAGGCTCTGGTGCTGCTGCTATATGGGCTATCTGCTGGTCTTCCTGCACCCCCAGACCAGCACGTTCAGGATGCTGCTGCCGCTGTTCCCGCTCGCCCTCAGCGCCGCCCTTCTCTCGCGTTCCCGCGCCTACCGCGGCACCGTGGTGGTCATGTTCGTGCTGCTGCAGGTCGTCTGGATTGTGTGGCTGTGGGCGTGGGCGCAACTGCCGGGCGGAGGGGACTACCCGCCGTGACGCACAGCACCATTTGGCGGTGCCGGCCCGGCCTGGCGGGACGCGCTGGAAAGTCCAACGATTAGCTACGGGCGGATTGTTACGCGATAATAGAGGATAAGCAAGGACAAGAAGCACACAGTTTGTAAGCGGTTTATTTGTGAGTTTGCCGGTCACGGCAGCCTCCTGGAGCGCTGCCGGACGGCTTGATTGGCCAAGCGGACGCAGCCCGGCCGGGCTGGTATGTCAGGGACTAATGGAGGGGATATTCCTTATGGCGGCAATGAAACCACGCACCGGCGACGGCCCTATGGAAGTGACGAAAGAGGGACGAAGCCTGATCATGCGTGTTCCGCTCGAAGGCGGGGGGCGGCTTGTAGTCGAACTCAATGCCGCTGAGGCGACGAACCTCAAGGAATGCCTCGTCGGCGTCACCGAATAGCGTCACGCCAAGAGCTTTGCAACAGGGCGGGGTCCCGGCCACCAGGCTGCGGACCCCGCCCTTTGCTGTCAGCGCCCGCCCCTGCACCCGGGCTGGTGAATCCTGGCGGCTACTTCTTCACCGCGATCAGCAGGCCGTCTCCGGTGGGCAGCATGGCGGAAGCGAGACGGTCGTCGTCGCGGATGGACTTGCCGATCTGGCGCAACACCACGGTGGTGGCTTCCCGGGCGGCCGGGTTCGCGACCCGGTCCTTGTCGAGGGCATCGTTGACGATCAGCAGCCCGCCGGATTTGAGCAGCCGCACGGCCTGTTCGACGTAACTGGGGTAGTTCGGTTTGTCCGCGTCAATGAAGACGAGATCATAGGCGCCGTCCGTAAGCCGGGGCAGGACATCCCCGGCCCGGCCCGAAATGGTGCGGGTGCGGTTGGCGGGGCTGCCGGCCTCCTGGAACGCTTCGCGCGCTGCCTTGAGGTGTTCGACGTCGACGTCGATAGTGGTCAGGACAGCCTGCGGACCCAGCCCGCGCAGGATGCACACGCCGGACACGCCTGCGCCGGTGCCGATCTCCACGGCGGTCTGTGCCTTGGACGCCGCCGCCAGCACCGTCAGCACGGCGCCCACGCCGGGGCCGATCGGGGTCACGCCAAGCTCGAAGGACCGTTCGCGCGCGTGCAACAGGACCTCATCCTCGGCAGGCAGATCTTCTGCATAGGACCAGCTCGTGGACTTATCGGCGCTCATGGGATATCGCTTTCTGGGCGGCAGGGGAGTGTTCCCTACAGCGTACTGTGTCCGGCGGGACGGGACGCGGAAGCGGCAGCACCGTGGCCCCGGCCGGAGGGGGTCGTTCTGCCTTCGGCGGAAGACCGCGGTGGATCAGGAAATTCCCAGCTTATTTTGAAATGATGGGTATCCGCTCATCCGCGTGGTGATCGGCGTCGAATGAAGGGTGCAGGAACCTGTGCAAGCAGGCACAATTCAGGCGTAGGTACCATCCACGAGGGGAGTGGACGATGTCGATTCTGGCACCTGTCCCGGCAACAGAGGCAACAGATTCAACCGGCCAGTCCCGGACCGCGGCGGAAGCCGAATGGGTCCGGCCGACCTGGGAGGAAGTGGTGACGAACCACTCCGCCAAGGTCTACCGCCTTGCGTACCGTCTGACCGGAAACAAGTACGACGCCGAGGACCTCACCCAGGAGGTGTTCGTGCGGGTCTTCCGTTCGCTCGAGAACTTCAAGCCCGGCACGCTCGATGGCTGGCTGCACCGGATCACCACCAACCTGTTCCTGGACCAGGCCCGGCGCAAGAGCCGGATCCGCTTTGATGCGTTGGCCGACGACGCCGAGTCGCGGCTGCCGGGCCGGGAGCCCGGGCCGGAGCAAAGCTTCGAATTCAACAACCTCGACGTCGATGTCCAGGCAGCGCTCGAGGAACTTCCGCCCGACTTCCGCGCCGCCGTCGTGCTGTGCGACCTCGAAGGGCTCTCCTACGACGAAGTCGCCGCCGCGCTGGACATCAAACTCGGGACCGTCCGGTCCCGGATTCACCGCGGCCGGACAATGCTCCGTGAAAAGCTCGCGCACCGCGACCCGCGCCCGGCGCAGCCGGCCAAGCAGTCCCTCAAGCCGCGGCTCAAGATGCCGCGCATCGCCGGCCTCCTCTGAACCGGTCAATGGGTCTGCTGAGACGGTTGCTGGGAGCACCAGGCTGCAGGTTCTGGGGCGGGCCCGGGGCTACCCGGAAATGGGCCGCCGGCCGCCACGACCACGTGGAATCGTGTGCCGAATGCCGCGCCCGGCAACAGCGCGAACGCCAGTACCTCGAGAAGCTCCGCGGCGCCGCCGTGCCCGAGGCCAGTGAGGACCTGACTGCACGGCTCCTGGCACGGACCGGTCAGCTGGCCGCGGAACGGGCGGCCGCGGAACGGACAGCCGAAGCGGAGCGGGAACAAACAGCCCCGGAAGCTACGGTGCCTGCAGCTACAGCTCCGGCACCTACGGCTCCTACACCTTCGGCACCTTCAGCTCCGGAACGGGCCATGGCGGAACGCCCCGGCCCGGCGGACACAGCGGACGTATTGGATGCAGCGGAACGGCCGGGCGCGGCGGATGCCGCCGGGGCCGGCCATCGTCCGCGGCCCTCGGACCGGTTCCCGGCAGGACACCCCGTGCCGGGTCGGCCAGGGACGACGGGGCCGGTCGCCGGTCGCGCCGCCGCCGCGGGTCCACACGGCGCCCGTCGCCGCGGCCCGCGCCTGCCGGTGCTTGCTGTCGGCGGAGCCGTCGCCGCTTTAGCCCTCATGACCGGCACCGCGTACGTCATGGGAGGCGACGACGCGGTCCCCGCCGAGGGCGCAGGGACTGCCACCCTCGCCCACCCGGATGCCCCCGGGCTGCCCGGCAGCGGTGAGCCGCTCGGTGCAACGGAGCTGTTCGACGCCAGCGGATCCGGCGTCCCCGGCGCTGAGGGAACCGGGCCCCGTGTTGCGTTCGGCCTCGGCGGCGAGCCCGACTTCACCCCTGCCGGGACGCTGAACACCGGTGAGCTTGCTGCGTTCCGCTCGCAGGGGTGGACATGTCCGGAGCTGCGCGAGCTCGGATTCCACCTCATCTGGGCCCGTGCCGGCGTCATCTCCGGGGACGAGGTCCTGGAACTTCGCCTCACGGATGGCCGGCACTTCGCCACGGTCCTTGAGCAGCACGCTTCGACACGGGCGCCCGCGGCGCCCCCCGCACCCGCACGGGCCGAAGTTTCGCCCATCAACGTGCTGACCGGACACGCCGCCGTGGCTGACGGCTTTATCCCGGCCAAGGCCGGCACGCCGTCGGCCGCCCCCGAACCCGGGTATGGCTTTCTTTGGGTCAACCCCGCCCCGCCCTACCGGGCCATCTACCAGACGTCGGCGGCGACATACACGTACATTTCGGACCTGCCGGCCGAGCAGGCGGCCGACGGCGTTGCCGCGCTGACCCGGGTCAGCAGTCGCACTCCCGTGCCGGCCTCGCACAACGGAATTCCGGAACGGATCGAGCGCGGATTGAGCCGAATCCTGGAGCACCTGGCACCGTGAGGCAGGGACGGGCCGGACATGGCCGGCATACGGACTTCGCGGAATCGTCGCCAGCCCGAGCGAGAGGGTAACCTTCCTAAAGTGCTTGGAATCAATGGACCGGAGTTCTTACTTCTGCTGATCATCGGCCTTCTGGTGATTGGTCCCAGCAGGCTGCCCGAATACACCCAAAAACTTGCCAATATTGTCAAGGAAGTGCGCCGGATGGCGTCCGGTGCGCGGGAACAGATCAAGGAAGAAGTCGGCATCGACATCGATGAGGTCGACTGGAAGAAGTACGATCCGCGCCAGTACGATCCCCGCCGGATCATCAAGGAAGCGCTCCTTGACGATGACACCAAGCCGATGAGCGCCGGGGCACCGGCAACGGTCTCCACGGCCGCTGCCGCGACTGCTGTCGCCGCGCACCGCCCCGAGCGGGTGCTCGAGCGGCTGCCCGAGGGCGAACCGGCACCCTTCGACTCAGAGGCGACCTAGGACTTCCCGCGTCGGGCCTGCCGCAGTGCCTGCGCAGGGATGCGGCCGGGCGCTGTCAGCGGGGCTGCAGACCCAGCGGCATGCCCTTGAGGCCGCGGGGAACCGACGCCAGCCTGCCGGCGATCCCCGCCAAGGCCACGGCCGCAGGCGTCTCCGGACGGCCCAGCACCAGCGGCACTCCGGAATCCCCACCCTCACGCAGCAGGACTTCGAGTGGAATCTGGCCCAACAGCGGCACGTCCTCACCCACGGTGGCCGAGAGGCGCCCGGCGAGCACGGCGCCGCCGCCGCTGCCGAACAGTTCCATCCTGCCGCCGTCGGGCATTTCAAGGTAGGACATGTTTTCCACGACGCCGGCCACGGTCTGGCCCGTCTGGGTGGCGATCGCACCCGCCCGCTCGGCAACATCCGCGGCGGCCGCCTGCGGGGTGGTCACGACGAGGATCTGCGCCTTGGGCAGCAGTTGGGCGACGGAGATCGCGATGTCGCCGGTGCCGGGGGGCAGGTCCAGGAAGAGGGCGTCGAGGTCGCCGAAGTAGACGTCGGTGAGGAACTGCTCCAGCGCCCGGTGCAGCATCGGGCCCCGCCACGCCACGGGCTGGTTCCCGGTGACGAACATGCCGATGGAGATGACCTTGACCCCGTAGGCCACGGGCGGCAGGATCATGTCGTCCACCCGCGTGGGGGCCTGTGTGATGCCCATCAGCGCCGGAACGGAGAAACCGTACACATCCGCGTCCACGATCCCCACACGTAGCCCCTGGGCGGCCAGGGCGCACGCCAGGTTGACAGTGACCGAGGACTTGCCCACGCCGCCCTTCCCGCTGGCGACGGCGTACACCTTGGTCAGCGAGCCCGGCGCGTTGAACGGGATGCCGCGCTGGGCGCCGGCGCCCCGCAACTGCTCCTTGAGGGCGTCGCGCTGGACCTGCGTCATGACTTTGAGGTCCACGTCCACGCCGGTGACGCCCGGGACGGCGGACAGGGCAGCCTCGGTGTCCGCCGTGATGGTTCCGCGCAGCGGGCAGCCCGCGATGGTCAGCAGCACCGCGATCCGCACGCGGCCGCCGTCGCCGATCTCAACGGACTCCACCATGCCGAGCTCGGTGATGGGGCGGCGGAGCTCAGGGTCGATCACGGTGGCAAGTGCGCCGTGCACTGCCTGTTCCAGCGGGGTGCTCATGCGGGCGATGCTCAGCTTTCGGGGATGGTGCGGTGTGCGGGCTGGCGGGCGGGATCGGCCGCGGCCCCGGAGTGGTTCGCCGACGGGTTCGGCAGTTTCCCCGAAGGGTTCCCTGTCGGGTCCTGCGAAGAGTCCTGCGAAGAGCCCTGGGCACGGTCCCTCGCCGGGTCATCGCGCTTGCCGCCGGCTTTTACCCGGGGGATTTGCTGGGTCCGGGGGCTGCGCTGCTTGTCGCGCCGCTCCTTCATCTTTTCCTTGACCTTTTCCCGCGGGGTCTCGTGGGCGCCGGCGGAAGGATCGTGGGTGCGCAGTTCCTCCTGGGCCTCCAGCATGTCCTCCAGCAGGCTGCGGAGCTCGGCGCGGACGTAATCGCGGGTGGCGACCTCGCGCAGCGCGATGCGCAGGGACGCAAGTTCCCGGGTCAGGTATTCAGTGTCGGAGAGATTGCGCTCGGCCCGCTGGCGGTCCTGCTGCAGCGAGACCTTGTCGCGGTCGTCCTGGCGGTTCTGGGCCAGCAGCAGCAGGGGCGCGGCGTAGGAGGCCTGCAGGGACAGCATGAGGGTCAGCAGCGTGAAGCCCAGCGCCCGTGAATCGAACTGCCATTCCTCCGGCGCCCACGTGTTCCAGCCCAGCCAGAACAAGCAGAACACCGTCATGTACATCAGGAACGCGGGGGTGCCCATGAAACGGGCGAAGCCTTCCGTGGCATGGCCGAAGGCGTCCGGGTCGGGACGGAAGTTGGGCAGGATACGCTGCCGGCCGCTTAGTGGCGTGTCGAGGCCGCCGGTGGTCCTGCCGCCAGGGCGGACATTGGAGGTCCGTGGTGCTGTGGGATCAGCCAATGCGGCCTCCAAGCTTTCTTATCGGGGCATCGTCCTCGTGGGCGCGCCAGTCGTCCGGCAACAGATGATCAAGCACGTCGTCAACAGTCACCGCCCCCACAAGCCGTCCGTCATCGTTGACAACTGGAAGCGAGTTGAGGTTGTACGTTGCCAGCGCGCGGGCGACCTCGCTGATGTGGGCCTGGTCGGAGACCGGCTCCAGGCTTTTGTCCACCAGATTGCCCAGCGGCTCCGGCGGCGGAAAGCGCAAGAGCTGCTGGATATGGACGACACCGAGGAATCGTCCCGTCGGCGTCTCCAACGGGGGTCGGGCGACGAAGATCGACGACGCCAGGGCGGGGGAGAGTTCCTCCCGGCGTACGTGCGCGAGTGCCTCGGCGACGGTTGCCTCCGGGGGCAGGATCACCGGCACGGGCGTCATGAGCCCGCCGGCGGTGTCCTCGTCGTATTCGAGCAGGCGGCGGACGTCTTCGGCGCCTTCGGGTTCCATCAACTGCAGGAGTTCTTCAGCCTGGGCGCTGGGGAGTTCGGCCAGGAGGTCGGCGGCGTCGTCCGGATCCATCTCCTCGAGGACGTCGGCGGCGCGGTTGACGTCCAGGGCGGAGAGGATCTCCACCTGGTCACCTTCGCGCATCTCCTGCAGGACGTCCGCGAGCCGTTCGTCCTGGAGTTCGCTCGCAACCTCGAAGCGGCGCTTGTCGCTCATTTCCTGCAGGGCCTCGGCGAAGTCGGCGGGCTTGAGGTCCTCGTGCGTGGCCACGAACTGGGTGGCGGCCTGGGGCTCGGTCTTGGCGCCTTGCCGGGCATCGGCCCAGTCGATGATGAGGGTTTCATTGCGGCGCAGCCGGCTCAGGGGCGAGAGGGAGTGGCCGCGGCGGACGAAGAGCTTGCTGACGAACCAGTCGCCGGAGCGGTGCCGGTCCATGGCGATGTCCTCGATGGTTGCGTCGCCGCTGCCGTCCGCAAGGGTCACCCGGCGGTCGAACATTTCGGCCACCACGAGGGTTTCCGCGCCGCGCTGTTCGAAACGGCGAAGATTGACCAGCCCGGTGCAGATGACCTGGGTCTGGTCTATGGACGTAATCCGGGTCATCGGCACGAAGACGCGCTTCTTGCCGGGGACCTCGACGACGATGCCCACCACGTGCGGGGCGCCCCTGGTTCCGCGGGAGAGCACCACGACGTCGCGCAGCCGACCCAGACGGTCACCCAATGGGTCGAAGACGTCCAGTCCGAGGAGGCGCGCGACAAACACTCGCGAAAGATTCGTGCTCACCCCTACAGGCTACCGAGTCTGCTCTCTTTTAGCTGAATTTCCAGCCGCACACCAGCCCGATGGGTGAGAATGGGCATATGTCAAACATTTTTGGTGCTCCCAGGGCCGGTGCCCCCAACGGCTCGGACGAGGCACGCACCGTCCCGAGAGGCGACGTTGTCGGTTCCTACAACTCCTACCTGGATGCCCAGAAGGCGGTGGACTACCTGGCTGACCAGCAGTTCCCCGTGCAGATGGTGTCGATCGTGGGCAATGACCTGAAGATGGTCGAGCGGGTGACCGGCCGGCTTACCTACCCCCGCGTCGCCCTCTCCGGCGCCCTCAGCGGCATGTGGTTCGGCCTGTTCGTCGGCGTCATGCTGTCGTTCTTCTCCACAACCCCCGGTTATTTCTCGATTGTGACGTCAGTGCTGATGGGTGCAGCGTTCTTCATGCTGTTTGGCATCGTCACCTACGCCATGCAGCGCGGCAAGCGTGACTTCACCTCAACCAGCCAGGTGGTGGCGACCAATTACGACGTCGTGGTCTCCTTCGAGGCCGCCGGCGAAGCGCGGCGCCTGCTCCACCAGCTGCCCATGACGGCGCATGACGCGTCCGGTGCCGCGGCCGGCGGTTTCGCGCAGCACGACTACCGCCATCAGGCACCGCAGCAGCCGGGCCCGCAGCAGCCGGGACAGCAGAGTCATGCGCCGCAGCGCCCCGCGGGCTGGAACGACCCGTACGGCCAGAGAACGCCGGAGACCGGCGCAGACCCCGCCGGACAGTACCAGGGCGGTGCACCCCAGCAGGAGGGCCCCGCAGGCCCCGCACCGACGGCACCGGCCCCAGCTGAGGAGGCGGCGGCCCGCCCGGCCGGCCGGGTTTCTGGGGTGAGCTATCCGGATCTCCCGGACGGCCGCCCGCAGTACGGGGTCAGGGTCACGGACAGCGAGAAGCCCGCGGCAGGCCAGGACGGCCAGCAGCACTGATTCAGGCAGGAAACAGCAGCAAATAGCAGCAAATAGCAGCAAAAAGGGAGCGTCCCGGTGCGGGGACGCTCCCTTTCTTGCTGCTATATACTGCCTGGCTGACCTACGGCGTCTGGCCGTCCACTTCCAGGTAGATGCCCGCCATCCAGGACTCGACGTCGTCGGCCTTGCGCGGCAGTGCGGCGCTGAGGTTGACCGGCCCGTCGGCCGTCATGAGAATGTCGTCCTCGATCCGGACGCCGATGCCGCGGTATTCCTCGGGGATGCCGATGTCCTCGTTCTTGAAGTACAGGCCGGGTTCGATCGTGAACACCATGCCGGGCGTGAGCACGCCGTCGAGGTAGAGTTCCCGCTTCGCCTGGGCGCAGTCGTGGACGTCGAGGCCGAGGTGGTGGCTGGTGCCGTGCGGCATCCACCGGCGGTGCTGCTGGCCCTCGGTGCTCACGGCTTCCTCGACGGAGACGGGCAGGAGACCCCATTCGGCGAGCCGCTCGGCCAGCACCGTGGTGGCTGCGGTGTGGATGTCCCGGAACTTCGTGCCCGGCTGGGCAGCGGCAAAGCCGGCGTCGGCGGCGTCGAGCACTGCCTCGTAGACCTTGCGCTGGACCTCGGAGAACTTGCCGTTGGCCGGCAGGGTGCGGGTGATGTCCGCGGTGTAGAGGGAGTCGGCCTCGACTCCGGCGTCCAGGAGCAGCAGTTCGCCGGCGTTGATCTTGCCGGTGTTCCGGGTCCAGTGCAGCACGGTGGCGTTGTTGCCGGAGGCGGCGATGGTGTCGTAGCCAAGCTCGTTGCCTTCTTCGCGGGCCCGGGCGAAGAACGCCCCTTCCACGACGCGCTCGCCGCGGTGGTGGGTCAGCGCCCGCGGGATCGCCTTGACCACCTCGGTGAAGCCGGCAACGGTGGCGGCGACGGCGATCTTCATCTGTTCGATTTCCCACTCGTCCTTGAGCAGGCGCAGTTCCGAGAGGGCCTCTGTGAGTTTCTCGTCCAGGGCGTCGAGCACACTCAGGTCGAGGTTGTCGGGGTCCTTGGCCGTGTTGTAGCGGGCAGTGTCGACGAGGGCATCAATGTTCTCGTCAACCTTGCGGACCAGCCTGATGGATATTCCGCCGATCTCCGGCGCACCGACATTCTTGGTGATGGCGAGTTCAAGTTCGGCGATGTCGGCCGTGTCCAGTCCCAGCTTGGCCTTGAACTCGGCCAGGGTCGGGCGTGCGCCGATCCAGAACTCCCCGGAGCGGGAATCGGCGTAGAACTGCTCGGTGTCGCGGCCTGCCAACGGGCGGAAGTACAGCGTGGCGTGGTGGTTTCCGCCGTCGTCGCCGGTGCCCTCCGCTACCGGTTCCAGGATCAGGACCGCATCAGGTTCGTGGTCCAGGCCGAGGCCGGTGAGGTGCGCGAAGGCGGAGTGCGGCCGGAAGCGGTAGTCGCAGTCGTTCGAGCGGACCTTCAGCGGGCCGGCGGGGATGACCAGGCGTTCACCTTTGAACTGGCCTGAGATGGAGCGGCGCCGGCCTGCGGCGTGGCCCGCGACGGCATCCCGCTCGGGGAGCTGTTGCGAGGCCGGCGCCCAGTTGCTGGCCATGAAGGCCTTGAAGGCGTCGGAGCTGGGCCGCTGCGAGCGGTTGTTGACGCGCTCTTCGAGGGGCTGGGAAGCGGAGACTAGGGTGTTATCTGCATCGTTCACCGTCCCATAGTCTCACCAGCGCCGCGGCTTAGGCCAACGGCGCGCTCGCGGTGCAGGGCCGCTGCAGGGCCCCGGCACGAAGGGGCCGAGGCTTTGGATCCTGCCATCTACTAGGCTGGTGAGGTGAGGATCGACCTGCATGCGCACTCCAACGTTTCCGACGGCACCCAGGCGCCGGCCGGCGTCATGGAGTCCGCCGCCGCCGCGGGCCTCGACGTCGTCGCCCTGACCGATCACGATTCCACTGCCGGGTGGGCGGAGGCCGCCGTCGCAGCCCGGAAAGCCGGGGTCGCGCTGGTCCCGGGGATGGAGATCTCCTGCCGCACCGCGGAAGGCATCAGCGTTCACCTGCTCAGCTACCTCCACGACCCCGCGCATCCCGGGCTGCTTGAGGAAATCACCAAGTCCAAGGACGCCCGGCACACGAGGGCGCAGAAGATGGTCACCCTTTTGTCGGAGGACTACCCGCTGACATGGGACGACGTGATTCATCACGTCGCGCCGGGTGCCACCCTGGGCCGCCCCCACATCGCCGACGCGCTCGTCGCGGCCGGTGTGGTGGAAGACCGGGCCGAGGCTTTTGGTTCCATCCTCACAGCACGCTCGCGCTACTGGGTCCAGCACTATGCGCCGGAGCCGGCGCTCGCCGTCGAACTGGTCCGTGCAGCCGGGGGCGTCCCGGTGTTCGCCCACCCAGTGGCATCCGCCCGCGGCCGGATCGTGGGGGAGGGGACCTACCGGGAGATGATCGATGCCGGCCTGGCCGGCCTGGAAATCTACCACCGGGACAACCCCGAGGAGGGCCGGACGTTCCTGCGCCGCATCGCCGAACGCTATGGCCTGCTGATCACAGGGTCCTCCGATTACCACGGCGCGGGAAAGCCGAACCTGCTGGGCGAGAATCTGACCTCCGCAGAAGTCTTTGCCCGGATCGAGGAACTGGGCACGGGCTCGTCCGTGGTGCGCTGAGACCCAGTCCGCTGAGACCCTGGACCCGTGTTGAGCTATCACTTAGCGTCCCTATGAGGCCCCCCAGGACCCGAATAGCCGCCACAAGTGTTAGCGCAACGGGCGGGAACGGCGGGGCGTGGTGAGGGCGGCGGGTCAGAGGGTCGGGAAAGACGTGAACTGCGCCTGCGCGGCCAGGCGTTTGGCCATCACGTCGATGGCCGGCTGGTTCTGGTCCACGCACACGAACCTGCGGTCGAGTTTCGCGGCCACGGACCCGAGCGTGCCGGAACCTGCGAAGAAGTCCAGGCACCAGTCGCCCGGCCGGCTCGAGGCCGCAACCACGCGGCGGATCAGCCCCTCCGGCTTCTGCGTCGGGTAGCCGGTTTTCTCCTTGCCGGTCGGCGAAACGATCGTGTGCCACCACACGTCCGTGGGCAGCTTGCCGAGCTCGCGCTTGGCGGGGGTCACCAGTCCGGGCGCCATGTAGGGCTCACGGTCCACCTCGGCGCTGTCGAAGTGGTACTTCGCCGGGTTCTTGACGTAGACGAGGATGTTGTCGTGCTTGGTGGGCCAGCGGTACTTGGCCCGTGCACCGTAGTCGTACGCCCAGATGATCTCGTTCAGGAAGCATTCGCGGCCGAAGATCGCGTCCAGCATGACCTTTGCGTAGTGCACCTCGCGGTAGTCCAGGTGCAGGTACAGGGTGCCGTCGTCGGCCAGGAGCCGCCAGGCCTCCACGAGCCGGGGCTCGAGGAAGGACCAGTAGTCGCTGAACGCGTCGTCGTACTTGTGCAGGGCGCCCTTGATGGTGTCGTAGGACCGGCCCTTGAACCCGACGCGGTCACCCTCGCCGCCGGCGTTGAGCACCATCCTGGTTTCCTGGCGCCGCTGGACCCGGCCGGTGTTGAAGGGCGGGTCCACGTAAATCAGTGTGAAGGCGCCGTCCGGCAGCGTGGGGAGGTATTCCGCGTTGTCCGCGTGAACCACCAGGTTGCTGCCGTCCGGCGCCCAGACGGTGTCAGTCATGGAGGGGATTAGGCCTCGGCGCCGCTCGGCTGTGCGTCGCCGCCGGCCACTACCTCGCCGTTGCGGCGGCGGGTGCGGGTCCGGCGCCGGGCACGGGTCGCCCGGTCCACCTCGGTGGGGGCCTTCGCCGGCGCGGCGGCAGCAGCTTCCGGTCCCTGTCCGTTCGCAGTGGACGCCGTGGCGGCATCGGCCTCGGCGGGACGGCGACGGCGGTCGCCGGAGCGTCCGCCGGCTTCGGTGCCGCTGCGGCGCGAGTCACGTCCGCCGGTCCGGCTGCCCTCGCGGGCACCGTCACGGCTGCTCGTGCGGCTGCCTTCACGGGCGCCGTCACGGCTGCTCGTGCGGCTGCCGTCCTTTGCGCTGGTGCGCGAGTTCTTCTTGCCGGTCTCGCCGAGGTCTTCGAGGACCTCCGCGTCGACCCCGGCCAGCACACGCTTGTCGCGCGGCAGCCGGCCCTTGGTGCCTGCGGGGATGTCGAGTTCCTCGAACAGGTGGGGCGAGGACGAGTAGGTTTCCACGGGCTCGGGGTAGCTCAGGCCGAGGGCCTTGTTGATGAGCCCCCAGCGCGGCATGTCGTCCCAGTCGACAAACGTCACGGCGGTGCCCTTGTTGCCGGCACGGCCGGTGCGGCCCACGCGGTGCAGGTAGATCTTCTCGTCTTCGACGCACTGGTAGTTGATCACGTGGGTGACGTCGTCGACGTCGATGCCGCGGGCGGCGACGTCGGTGGCAACGAGGACGTCCACCTTGTTGTTGCGGAAGGCGCGCAGCGCCTGTTCGCGGGCGCCCTGCCCGAGGTCACCGTGGATGGCGGCCGCAGCAAAACCGCGGTCCACCAGTTCCTCGGCCACCTTCGCGGCGGTGCGCTTGGTCTTGGTGAAGATGATGGTCCGGCCGCGTCCGCGGGCCTGCAGGATGCGGGCCACCACTTCCACCTTGTCCATGCTGTGGGCACGGTAGATCAGCTGGCGGATATCGCGCTTGGTCAGGCCCTCGTCGTCCGGGTCCGCGGCGCGGATGTGTGTCGGCTGGGTCATGTAGCGGCGGGCCATGGCGATGACCGGGCCGGGCATGGTGGCGGAGAACAGGAGCGTCTGGCGGACCGCGGGCGTGCCGGCGATCAGGGTCTCGACGTCCGGCAGGAACCCGAGGTCCAGCATCTCGTCGGCTTCGTCGAGGATAACGATCTTGACGTTCTTCAGGCTCAGGTGCTTCTGCTTGAAGAGGTCGATCAGGCGGCCGGGGGTACCGACGACAACCTCGACGCCGTTCTGCAGCGCCTCGACCTGCGGCTCGTAAGCGCGGCCACCGTAGATGGTGGCGATGCGGGCGTTGCGCTTCTTGGCGGCGTTTTCGAGGTCTTTGGCTACCTGGACGGCCAGCTCGCGGGTGGGCACGATCACCAGGGCCTGCGGGGCGCCGGGAACGGCCAGTTTGTCGAAGCCGGCGTCGTCGCGGCCGACGACGCGCTGCAGCGCCGGGATGCCGAAGCCGAGGGTCTTGCCAGTACCGGTCTTGGCCTGGCCGATGATGTCATGCCCTGCCAGTGCGACCGGCAGGGTCATGGCCTGGATCGGGAAGGGGTGGGTGATGCCGGCGTCGGCCAGGGACTCCACGATGTCGGCACGGACATTGAAGTCGGCAAAGGTCTTCTCGGCAATCTCGTGCGGCTTTTCGTCCGAGATGATGGTCTCTTCGGGCTCGATGGTCTCCGTGCCGGACTCATCGGTCAGAAGCTGGTGCGTGTGCAATTCACTCACAGGGGAGTTTCCTTATTCATTTTGGGCTGCGCTGCTTGCTCAACGGGGCCGGCCGTGGTGGCCGTTCCGGAGCACGCTCAGGCGCGCAAGCAATTCCAGTGGAAGCCGATCGCGGGCTATCTAAATGCTGGCACTGGGGACCAGCGGGTGTATCTCAAGATCGCGTAGGGGCGGGCTTGTTGAATTCGAAAATCATGGAAATCAACGACCGGGCATCCATTTCTACCTCTTCAGTCTAGCTGTACAAGGCGTGGATCCTCGACTGGGCGGGTGATTACGCCTCGGGAGGTGACCGGGAGGGCGGCCGGCAGCGCTGGCTGGCGACGGCGTGGGGACGGCTAGCGGACCGCCGGCGGGCCGTCAGCCCACGAGCTCCAACTGGATTTCCCGCGTGGCGATGTCCGAGGACAACACCCGGACCCGGACTTTGGTGCCCGGTTCCAGCTCGCCGGGGCATCGTGCGGTCACGGCGGGCTCGGCGATCTGGACGATCCCGGACGGGCCGTTTCCGTTGCCGTTGGTCTTCCCGCCGTTGCCGTTGCTGGTGCCGTTGGTGCCCTTGGCCGGCTTGGGACCGGAGATGACGACAGCGTCGAATTCCTGGCCGACGTGGTTGACGAGCAGGGCCGCCTCAACGGTGTCCAGCGACAGCCGCTCCAGTTTCGCGGCCAGCTGGTCCGAGGTGCCCATGATGGCGGGGAGGGACGACAGCGCCTCCCGGGCCCAGGCAGGAACTTCGGTGCCGTTGCTCAGGGCCTCGCAGATTACCAGCACGAAGCGGTCGACCAGCCGCCGCAGCGGTGCCGTGGAATGGGCGTAGGCCGCGCCGATGGCGGACTGGACGGCGGCGTTGGGCACTGTGCCGTCGAAGGGTGTGTATCCGGCACCGCGGAAGAGCATCCCGGCCGAATGCACAATGGCCAGCTGCCGGGGGTCCGTCGGGTCAAGGGTCCGCAGGTACTCGCCGTAGCGCATTTCCCCGTCCCAGGGCTTGCCGAGGGCGTGGGTCTGCCGGTGGAAGTGGCGCAGTGATGCCTCGTCCGGGGCGGGCATGGTGCGCAGGATGCCGACTTTGCCCTGGAGCATGAGCGCCGCGGCGGCCATCCCGGTCATGAGTGAAATCTGGGCGTTCCAGTCCTCCACCGGCAGCGGCGGGGCCGCTACGATCCGGTAGCCGCCGTCGGGCAGTTGCTGGATCTCCTGTTCCGGCATGTTCAGGCTCGCGCCGCCGCGCAGTCGTTCCAGTTCCACCCGTTTGAGGCCTACTTCTTTCAGCAGCTGCAGCACGGGCGCCGCGGTGCCGGCGTCGAGCTCGGCCTGGACGCCTTTGTAGTTGAGCTTCGCGCGGCTGCGGACCTGTGCCCGGCGCACGAGGACCGAGGCGACCTCTGCCGCGGCGTCGAGCTCGAACTCCCAGACGAACGCCGCGCACAGCTGCCCGGCGAGCAGGCTGCCGGCGGCCTCGCTGATAATCTCCGGATGCAGCGGAATCCTGCCGTCCGGGGTGTAGAAGGTCTGGCCGCGGCGCCGGGTCTCGGCGTCCAGCGCCCCGCCCGGGGCGACAAAGGAGGGGACGTCGGCGATGGCGTAGAAGACCTTGTAGCCGCCGTTGCTCCGTTCGATAAACAGGGCCTGGTCCAGGTCGGTGGACGATGCCGGATCGATAGTCACGAACTCGACGTGCGTGAGGTCAAGGTCCGGGAGCTTGTGCTCGGCCACCGCCGCCTCCGCGTCGCGCAGCACACCCTCGGGGAACGGGCCGGGCAGTTCCAGCGTGGTGCGCAACGCCTTGAGTGCCCCGGCAAGCTGGTTCTGCTGCTCGTGGACACTGGGGGTCAGGCGATGATGTGACACGAAAATCAGGGTAGCCCGATTTCCGCTATTAGTCTTGGAAGATGAGCGCAACTGCGGACGATCCTGCCCTCTACAACAGCTTCCTTGCCGACCTGCTGGGAGTCTTGGCGTACGGCGAGCTTTCCGCCTTCGAGCGGCTGTCCTCGAGTGCCCGGTATTCGCCCACGCTGCATGACCGTGCGTTGCTGGGCAGGATGGCGGTGGTCGAGTTCCAGCATTACGAACTCGTCCGAATCCGGCTCGAACACATGGGCCTGGATACGGAGGCCGCCATGCTGCCGTTCCAGCCCTCGGTGGACCACTTCCACGAACGCACGCGCCCGTCGGACTGGTACGAGGCCCTCATGAAGGCCTACGTGATCGACACGGTCGCCGCGGACTTTTACGGCGTCGTGGGCCGGTACGTCGACGCCGCGACCCGTGAGTTGATCGGGCAGGTCCGCTCCACCGGTGAGTCCACGGCCGTGCTGCAGGCGCGCATCAAGGCGGCCCTGGCCGATGACCCCCGGCTGGCGTCGCGCCTGGCGTTGTGGGCCAGGCGTCTGCTGGGGGAAGTACTGAACCACGCCCAGCGTGTCAGCGCTGAGCACGCGTTCCTCGGCGGACTGTCGGGGCTGGACGACGCCGGCGCCCGGGCGCTGGTCAACGGCCTGGCGGCCGAACTCGCAGCGAACCACGCGCGCCGGATGACGGAGCTGGGTCTCGCCGGATAGTTTCAGTGCCGGCCGGCATTACGGGTGGGACCTGCTTAGGATGCGGCGGCGTCCAGCGCCGCCAGCAAGGCTCCGGCGGCGTGGGCCGGATCAGTGGCGTCGGTGATCGCCCGGACCACGACGATCCGCCGGGCACCGGCATCGACTACCTGCTCCACGTTACTGAGGTCGATCCCGCCGATCGCGAACCACGGCAGCACGCTTTCGTTGACCCTGCCGGTTCCCTCCGCGTCCGCCCCGCCGATCGCCTGGGCGGCGTAGCGCACCAGATCGAGGCCGACGGCGGCGCGCCCGGGCTTGGTGGGCGTCGCCCACACGGGGCCCACACAGAAATAATCGAGCCCTTTGCGGCCTGGCGCGGCAGCGATGGCGGCGTCCACCTGCTTCGGGCTGTGGGTGGACAGACCGATCACGGCATCCTTGCCGAGAAAGCCGCGGGCGGCGTCGAGCGAAATGTCCTTCTGGCCGACATGGAACACCGGAGCCCCGGACAGGGAGGCGATGTCCGCCCGGTCATTGACGGCCCACAGCCGCCCGTGGCGCTGCGCTGCGGTGTGCAGGACCTCCAGCAGTTCCAGCTCCTCGGAGGCCTCGAGCGACTTGTCGCGCAACTGGATGATGTCCACGCCGCCGGCGAAGGCGGCATCCACGAAGTCCTCGAAGTCGCCGCGGTCCCTGCGGGCGTCGGTGCAGAGATAGAGGCGGGCGGTGGTGTGGAGAGGGTCCTGGCTCATGGGACCAGCCTAGTTCCTCTAAACTGGGCGCATACCGCGGGAGCCCGCAGCAGCCATGTCGCCGCTGCCCGGCTGAGAGGGCGTCAGAGCCGACCGCTTGACCTGATCCGGCTAGTACCGGCGTAGGGAAGGAATTTTTCATGGGCACACGAGCAGGCCGTGCGGCCGGAGCCGCAAATGACGCCGACGCCCAGGTTTGTGACACGGGGCCCGGTACCGCAGAGGGAATCATCGCGGGGGATACGACTGCCGACGTGGCCGTGATCGGCGGCGGGGTGATCGGCCATGGCATCGCGTTCGAGGCCATCCGCTCGGGCCGATCCGTGGTCCTGATCGATGATGCTCCCGGCAGCGGAGCCAGCTGGGCCGCGGCCGGCATGCTGGCCCCCGTGAGTGAACTGCACTACCAGGAGGAACAGCTCCTGGAACTGATGCTTGAGGCCTCCCGGTTGTGGCCAGGATTCGCTGCGGCTCTCGACGCCGTTGCCGCCGGCGCGGATTCCCCGGCGGGTACCGGCTACTTAACGACGCCGACCCTGGCGGTGGGGGCCGACGCGGCGGACCGGCGCGCGCTCGCGGACTTGAGGGAAGTCCAGAAGGCATGCGGCCTGGCCGTGGAGCCACTGACAGTGCGCGAGGCGCGCACCCGGGAGCCCCTGCTGAGTCCCGGCATCTCGTGTGCCTTCGACATCCCGGCCGACCACCAGGTGGACCCCCGCCTGCTGATCACCCGGCTCGCCGGCGTGCTCGGTGCGGAAGGCGGCAGCTTCGTCCGGCGGCGCGCGGCAGGCCTGCTGTGGCAGGACGGACAGGTGGCAGGTGTGCGGTTGGCTGGCGGCGGTACCGTACGGGCTGCCGAGACCGTGGTCGCCAACGGGCTCGGCGCCGCCGCGCTCGAGGAGCTTCCGGCCGGGCTGGCGCTGCCGCTGCGGCCCGTCTACGGCGACATCCTCCGGCTCCGCGTGCCTCCGCATCTGCAGCCGCTGCTCACGGCCACCGTGCGGGGCATGGTGCGCGGCATCCCGGTGTACATCGTCCCCCGCCAGGACGGCACCGTGGTGATCGGGGCCACCCAGCGGGAGGATGGACCGTCGGATCCGCACGCGGTTTCCGCCGGCGGCATTTACCAGCTGCTGCGGGATGCCCAGCAGCTGGTGCCTGCGGTCGCCGAGCTGGAGCTTTTGGAAGCCACGGCGCGGGCGCGGCCCGGAACCCCGGACAATGCCCCGCTGCTGGGGCGGATCGCACAAGCGGACGGCGGCGACGTCCCGGGACTCATCATCGCCACAGGATTCTTCCGGCACGGCGTCCTGCTGACCCCCGCCGCTGCCGCCGTGTGCCGGCAACTCATGGATTTCACGCCGGACCCGCGCTGGGCCGGGTTCCGCCCCGACCGTTTTTCCCGCATCCCGGTTACGTCCGGGGACAGCCCTAAGAAGGAAGCAGCATGAACATCCGACTTAACGGAACGGATCAGAGCGTCGCCGACGGCGCCTCCGTCTCCGCACTCGTCAGCCAGCTCACTGGCCGGAGCATCGGCCCCGACGGCCGCGCCGCCGACGGGCGGAAGCTCGGTGTCGCCGTCGCCCGCAACGCCGAAGTGGTGCCGCGCAGCCAGTGGCACGCCACGGCGCTCGCCGACGGCGACGACGTCGAACTTGTCACGGCAGTCCAAGGAGGATGACCAGCATGAACGAGACGACGTTCGCAGGAACACAGGCCGTCCCCATGACCGGTGCGGTGGCCGATCCGTTCGTGGTCGACGGCGTAAGGCTCGGCTCCCGCCTCATCATGGGAACCGGCGGTGCGCCGAGCCTGGACGGGCTCGGGGCGGCGCTGGTGGCGTCCGGGACGGAGCTGACCACGGTGGCGATACGCCGCTATTCGCCGGCGGAGACGGGCTCGCTGTTCCAGCTGCTCGAGGACCATCGGATCCGGGTACTGCCCAACACGGCAGGCTGCTTCACCGCCAAGGACGCCGTCCTCACCGCCGAGCTGGCGCGGGAGGCCCTGGAAACGGACTGGGTCAAGCTCGAAGTCATTGCCGACGAGCACACACTGCTGCCGGACGCCGTCGAACTCGTGGACGCAACCGAACAGCTCGTGGCCCGAGGCTTCAAGGTCTTCGCCTACACGAACGACGACCCCGTGCTTGCCCTCCGGCTCGAAAACCTCGGCGCGACGGCCGTGATGCCGTTGGGCGCCCCGATCGGCACCGGACTGGGCATCCTGAACCCGCACAACATCGAGCTGATCGTCTCGCGCGCGTCCGTGCCCGTGGTGCTGGATGCCGGGATCGGCACGGCCTCGGACGCTGCCCTGGCGATGGAACTCGGCTGCGACGCCGTGCTGTTGGCTACGGCGGTGACCCGTGCGCAGAATCCGGTGCTCATGGGCGAGGCCTTCAAACATGCCGTCATCGCCGGCAGGCTGGCGAAAGCGGCCGGCAGGATCCCGCGGCGGGAACACGCACTGGCGTCCTCGGCAATGGAAGGCCGGGCCGAGTTCCTCTAACGCCGTTCCTCTGAAGCCCCCCGGGATCGGGCCGGCTGGCCCGGTTCCCCGGGCCAGCATCCCCAAGAGCTCCAACGAGTCCTCACCCCATGGCTCGCACAAGGCCGTCATTGCCGAAAGCGGGCACCTAAATATCGAGCAACTAAATATAGCGAGCACCTAAATAACTGGGCGCCACTGGTGGGGGCGGAAGTATCTGTTCCGGCGGGGTGTCTGGGCGGGGTCGAGGTGGGGTGGTGGGGTGAACCAGGGGATGCCGGTGCGCATCTGGATGCTCCAGTGTTCCTTGTGGATCAGATGGTGGTGATGGGAGCAGAGCAGGGTGCCGTTGCCGGTTCCGGTGGTTCCGCCGCGGGACCAGTAGGTGATGTGGTGGGCCTCGCACCAGGGGGCCGGGATGGTGCATTGCGGGAAGGCGCAGCCCCGGTCCCGGGCCGTGATGGCCTTGCGGATGTGGGGCGGGAAGATGCGGGAGGCGCGGCCGATGTCCAGGACCTGGCCCTCGCCGCCGAGGACGACCGGGATGATGTCCGCGTCGCAGGCGAGCTTGC
>NZ_JBFTPY010000013.1:0-137793 GCF_056398725.1 Arthrobacter sp. 01T425 | reverse complement strand
GGGGTTGCTGTTTGTGGGGTTGCTGTTTGTGGGGTTGCTGTTTGTGGGGTTGCTGTTTGTGGGGTTGCTGTTTGTGGGGTTGCTGTTTGTGGGGTTGCTGTTGGTGGGGTTGCTGTTGGTGGGGTTGCTGTTGGTGGGGTTGCTGTTGGTGGGGTTGCTGTTTGTGGGGTTGCTGTTTGTGGGGTTGCTGTTTGTGGGGTTGCTGTTTGTGGGGTTGCTGTTTGTGGGGTTGCTGTTTGTGGGGTTGCTGTTGGTGGGGTTGCTGTTTGTGGGGTTGCTGTTTGTGGGGTTGCTGTTTGTGGGGTTGCTGTTTGTGGGTCTGAGTGCGCTGCCTTCGGCTGCGGCGCCTTGAGCGCCGGGTGCAGCGCGACGACCAGCCGGTGCTTGCGTCCCTCCGGCCGGCGACCAGCCTGGGAACCTGCCTGCTGATCTGCCGCGGAACCTGAGGGGGAACCTGAGGGGAGGTCACCGCCGTCGTGGTATTTGTCCACGAGCCTGGTCACGGCGACGCCGAGCTCCTCGGCGAAGGCCGCCCGGTCCGCCGCCGAACGGAAGGTAATCTCGCCGTCGATGGCAAAGGTGGCGAGTTTCTGCCGGGCCGCGGACGCCCCGGCGATCAGCTGCCCCATCTCCTGGACCATGCGGGCAGCGAGTGCCAGCAGCCAGAAGGCGGAAAAGCGGTCCGAGAACCGGTGCGGGTCCGGCGCCACCGAGGCCAGCGCCGCCGGCGAAATCAGGTACGACGCCGCCGTCGCCCGCAGAATGCGTTCGGTCACGTTGCCGCGCCGCCGCTCCTCGACGAGCTCGACGAGCCCATGCCGCTCGAGCGCTTTGAGGTGGTAGTTCACCTTCTGCCGTGGCAGGCCCACCTTCGCGGCGAGCTGCGTCGCAGATCCGGGCTCGGCCAGTTCGCGCAGGATCCGCGTCCGGATCGGGTCCAGCGAGGCCTCGGCCGCGGCCGGATCCTCAATCACTCCGATGTCTAACATGCCTCCAGTCTGCCCGCCGACAATTTTAATTGTCAAGAACTTTTTTCTCGTCGGCGCTCGTGTGCGGGCGGCGGCGCATGGCGACGTCGCCGGAAGCCTACGAGGTCGCCGGATGTTTCCGGCGACCTGACACGGGTCCAGCGAACTGAAGCTCGGGCCCGCGGCGGGAGAGGACGGCGGGCGGGAGGGGACGGCGGGTAGGCGAGGGAGTCGGGCGGCGGCAGCGCGCGGGGCGTGACGGGCACAGGTCGGCGGCGCATGGCGAGTTCGCCGGAAGCGTCCKAGGTCGCCGTAYGWTTCCGGCGACCTGGCACGAGTCCAGCGAACTGGAGCACGGGCCTCGCGGGAGAGCACGGCGGGCGGTGACTGCGGGAAGGCGAGGGACCCGGACGGCGGGGGTGTGACGGGCGCAGGGCGGGGGTGGCATCGCGAGTTCGCCGGAAGCGTCCGAGGTCGCCGTATGTTTCCGGCGACCTGGCACGGGTCCRGCGAACTCGAGCAAGGGCCCGCGGCGGGGCGGGGCTGGGCTGCGGTACGGGGCCGGGGTACAGGGCCGCGGCGGCGGTCGCGGCGGGGTCCCGGCAGGGTCATGAGGGCTGCGCAGGGCGCGGGAGGCCGGGCCCGTAGAATGGTCGGGTGATGCAATCCCCCCTTCCCGTGCGCGACGGCGTCAACGCGACGCGTCTGCGCCTGCCGGACGAGGGTCCCTGGGAGACCGCGCTGGACTACATGATGCACCGCTGGGGGCACATCGATCCGCAGGGCATCGAGGACCGGTTCGACGCCGGCGAGATCGTCGGCGAGGCAGGGATCGCCCTGGACCGCACCACGCCGATGCAGGACCACACGTTCATCTGGTACTACCGGACCCTGCCGCCGGAGACCCGGATCCCGGTGGAGCTGAACATTCTGCACCAGGACGATCACCTGCTGGTGGTGGACAAGCCGCACTTCCTGCCCACCACCCCCGGCGGGACCTACATCCAGGAATCGGCCTTGGTTCGGCTCCGGAACCAGCTCGGCCTCCCGGACCTGATTCCCATGCACCGTCTGGACCGCATGACCGCCGGCATCCTGCTGCTCTCCACGAACCCCGAGACCCGGGGCAAATACCAGGTGCTCTTCGAAAAGCGCCAGGTCCAGAAGGAATACGAGTGTGTGTCCGCCGCGGAGCCCGCTCCGGGCCATCCCCCGGTGGACTTCCCTGTGGTGGTGCGGAACCGGATGACCAAGTCCCGCAGCTACCTGCTGGCCGAGGTCGTCGACGGCGAACCCAACGCGGAAACCCGGATCGAGCGTCTGCGCACGTTTGACGCTTCCGGCGCACCCGACGGCGGCGCACCCGACGGTGACGCACCCGACGTCGACGGCGGCCCGCACCGCCGCGCGCTGTACCGGCTGGAGCCGCACTCCGGTAAGACCCACCAGCTCCGCGTGCACATGGCCTCACTGGGCCTCGGGATCGTCAACGATGCGTTCTACCCGGAACTGCTGGACAAGGCTCCGGACAATTACGCCAAGCCGCTGCAGCTCCTGGCCCGCGGGATCCGCTTCGTGGACCCCATCTCCGGCAGCCCGGTGGAATACCGCAGCAGACTGGAACTCAGCGAGGCCCGCTAGCGGCTGGAAGTGCGGTACCTTGTGCCCATGGACTTCGGAAATGCGGACAGCTGGGGCGCCGCGATCTATTTCTGGATCTTCCCCTTCGTGATCGGCGATGCGATTTTCCCGCCCGTCCCCTCGGAAATGCTGGTCATCACCGGCGGCGCGCTGTCAGCCGAGGGCCGCATCAACGGCTTCCTCGTCGTGCTCCTCGCCGCCGCGTCCTCATGGCTGGGTGACCTTCTCGTCTTCCAGCTGTTCAAGCGCCGGCTGAGCCACGTGCTCGACCGCTGGAAATGGGGCCTGGGGTTCCACGCGGCGGTGCATTCGGCGATCGCGAAAGCCGGCCGGTCCTCCACCTACGGCGCGATCATCGGCCTCCGCTTCATCCCCGGCGGGCGGCTTGCCACGACGGCCGCGGCGGGCATCGCCAACGTCTCCACCCGCGGGTTCAGCCTCTGCGCGGCCCTCGGCGGCCTGCTCTGGGCAACCTGGTCCGTGGCACTGGGCTATTTCATGGGCTCCGCCACCGGGCTGCCCTTCTGGGCGAGCTCCCTGATCGGCGTCGGCGTCGGGTTGCTGGTCGGAGCGGTCGTGGGCGTGATCGTGACGCGGCGCCGGGGCAACCCCTCCCCCGTGGAGTCCGCCGTGATCGACCCGGACGAGGAACTGGACTTTTAGACGGGCGCCCAGCGGCCGCGGCTGCGGCGCAGCACGGTCAGCGCGCCGGTGAGCGCAACGCGTTCGACGGCGTCGCGCATCATGGCTGCCGACTCCAGCGCCTGGCTGTTTTCGGCGCTGTAGGCGGTGGCCTCGACCAGGAAGCGCAGGTTCAGCTGCGGTACGCCGCCGGCGAGCTCAAGCTGGTGCGATTCGACGTGGTGCCGCGTCCCAAGCGCCTCGATGGCCGCGGCCATGACGGTTTCGGGAGCGGTGCCCGGCTTGAGCCCGGTGATCTTCAGTCTGGTCTGGAACGACGGCATGGAACAACCCTAGCCGCGCCGCCACGCTCCCTCACCCTCCGCACCCAAAACCCCGACGCTCCCTCACCGGGAGAGGGAGCGTCCGGGGAATAACCGCAGGACCAGAGGGAGCGTCCGGGGAAGAACCGCAGGATCTGAGGGAGCGTCTGGGCCGAGGTGCAGGCTACCCGGTGTTGCGCAGCCCGGCGGCGACTCCGTTGACCGTGATCAGCATGGCCCGCTGGAGCCGTTCGTCGATCTCGGCCCCCGTCATGCCCGCCGCGGCCTCGGCCCGGACGCGGCGCAGCAGTTCCACCTGCAGGTAGCTGATGGGGTCGAGGTACTGGTCCCGGATCTCGAGGGAGCGCTTCAGGGTGGGCTGGGCATCGAGGATCACGTGCTCGCCGGTGAGGTTCTGGATCTCCTCGACCGTGAGATCATATTCGGCCCGGATGGCACGGAACAGGTGGTGCAGTTCCGCCGGCACCAGGGTGGAGACGTAGTAGCCGGCAATGTCCATGTCCGTCTTCGCCAGGGTCATCTCAACATTGGAGAGCACCGAGCGGAAGAAATGCCAGCCCTCGATCATCTCCTTGAGCTGGGCCGAGTTACCGGCCTCGCGCGCGGCTTTGAGGCCGGAGCCCACGCCGAACCAGCCCGGAACGATCTGCCGCGACTGTGTCCAGCCGAACACCCATGGGATGGCGCGGAGCCCTTCGAGCCCGGCGCCGGAGTCGGGGCGCTTGGACGGACGCGACCCGATGTTGAGGGAACCCAGCTGCTCCACCGGGGTGGAAGCCATGAAGTAGGCGGGCAGATCCGGGTCATCAATCAGCGTGCGGTAGCGCGCAAACGCGGCGTCGGAGACGGTTTCCATGACGTGGCCGTAGCGCACGCGCTGGTCCTCCGAGGTGCGCGGGGTGCGGTGCAGCGCCGAGCCCTGCAGTACCGCGGCCAGGGAGAGTTCGAGGTTTTCTCGGGCCAGCTCCGGCAGGGAGTACTTGTCCGAGATGACCTCGCCCTGCTCGGTGAACTTGATCTCGCCCTCGAGCACGCCGTTGGGCTGGGCCATGATGGCATCATAGGTCGGCCCGCCGCCGCGGCCCACCGAGCCGCCGCGGCCGTGGAAAAGGCGCACGCGGACGCCGTGCTTGGCGGCCACGTCGCGGAGCTTGCGCTGGGTCTTGTAGATTTCCCACTGGCTCGTCATGACGCCGGATTCCTTGTTGGAGTCCGAGTAGCCGAGCATGATTTCCTGCACGTCGCCGCGGAGCCGGACGAGTTCGCGGTAGGAGGCATCGGAGAGCAGCCGGTCCACGATCTCGGCCGAGGCGCGGAGTTCGTCGACTGTCTCCAGCAGCGGCGCGAAGCCGATCTTGGCGTAGGGCGCCTCGCCGAACAGGCTGACCAGGCCGGCCTCGCGGGCCAGCACGGCCGCGGCCAGGACGTCGTCCGCGCCGCGGGTCATGGAGATGATGTAGGTCTCGATCACGTCGGGGCCGTAGGTGCGCAGGGCCCGCCGGATCTCCCGGAAGACGTCGTAGGTGCCGTCGGCGACGCCGTCGAGCTTGATCGGGTGGCCGGAGAGCGGGCGCCGGGACGCAAGTTCGGAGCCCAGCACCTCGAGCCGCTCGGCGCGGCTGAGTTCCGCGTACCGGACACCGGGCCCGCCAAGGCGGTCCATGAGCTGCCCGACGGCGTCGTGGTGGTGGTCGGCGTGCTCGCGGATGTCGAGGGTGGCCAGGTGCAGGCCGAAGGAGGCGATGGCGCGGCGGACCCGGGACAGGGCGCCGTCGGCGGCGAGGGCCGCGTGGTGGTTCCGCAGCGACCGTTCGAGCAGGCCGAGCTCGGCGAGGAGCTCCGCGGTGGCGGTGTAGTCGCGGCCGGGCTCGTGCGCGGATCCGGCTGCGACCCGGCGGCCGGTGTTGATCAGCTTGGCCTTGATGCAGGTGAGTTTGAGCCGGTAGGGCTCCTGAGCGTTCAGCTCGAGGACGCGGCGGTCCAGGCCAGGCAGGTTCCCCAGGTCGACGTCGATCGAGTCCAGGAGCTCCTGGTCCGCCCCGGCCAGCGCGGTCGAGTTGGACAGGATGGAGATGAGCCCGTCGATCAGGCCGATGCTGATCCGCACGGCGTGCTGGTTCTGGATCTGGAGGATTTCGCGGGTGACGGCGGCGGTGACGTTGGGGTTGCCGTCGCGGTCCCCGCCGATCCAGGAGCCGAAGCGGATCGGGGCCTTCTGTGGCGGCAGCGTGACGCCGTGCTCGGCAAGCAGCTCGGAGAGGTCCGAGAGCATTTCCGGCATGGCGTCGCTAAGGATGCCGGTGAGGTAATAGATGGCGTTCCGGGCCTCGTCCACGGGGGTGGGGCGGACCTGGCGGAGCTCGTCCGTCTGCCACATCTGGTCGATCACTTCGGACAGGTGGCGGTCCTGGCGGCGGCGCGCGGAGGTGCCCTCCGCCGTGGATTCGGACAGGATGTCCGAGAGCCGGCGGATTTTGTCCAGCACGGAGCGGCGGGAGGCCTCGGTGGGGTGTGCGGTGAAGATGGGGCGGACGTCGAGTTCGTTGACGACTTCCTGCAGCACGGAGTTGCCGGCCTGGTCCGCGATCTCCTCCACGGCTTTGGCGAGCCAGCCGTCCTTCTCCTGCCGGGTGCGCAGCCCGCGGACCCGGTGGACCTGCTCGGCGGCGTTCGCCAGGTGGAAGTAGAACGCGAAGGCGCGGACCAGGTCGGTGGCCTGCTCCAGCGGCAGGGAACCGAGCAGTTCGCGGACCTGGGCGACGACGTCGTACGAGCTCCACGGCCCTGTAGCGTCGGCGCCGCCGCGGGCGGCTTCCTTGGATTCCTTGGTCAGCAGGCGCACCTGCTCCACCAGGTCCAGGAGCTCGGGGCCGTGCTGGCGGACCAGGGATTCGCCGAGGAGGGTGGAGACCCGGCGGACATCAGCCCGGAGTTCGGCGGCAAGATCGGTGTCGGAATGCATTGCAGTGTCAGCCATGGAAACTATCTTTCGAGGGGTCGACTTGGCTCGTACACTGCGCTGGATACTGTGAGCCCGATTACTTCTTCCCATGGGATGTTACCCGCAGGCACTCCCTGCTGGAATTCCGTCTCAGATAGTGTCAGGCCCCGCCGCGCCGCGCCGGCGCCCCTCCCCCGGGACCCCAACCAGTTCGCAGCCGGGGCCGTTCTGGGCGCCCGGAACGGCCCCTGCTGCGGGCTTGGCGGGTGAAGGGGTTAGCGCGCGATCTTGAAGTTGAACTCGCCGGTTCCCAGCGCGCCCCAGATCCGCAGCCAGATCGGCAGGATCATTTCCGCCCCGCGGGCACTCGTGATGTCGCCGAGATCGATCACGTCGCGGTGGCCGAAGCCCTTGAGGAGTTCCGTCACGGCCGCCTTGGCGCCGGCGTCATCCCCGGAGACGAACACCGTGTGGTCACCGCCGGCCACCCGGGCCGGATCGACCATCACGGACGCGGTCATGGTGTTCAGCGTCTTCACCACCTTGGCCTCCGGGAAGGACCGCTGGATCTCTTCGCCGAGGCTGTCCGTGTTCACCGGGTTCAGCGACGGCGGCATGCCCTGCGAGAAGTCCAGCGGGTTGGCGATGTCCATGATGATCTTGCCGGCGAGGTTCGGGGTCCCCGCTGCGGCCAGCGCGGCCAGCGAGCCGGCACCGTTGGTGGCATTGACGATCAGCTCGGCGCCGGATGCCGCGTCAGCAAAGGCGGCGACGTCGACCACGGCGTTTGCGGCGTGCCACTCGGCGAACGGCGCGGTGCCCATCATGTCCGGCTCGGTCCGGGCGAGCGTCGCCTGCGGGTCGCGGGTGCCGATCACGACGTCGTGCCCCAGCCCTGCCAGTGCGCCGGCAATCGTGCGCCCCACCATGCCGGTTCCCAGTACTGCAATCTTCATGGCGTCCTCATTCTGAAGTCGTGGAGTAGACAGGTTCGTCTATGTGTGGGCATGACGCTATCAGACAGACCTGTCTACGGCAATAAGCGCATGCCGACGCCCCGTCCACCCCGTTTCAGCTGACAAAGTTTGAAATCTGTCAGCTGATTGTTGTATGGTCATCGCATGACAACTTCTACTCTCGGCACCCCCCGCACCCTGGGCTCCACCGGCCCCAGCACCGCCGCCATCGGCCTCGGCCTGATGGGCATGTCCGATCTTTACGGCCCCGCCGACGACGCCGAGAGCGTCGCCACGATCCAGGCCGCCCTCGACGCCGGCGTGACCCTGCTGGACACCGGCGACTTCTACGGCATGGGCCACAACGAAATGCTGCTGCGCGAGGCGATCCGCGGCCGCCGGCGCGAGAGCGCCCAGATCAGCGTGAAGTTCGGCGTCCTGCGCGATGCCCGGGGCGGATGGAACGGCGTGGACACCCGTCCGGTGGCCATCAAGAACTTCCTGGCCTACACCCTTCGGCGCCTCGGCACCGACTACGTGGACATCTACCGGCCGGCCCGCCTGGATCCGTCCGTTCCGGTGGAAGAAACCGTGGGAGCACTGGCCGAGCTCGTGCAGCAGGGCCTGATCCGCCACATCGGCCTCTCGGAGGTGGGCGCCGACACCCTGCGCCGCGCCAACGCCGTCCACCCGGTCTCCGACCTCCAGATCGAGTACTCCCTCCTCTCCCGTGGCATCGAGCAGGACATCCTGCCGGTGGCCCGGGAGCTGGGCATCGGCATCACGGCATACGGCGTCCTGTCCCGCGGCCTGGTTTCCGGCCACTGGCCGGCCGCCGGAACTGGGAACCGGCGCGATTTCCGGGCCCACCTGCCCCGGTTCTCCGGCGAGAACCTGCAGCGGAACCTCGAGCTCGTCGAACGGCTCCGCGAAATCGCGGACCGCAAGGGCGCGACCGTCGCCCAGCTCGCCATCGCCTGGGTCCTCTCCCGCGGCGAGGACATCGTGCCCCTCGTCGGCGCGCGCCGCCGCGAGCGGCTCACCGAATCGCTGGGAGCAGCCGAACTGGTCCTCTCCGGCGCGGACCTCGCGGAGATCGAGGCCGCCGTCCCGGCCGACGCCGCCGCGGGCACCCGCTACGACGCAGGCCAGATGGCCATGCTCGACAGCGAACGCCGGTGACCCCTGCCGCCGTCGTCCTGACGGAAGAGCGCATCCTCGACGCCGCGGAAGACGTGCTGCGGCGCTTTGGGCCGGCCAAGGCCACGGTGGTTGACGTCGCGAAGGCCCTGGGCGTCAGCCACGGCAGCGTGTACCGGCACTTCCCCACGAAGGTGGCGCTGCGGGACGCGGTGGCCCGGCGCTGGCTGGACCGCCTCGCGGAGCCGCTGGATCCCGCCCGCGATACGGACGGCCCTGCCGCGAAACGCCTGCTCCGCTGGCTCGAACGCCTCGCGGCCATCAAGCAGGGCATGGCGCTGAACGATCCGGAGCTGTTTGCCACGTTCGGCCAGCTGACCGCCGAGGCGCGGGAAGTGGTGGCGGCCCACGTTGACCACCTGGCCGCAGCGCTCACCGAGATCATTGCCGACGGCGTCAGCAGCGGCGAATTCGCCGTCCCGGATCCGGTGCCGGCCGGCCGCGCCGTCCTGCACGCCACGGCGCGGTTCCACCACCCGCTGCACGCTTCGGAATGGTCGGACCCCGCCATCGGGGCCGAGCTGCGCGAGGTCTGGCGGCTGCTCGTGCGGGGTCTGGCCGCCCGCCCGTAGCCGCCGGATCAGGCGGGGGCGGGCCGGCGGTACGTCATTGACGAGGTACAACGCGAATGACATTGCGGCGTAGACAGACTTGTCTGTGTACGATTGAGCCATGACCTCGCCAGCAGCCACTGCCGCCCCGGCTGCCCGCACCCCCGCCGGGCATGCCAGGGAGAAGATCCTGGCCACTGCCTTCCGGCTCTTCTACGCGCAGGGTTTCCGGGCCGCCGGCATCGACACCATCATCGCCGAGTCCGGCGTCGCGAAAGCCACGTTCTATAAGTACTTTCCGGCCAAGGACGACCTCATGCTGGCCTACCTGGAGAAGGTGGACAGCGTCTGGACCGGGCAGCTGCACGCCGCCGCCGAGGCCGCCGGCGAGGACCCGGCCGCGCAGCTCGTGGGCCTGTTCGATGCCCTGACAGCCGCCTGCCGGCGCGACGGCTACCGCGGCTGCGCCTTCATCAACGCGGCCGCCGAGTCGGCCGCCGGCACCCGCGTCCACGACCGGACCGTGGCCCACAAGCGGCAGATCCGCGCCTGGATCCGGGACCTCGCCGCGCGCGCGGGCGCCCGGGACCCGGACCAGCTCGCCCGCAGCCTGACACTGGTACTCGACGGCGGCCTGGCAAGCGGGGTGCTCGACGGCGACCCGGCCGCGGCCGCCGCAGCCGGAACTACTGCCGCCCAGCTCGTTGCGGCCAGCCTCAACACCCCACCCGCCACCAGCTGAAACCCCTTGGAGGTGCCCATGACCGCCCCTGAACCCGGGACTGGCTCGAAGCCCACGCCTGATGCAGTGCAGAACCCGCAGCTGGCCCGCTGGCAACGCTTCCGGAACAGCCGCAACACGGCCCTCGCCAGCGAGCACGGCTGGCTCACGCTGACCTCCTTCCAGTGGCTTGAAGGCGAGCCGGCCGCCGTCGAGCTCGCCCCCGGCCTCTGGTCCACGGACGGCACCGCGGCGTTCCTCACGGCCGCCGCGTCCGACGGCCTGACCCTCGTCGAAACCGGCGAACCCGTGGACGGGACCATCAGCGCCGTGCTCGCCGACGAGGAATCACTGATGTGGGTCCGGTACGGCGGCGACGACGGCCGCCAGGTGGTGGTGGAGCTCGCCATGCGGGCGGACAAGTACGCCATCCGCACCCGCGACTCCCAGTCGCCGGTGTTCACGGAGTTCGATGGCGTGCCCACCTTCGGCTTCCGCCCGGACCTGGTCATCGAGGCCCGGTTCATGCCCTACCCCGAGCCTGTGGATGTCCCGATCGGCACGGCCAACCCGCTCGTGGACGGGGTCCACCGCTCGGTCGGCGAGCTGGTCTTCCGGCTTCCCGGCGCGGACCACGAGATCCACCTGCAGGCCGAGGAGGAGAAGCTCGGCGCCCTGACGGTGACGTTCCACGACGAGACCAACGGGGAAAGTACGGACGAGTGGCGGAAGGTGTCCACCGCAAAACCCCGCCCGGACAATACCGTGATCCTGGACTTCAACCGGGCCATCAACTACCCCAGCGCCTTCACCCCGTACGGCACCTGCCCCATGCCGGTGCGGAACAACAGCCTTGATGTGAAGATTGAGGCCGGCGAGAAGGAACCCGGCCTCTTCTAAAAGGGTCTAAACGGTCAAGCCGTCTTCTAGACGATCGCGGACACCCCGGTGACGGCGCGGCCCGTGATCAGGGTGTTGATCTCGAACGAGCCCTCGTAGGTGTAGATCGCCTCGGCGTCGGAGAAGATCTTGGCCATCCGGTAGTCGGTGACGATCCCGTTGCCGCCCAGCAGGGACCGGCCCATCGCGACGGTTTCGCGCATCCGGGCGCTGACATAGGACTTGGCGAGGGCCACCTGCGGCATGTCCGCAGCGCCGGCGTCCTGCAGCTGGGCGATCCGGACCATCATGCCCATGCTGGCCACGGCGTTGCCGAGCATGGTGACCAGCTGCTGCTGGACCAGTTGGAACTTTGCCAGCGGGCGGCCGAACTGCTGGCGTTCGACGGCGTACTGCCGGGCGACGTCGAACGCCGCGAGCTGCTGCCCCACACCTTGCCAGGCCACCATGATCCGGGAACCGCGCAGGAGTTCGTTGGTGTCCTCGAAGCTGCTGATCCCGGCGAAGCGGTCCGTTTCGGCCACCCGGACATCGGTGAAGACGATGTCCGCGTTCTGCACCGTGCGCAGGGCAATCTTGTTCTCGATCCGGCTCCGGCTCACGCCCGGCAAGGTGGCGTCGACGATGAAGCCGCGGATGCCGCCGTCGGCCTCGTCCCGGGCCCAGACCAGCATGTAGTCGCAAAACGTGCCGTTGCCGATCCAGCGTTTGGCGCCGTTGAGCACCCAGATGTCGCCGCCGCCGGCCGCGCCGCCGGGGACCCGGCGGGCCCGGGTTTCCATGCCGCCGGCAACGTCCGAGCCGTGGTCCGGTTCGGTGAGGGCAAAGGCACCGGTGGTGCGCAGGCTTGCCGCGTCCTCGAGCAGGCGCGCCTTCTGCTCCTCGGAGCCGAAGCCGTAGAGAGACTCCACGAAGAGGTCATGGTGGACCAGGAAGAAGGTGGCGAGCGAGGTGTCCACCCGGGTCATCTCGGCGATGACGATCCCGGCGAACAGGTTGCTGTAGCCGCGCTGGGCCGGGGCACTGAGCTCCAAGGCGGCCAGCTTGGGCAGGATGTGGGCCGGGAATTCGGCCTTGTTCCACCAGTCCGTGGCGAACGGGGCAACCTCGGCGGCCAGGAACTCGCGCAGCTGTGCCAGCTTGGCCCGCTCCGCCGTGCTGAGCAGGGCTTCGTAGTCGAAGAAGTCCGCCGTGGGCAGCCCCGCCACAGACGGTGCGGCCAGGGCCGCCGTGGCGGCCGGCCCTGCCGCGGTCACTTCGGCAGCGGCCATCTCAGACCCGGTCATTTCGGGCCCATGCGGATGGCACCGTCGAGGCGGATTGTCTCGCCGTTGAGCATGGCGTTCTCCACAATGTGCGCGGCGAGGTTCGCGTATTCGGCCGGGCGGCCCAGCCGTGAGGGGTGGGGCACCTGCTGGCCCAGGGAGTCCTGCGCCTCCTGGGGCAGGCCGGCCATCATGGGAGTCTCGAAGATGCCCGGCGCGATGGTGACCACCCGGATCAGCGAGCGCGCGAGTTCACGGGCAATCGGCAGCGTCATGGCGGCGACCGCACCCTTGGAGGCGGCGTAGGCGGGCTGGCCGATCTGCCCGTCGAACGCGGCAACGGAGGCGGTGTTGATGATGACGCCACGTTCGGGGCCGCCGAGTTCCGTGGCGGCGGGCTCGGTGGCTGCCATGGCGGCCGCGGCGAGGCGGATCACATTGAAGGTGCCCACGAGGTTGATCTGGATGACGCGGTTGAAGGCCTCCAGCGGGAGGACGCCGCCGCGGCCCAGAACCTTGCCGGGGGTGGCGATCCCCGCGCAGTTGACCACGATGCGCAGCGGGCCCAATGCTGAGGCGGCGTCGACGGCGGCCTGCACCTGCGCCTCGTCCGTGACGTCGGCCGGGACAAAGACGGCCCTGCGGCCGCCTCCGGCAGCAGCTTCTCCAGCGCCGGCAGCGGCGGATGCGGTCAGTTCGGCGGCAAAGGAGTCCCCGGCGGAACCCGGCAGGTCCACGAGGACCACCGACGCGCCGGCGTCGAACAGGCGCCTGGCCGTGGCCGCTCCGAGACCGGAGGCCCCGCCCGTGATCAGCGCGACAGTACCCTTGATGTCCATCCATCCTCCTTGATGTGGAACCGAACCCCGGCGGCGAAGCCTCGACGCGGGCGGCGCCTGCAGAGGCGGCCCGCGGGGAACATTAGTTAGTGAATGTTAACTGGAATGCGGCCAATGCGCACCTTTGGGCCGCACACGCCGAGGGCGCAGTCACAGTCGCGGTCCGGACGGGCTCCCGCGATTACGCTTGTGCCATGACCCGAGCCGACGCCTCCGCCCCCAACTGGTCCTTCCGCGCGGACGAGGCCGCCCGCTCAGTGACCAGGCTCTTCGGGCAGCGGCTCTTTTTCCTCCCCGGGACCCACATCGCCGCGATCCTCCGGCCCTCGGGCCGGCTGAAGAACCTGTCCCGGCCCTGGCACTACTGGTGGCAGGCACACTACCTGGACTGCCTCGTGGACGCCGGCCGCCGGGAACTGGGGTCCCCCGGGCATCCGGGAGCCAAGTTCGACGGCGAGAACCGGCCCAGCGCCGGCCGGCTCGCCTCCCGGCTCGTCACAGGCATCCGGCTGCGCAATTTCCTCACGGTGGTCAACAACTACTACGACGACATGGCCTGGCTGGCCCTTGCCACGCTCCGGCTGGACAAGCTCGCCGAGGACACCCGCAAACACACCGGCCGGGAGCGCAACGCCAAGGTCCTGCAAAGCCTGACCCTGCAGTTCGACTCCGCTTCCACGGACGACCTCGGCGGCGGTACATTCTGGAGCACGAAGCGCGACTTCAAGAACACCCCCGCCACCGCACCCGTGGCCCTCTACTACGCGCGGACCGGCAACCGGACCAAGGCGCAGTCCCTGCTGGACTGGCTGGACGCCAGGCTCTACGAGCCCGGACAGGGCCTGTACCGCGACGGCCTCCGGATTTCCGGAACGGGCGAGGCGGTGCTGGAAGAGACCATCTACACCTACAACCAGGGGCCCGTCCTCGGCGCCCTGCTGGAACTCGGGGGCGAGCCCAACCTCGGGCGTGCGGCCGCACTGGTGGACGCCGTGGCGGCCAACCTCACGCAGCCGGCCCCGCTGCTGGGCCGCACCGCCGCGGTGCTGCGCTGCGAGGGAACGGGCGACGGCGGGCTCTTCACGGGGATCCTCGTCCGCTACCTGGCCCTCGCCGCCGTCGACGAACGCCTCCCAGCCGAAACCCGGGCCACGGCGGCGGCGCTCGTGAACGATACGGCGGAGGCCCTCTGGGAGGGCCGCCGGATCCTCCCTCCGAACGACCGCCTCGCGCGCCGCGGCAGCCATCTGGTCTTCTCCGACCGCACCGACGCGCCGGCACGCCGCAGTTACCCGGAAGGCGCCGCCGTCGAGCTCTCCACGCAGCTGCAGGCCTGGATGGTGCTGGAGGCGGCCGCCTCGATCGCGCAGGCGCCCGCCCGATAACCCAGCGACAATTACGTCACGCAATAGTATCGTAATTGATGTGATCCTCATCACTTAAACCAGCCTCAGGTTGGTCGCTTAGGTTTGGCTAACCTACAGTCTTTCTTAGTGAGCATGCCCTAACTTCCCCGCTCACGGGGGGCAGGGCACTACGACGACTTCCTTGTAGAAAGTAGCCCCATGAAGATCCGCACCAACGCGCTGGCGGGCATCGCCCTGGCCGCCACTGCCGCCCTGGGCCTGGCCGCCTGCGGCTCCGGTTCCTCCTCCACGGCCGGCAGCAGCGCTGCCGCCAACGGCTCCGCCGCCGGCGAGATCACGGTCTATAACGCCCAGCACGAATCCCTGACCAAAGAGTGGATCGACGCCTTCACCGCCGAGACCGGCATCAAGGTGACCGTGCGCCAGGGCGACGACACCGAGATGTCCAACCAGATCGTGCAGGAAGGCCAGGCCTCACCGGCGGACGTCTTCCTCACCGAGAACTCCCCCGCTATGGCCCAGGTGGAAAACGCCGGCCTCTTCGCGGATGTGGACAAGGCCACCGTTGACCAGGTCCCCACCGAATTCCGCCCCTCCACCAACAAGTGGACCGGCATCGCGGCCCGCTCCACCGTGCTGGTCTACGACAAGAACAAGATCAGCGCCGACAAGCTGCCCAAGTCCATGCTGGACCTGGCCAACCCCGAGTGGAAGGGCAAGTGGGCAGCCTCGCCGTCGGGCGCCGACTTCCAGGCGATCGTCTCGGCCCTTTTGGAACTCAAGGGCGAAGCCGCCACTGAGGCCTGGCTCAAGGGCATGAAGGAAAACTCCAAGCCGTACAAGGGCAACAGCACGGCCATGAAGGCCGTCAACGCCGGTGAAGTCGACGCCGCCCTGATCTACCACTACTACTACTACGGCGACCAGGCCAAGACCGGCGAGAACTCCAACAACGTCACGCCGTTCTACTTCAAGAACCAGGACCCGGGCGCCTTCGTCTCCATCTCCGGCGGCGGCGTGCTGAAGTCTTCCAAGAACGCCGCAGCGTCCCAGTCCTTCCTGAAGTTCATCACCGGCAAGAAGGGCCAGGAAGTGCTCCAGAAGGGCACCTCCTTCGAATACGCTGTCGGCTCTAACGTCCCGTCCAACGACAAGCTGGTTCCGCTCAAGGAGTTGCAGGCCCCCACCGTGGATCCCGCCAAACTCAATTCCGCCAAGGTCACCGAGCTGATGACCCAGGCAGGACTGCTGTAGCCGCAGTGACTAACAAGCTGGCGGTCCCCGGTCCCTCTGTGGATTTGACGACTGACACGACGACGGCGGGCAGGGGTAAACGCCCCCGCCCGCCTTTCGGCGTCTCTGTCGTGTCCATCATCGCGGTCCTGATCGCCCTGTTTTCCCTGGTGCCCCTGGCCTACGTGGTCTTCATGACAGCCTCCACCGGCTGGGACACCGCAATGGCCCTGATCTTCCGCCCGCGCGTGGGCGAACTCCTGCTCAACACGGTTCTGCTGACCGTGGTGACGGTGCCGCTGTGCCTCGTCCTGGGCGTCGGCGGCGCGTGGCTCGTCGAACGCACCAGCCTTGTGGGCCGCAAGTGGTGGGCCGTTCTGCTCGCCGCCCCGCTGGCCATCCCCGCCTTCGTCAACAGCTACGCGTGGGTTTCCGCGGTGCCGTCCCTTGGCGGGCTGTGGTCCGGGGTCCTGATCGCCACCCTGTCCTATTTCCCGCTCGTGTACATCCCGGCCGCCGCGACGCTCAGCCGCCTGGACCCGGCGATCGAACAGTCCGCCGCCTCCCTCGGCCTCGGCGCCTGGCGCGCGTTCTTCCGCGTGGTGCTCCCGCAGCTGCGCATCGCCATGACCGGCGGCGGGCTGCTGGTCGCGCTGCACCTGCTGGCCGAATACGGGGCCTTCGCGATGATCCGCTTCGACACCTTCACCACCGCGATCATGGTCCAGTACCAGTCCACGTTCAACGGCACCGCCGGGAACATGCTGGCCAGCGTGCTGGTGTTCCTCTGCCTGATCCTGCTGCTCGTGGAGGTCCGCAGCCGCGGCAGCGCCCGGTACGCCAGGATCGGCTCCGGGGCCCAGGCACGCGCCTTGCGGCTGCCCCTGCACGCCTACCAGCTCCCCGCCCAGCTGTCCCTGATCGCCCTCACCGGGCTTGCGTTCGGGCTGCCGCTGACGTTTGTGCTGCGCTGGATCGTCGCCGGCGGCCCGGAAATCTGGGCTGCCGAGGAATTCATGCCGGCCCTCCTGCAGACCTTGGCCTACGGCCTCGCGGCGGCCGTCGCCACCACCGTGGTCGCGTTCCCCATGGCTTACCTGGCCGTGCGGCGCCCCGGCTGGTTCAGCAAGTCCCTGGAGCTGTCCAACTACATCACCAGCTCCATGCCCGGGATCGTGGTGGGCCTGGCCTTCGTGACCGTGAGCATCCGGATGGTGCCCAGCATGTACCAGACCTCAGCGCTGCTCATCGCGGCCTACGTGCTGCTGTTCCTCCCCCGGGCCCTCGTGAACATCCGCTCGGGGCTGTCCCAGGCACCGAAGGAACTCGACGAGGCCGCCCAGGTGCTCGGCAAGCCGCCGCTGCTGGCCTTCCTGCGCGTGACGCTGCGGCTCACGGCCCCCGCCGCGGCTGGCGGCGCGGCCCTGGTGTTCCTGGGGATTGTCAACGAGCTCACCGCCACCCTCCTGCTCTCGCCCAACGGGACCCGCACCCTCGCCACCGAGTTCTGGAGCAAGAGCAGCGAGATCGACTACGCTGGCGCCGCCCCCTACGCGCTGCTGATGATCCTGATCTCGGCGCCCATGACCTATCTCCTCTTCCAGCAGTCCAAGAAAGTAGCCGGACAGTGACCGATGTCTACCCGTCGCGTGAGGCCCCCTCGCGCCTCCCCGAGCCGCGGGTCGCGGCTTCCGTGGCCACCAGCACCAACAGCCACCTGGAAATCGACGCCGTCACCAAGAACTTTGGGCCCCAGGCCGTCCTCAAGGGCGTCAACCTCTCCGTCGCCAAGGGCGGAACGACGGCGATCGTGGGACCCTCCGGCTCCGGCAAGACCACGCTCCTTCGCCTGATTGCCGGCTTCGAGCACCCGGACACCGGCAGCATCTCGCTCAACGGGTCCAAGGTGGCCGGGGAGAACGCCTGGGTCCCCGCCCACAAGCGGCACGTCGGCTACGTCGCCCAGGACGGCGCCCTGTTCCCGCACCTGACGGTCGGGCAGAACATCTCCTTCGGCCTGGACGCCACCCAACTGCCCGGCGGGCGCCGCGGCGTCAAGGCGCGGGTGGGCGAGCTGCTGGAAATGGTCTCACTGGACCCGGCCATGGCCAAGCGCCGCCCGCACCAGCTCTCCGGCGGCCAGCAGCAGCGGGTTGCCCTCGCCCGGGCGCTGGCCCGCAAGCCCGCGCTCATGCTGCTGGACGAGCCCTTCTCCGCCCTGGACGCCGGCCTGCGGGTGGCCACCCGCCGCGCCGTGGCCCAGGTCCTGAAGGACGCCGGCGTCACCACGATCCTCGTCACGCATGACCAGGCCGAGGCGCTGTCCTTCGCCGACCAGGTGGCCGTGATGCGCGGCGGCAAGCTGGCCCAGATCGGCAACCCGTTCGTCGTCTACACGCGTCCGGCTGATCGTGCCACCGCCGAGTTCCTGGGCGACGCCGTGATCCTGGATGCCTGGATGGAAGGCTCCCTGGCCACGTGTTCGCTCGGCGGGATCCCCGTGCGCCGCCCGCCGGCCCAGGGCCGGGTCCAGCTGATGCTGCGGCCCGAGCAGATCCGCATTTCCGAGGACGGCCCCATCCGCGGCACGGTGGTGGACACGGACTACTTCGGCCCCGAAACCACGGTGCGGCTCCAACTCCCCGTCCCGCCGGTCCTTGCCGCCGGCGCCATCCCGGACCACCGCTACCCCGGCGGCGGGGAGATCATCACCATCCGGCACTGGAACGCCTCGATCGCCCGCCCCGGCACGGAGCTGCGGCTTCGCGTGGTGGGCGAGGCGGTCGCCTTTCCGATGGATGAGCAGCCGTAACGTCGAGATTCGGCGTCCTGAAGCCTCTGTGCCCCGAAGGCTCACCCGCGACGGGTGATTCCAGAGTTACTGGAGCGGCTGTCCGGGCGATGGGTTGACCGGGGATGCCCCGCGCACGAGAATGCGAACCATGAGTGATCATCGCGGCCTTTCCGGTCCGGCTCCGTTCACCGCCGATGACTTCGCCGAACGGTTGCGGCGAGCAGCCCACGCCGCCCAGGATGCCGGGCTCGACGGCATCCTGGTCACTCCCGGATCGGACCTGCTGTACCTCACCGGGTATGCACCCGTGGCCATCACTGAACGCATCACCATGCTCGTGATCCCCGTCGACGCGGATCCCGCCATGATCGTTCCGAGGCTCGAGAGGCCCGACGCGGAAGCGGCCGCCGGCGCCTCGAATCTGCGGATCACCGACTGGACCGACGGGAGCGACCCCTACACGGAATCTGCCACGCTGATGGCCGGCACCGGACGTTATGCCGTCTCTGACTCGGCCTGGGCCATGCACCTCCTCGGCCTGCAGGATCGGCTGCCCAAGTCGTCCTACGTCTCGATGACGACCGCCCTGCCGATGCTTCGGGCGATCAAGGATGACGACGAGATCGAGCGGCTGGCGGCGGCCGGCGCGGCCGCAGACCAGGCGTATGAGGAGATCGTCACCGTGCGGTTCGCTGGGCGCAGCGAGACCGACGTCGGATCTGATCTCGCCGACCTGCTTCGCCAGTTCGGTCATTCGCAGGTCGACTTCACCGTCGTCGGTTCGGGTCCGAATGGAGCCAACCCTCACCACGAGATCGGCCCGCGGATCATCGAGGACGGGGACATGGTGGTGCTCGACTTCGGCGGCCTCAAACACGGCTACGGATCAGACACGACGCGGACCGTGCACGTCGGCGAGCCCACCGCCGAGGAGCGCGAGGTTCACGACATCGTCAGACTCGCGCAGCAGGCCGGGTTCGAGGCCGTGCGTCCAGGCGTCGAGTGCCAGGAGATCGATCGCGTGTCCCGGGCGGTGATCACTGAAGCCGGCTACGGCGACTACTTCATTCACCGCGTCGGGCACGGAATCGGGCTGACGACTCACGAGCCGCCGTACATGGTCGAGGGCGAAACCCAGATCCTCCACCCCGGCATGTGCTTCTCTATCGAACCCGGAATCTACCTGCCGGGCAGGTTCGGCGTACGGATCGAGGACATTGTGACGGTCGTTCCCGACGGCGGACGGCGACTCAATCAGACCTCGCACGAGATGAGAATCGTCCACTAGTTAGCCGACCTGGTCCACGATCTGGCGTGGCCTCGGAACGAGACCGCTTCTGAGAGTCCTCAGGAGCGATCTCGTATTGGCCAGGCTGAGCGCCAGTCAGAACCCATGCGACCACCGATGCCGCCGTCAGGCGCGGTTCAGTGTCCATCGGGCAACCTTGATCTAAGTTCTTCTGCATGGGAAGCGATGGCCTGACGCTGGTCTCGGGTGAATCTTCTGGCCTGCATGTCGAGGACTGCCCGGCTGGGCACTTCTCCCACGCCCAACAGTTGACCCACGCGACGGATTGCTTCGTCCAAGTCCTCTGAATCCTCAATCACCTGGAAGACCTCGTCCCGCCGATCCATCGCCTGCACCAGAGCCTCGACGATCATCAACTGCTGTTCCCTCATCTGCCGGTCATGCTCATCCATGCCGCGATTCTTGCACGACCGCAGTCTTGGAGCATTTCCGTCCAGTTTGGGGATCGGCTTACGGGCGCTAGTGCGACACCGAGCGAGTTGTTGAGCTGGCCCCTCAGGTCAGGCCACGGCGGGGACTGGGGGGATGTCGTGTGTCCGGTTGGCGCGGCCCTTGACGAGGAAGATGGCAAGGAGCGCCAGGAGTATATAGGCCCAGTTGAAGAGCCCCGCGAGTGATATCAGTTCTTCCGCCCCAGCTGTGGCTGAGGTGGCGTCGATCCCACCGGTGGCGAGGAACGTTGTGGGGTCTGTGGCGGCATGCAGCAGGATGGCCCACGTGATCCGGCCCGTCGCGCGCATGGAGAGGTACATCATGGCACCGAATCCAAAGGTGTAGACGACGGTAACGGCAACAACCAGGGGGGCCATTCCGGTGAGGAGGTTTCCGCTGTGCAGCAGCGCGAAATACAGGGATGACAAGACAAAGACCAGTCGTTCGCCATAGCCGCCGTTTCGGAGCATGTTCACTACTATTCCTCGCGTGGCGAGTTCTTCAGTGAACCCCACACACAATCCGAAGAACGCCATAACCAGAACAAGCCCGATGGAGTAGGCGGACCAGTTGGTTGCCATCAGCCGTAGGAAGATTGGGATGACGACGAGGAGGACTGCGACCCACATCCAGGCCTTCCCGCGGACGGGTTGGGGACCGAAGATTTCCTTGACCCAGCCGAGAGAGCGAGCGAAGAGAAAGAGGAGTATTCCCGAGAGCAAGATAGGGAGTGCTAAACCTAGGAATGCGCTGAGCGGATCGCTCAGGGGGCTTCCCAGGTCGATGGAGCCCCCAACCAGTGCACCTATTCCCAGCCCGATCAGTTCGTACACGCCCCAATACACGGCGACGATCAGGAGCGCTTTCCACCACGTCCCCCGGTTCCAAAACCGGACCCACGTAGAACTGTTATTTTCCATGATTAGAACTTCCCTCCCCGTTCGTTCCCCCACTTAGTCGGGCCACCACGCTAAGAATAAGCGATCGAGCGGAAGCGAAAAGTTCTCTCTGATGTTCGGCAAATCATCTTTGGCCACCATGGCAACGTGACGAAGAGCGACCGCCAAGATGGTTCTGATGAACCCGATGGAAGCGTCCCGTAGGTCGGACACACGACGAAGCTAATCGGCTACGCACGCGTTTCGACGCGGCCGCAGTCCACAGCCCGGCAGCCCGGCAGCCGGCGGCCGACGCCATGACCTCCTAGGCGGTCGGCAGCGGGCTGTGGCGCATTGAGACCGCCCAGTGCCCGGCATAGGGTAGGCGGATGACTGTTCAGCCCGGCCTGCACCGCCAACTCTGCTCCGTTGCCGCCCCCACCCAGCTGTGGCTCGATCCTGACGGCCGCTTGGCCGGCGAGGTCAAACCGCCCGGAGCCGGTGACTCCGCTGATCCGGCCGGGTTCACCGGGCTGCTCCACGGCGACACCCGGATGCTCTGCCGGGCGCTCGTGCGCGTCAACGGACTGGAACCCGAACCGGCCACCGTCGAGGCCGAGCCCGGCGGCGTCCTGCGCGTCCGGGGCCTGGTCCGGGGCATCCCGGGACCCACGGAGGATCCCGCCGTCGAGCTCCTCCAGACCTGGACAGTGACGCCGGGCGTGGTGCGGCACACCCTGCAGCTGCGCACCTCGCTGGATTCCCTCGACGTCGAAATCGACGTAGCCCTCGCGGCCGACTTCACCGACATGGCCCAGATCCGCCTCAGCCGCTTCCGTGACCCGTCCGCGCCGGTCTCTGCCGATGAGTCCACGCTGCGCTGGCAGGAGGATGGCAAGACCCTGGCGGTCGCGGCCCCCGGCGCCGTCACCCCGGAAGGCCACCTCGCCTGGCGCGGAACCCTGGGCCGGGGCCGGCCGTTCGAGGCCGAATGGCAGGCCGTCCTCACCGATGACGATGACGCCGTGGTGGCTGCCCGCCCGCCCGCGGCCCGGCATCCGCGGACCGGACCGGCCGGGGCCCTGGGCCTGCTCCTGGATAACTCCCTCGATGACGTGGCCGGGCTCCGCCTGGCCACCCGCCAGCTGCCGGACGCCCCGTTCATCGCCGCCGGGGCGCCCTGGTACTTCACGCTGTTCGGACGGGATTCGCTGTGGGCTGCGCGGCTGCTGCTGCCTCTGGACACCGGCGCGGACAACGGGCTGGCGGCGGGCACCCTGCGCGCGCTGGCTGCTTTCCAGGGCACCCGGACGGACGCGGCGGCCGCCGAGGAACCCGGCAAGATCCTGCACGAACTGCGGTCCAAAGAACTGGTTCTTGAAAGCCAGAACCTGCGCCTGCCGCCGGTGTACTTCGGGGCGGTGGATTCCACCCCGTTGTGGCTTTGCCTGCTCGGGGAACTCTGGCGCACCGGCCGGGACGAGGACGCCGTGCGGTCGCTGCTGCCGAACGCGGCACGCGCCGCGGAGTGGCTGCTCGCCGCCGGCTCCCCGGTAGACGTCGCACCAGACGGCGCCACCGCAGCGGACGGCGCAGCCGGCAACGGCGGGTTCCTCAGCTACCGTGACTCCACGGGCCACGGCCTGAGCAACCAGGGCTGGAAGGATTCCCGGGACGCCATGCAGTTCCGCGACGGCCGGCAGGCCGAGGGGCCCATCGCCCTGTCCGAGGTGCAGGGCTACGCGTACCAGGCAGCCATGGGGACGGCGGAACTGTTCGACGCGTTCGGGGAACCGGGCGCTCAGGCGCTGCGCGACTTCGCCGCGGCCCTGCGGCTCAGGTTCCGGGAGCGTTTCTGGGTTGAGGACGACGGCGGGCCGTTCCCGGCAATGGCCCTGGACGGGCACGGGGTCCCCTTGGACATCCCGGGCTCGAACATGGGACATCTGCTGGGCACGGGCATCCTGGATGCGGCCGAAGCCCGGATCGTCGCGGACCGGCTGGTGAGCCCCGAGCTGTTCTCCGGCTACGGCGTGCACACGATTTCGCGGCGGGCCGCAGGGTTTTGGCCCTTCAGCTACCACTGCGGCTCGGTCTGGAGCCACGACACCGCCATCGCGATCCGCGGCCTCCTGGCCGACGGTTTCGTCGCAGAGGCACGCACCCTCGCCGACGGCCTGATCGCGGCGGCGGCCTCCTTCGGGCACCGGTTGCCGGAGGTGTTCGCCGGGGTGCGGGCCGAGGACTCGAGCGTCGCGGTACCGTATCCGGCGTCGTGCCACCCGCAGGCGTGGTCCTCAGCCTCGGCGGTGGTGATCGCCCAGGCGATGGGCGTCGGACTCTGACGGTCCCGCCTCCACTGGGTGTTGCCCGGACGGGGCCGCGGCGGCGCGCAGCCCGTCGGCCAGGATAACGATCCCGGTAACGGCGAGCGCCAGGCCCATGGAGGCGAGCACGTCCGTCAGCCAGTGGTACCCCAGGTACAGGCGGCTGAAGGCAACCACCAGTGTCCCGGCAGCCGCTGCCGCGAAGCCGAGCACCGACGTCGTCCGTTTGCCCGTCCGCGTGCCGCGCGCCGCCAGCAGCAGGTAACTGAGGACGCACAGGAAGACGCCGGCCCCGAAGGTATGGCCGGAGGGAAAGGACAGGGCGTCGTCCGGTCCCAGCATGAAGCCGCTGGCGGCGGGCCGGCTCCGGCCGACGTCGTGCTTCACCAGCGTGGACACCGCGAAGGTGGCCGCCATGGCGCTGACCAGCAGGGCGGGACGCCAGACTTCACGCTTGAAGACCGCCCAGGCAAGTGCCACGGCGCAGCCGATCACGGTCATCCATAGCGGCGACGTCACCGTGGTCACGGCCGCCAGGATGGCGGTAGCCAAGGGGTTCCGGGACGCCACGATTCCGTCGTGCACGGGCGCGTCCAGGTCGGCCACGCCGCTGTTCGACTGCACGGCTGCGAGCACGGTCCAGAAGATCGTCTCGCCCGCAATTAACAGGCCCGCAGCCACGAAGAAGAGCCGCCGCTGGGACGGCAGCGGCAGGCTGGCAGGGGGTCGCGGGGCACGCTGGGCAAGGAGCATCGCCCCATCCTGCCAGAGGCAACTCCCCGCAGCCAGCAAGGCCGCTGGGAATTCTCTGGGATGCGCGGCGGGCGAGCGCTACGGTTCCGGGGGACGCCTGGTCTGCGGGTACGGCGTGTCGAACCTGGCCAGCATCTCCACGAACCCGGCGATCTTCCTCTCCCGGGTCGAGGCCTGCTTGACCGAGTTTGTGCGGTAGATCAGGGCATACCGGTTCACGGACGTCAGGACCTCGAACATCGCCTGCGCCCGCGGCTCCGCCGCGATGGCGGCGGCGAGGTCATCCGGGACCTCCGCCGTCGCCGCGCCCGAATAGGCGGCCTCCCAGCGCCCGTCCGCCTTGGCGGCGGCGACGGCCGCCTGCCCGGCGGCGGCCATCCGCCCTGCCGCCTCCAGGCGGTCAATCCGCTCCACGTTCCGGGCCGACCACACGCTCTTGGGTCCCCGCCGGGTCATCCGCTGGAACGAGCTTTCCTCGTCCCGGCGCCGCCCCTGCCCGTCGATCCAGCCGAAACACAGCGCCTCCCGCAGCGCTGCTTCGTAGTCCAGCTCCGTCACCGATCCGCCCTTCTTGTGCAGCACGAGCCACACCCCGGGACTCTGCGCGTGGTGCTGCTCCAGCCAGGCGCGCCACTCGGCGGCGTCCTTCACCAGCAGTTCCTCCAGTTCAACAGCCATGGCCCCATTGTGCCCTGCCGTGCTGACCGGAGGGGTGCTTTGGTGGCACCATGTCAGGAGGAGCCAAAAACCGTCCCTCGCAAGGAGATCCCATGCTGCGCGTCCGCCCGATCCACTACACCTCCCGCATGGACCAGTGGGAGGGCCTGCTGTCCGCCCTCGGCATGGTGCGCACAGTCGACGACGGCGACTGGCAGGAGTTCGATGCCGGCTCGGGCCGCCTCGCGCTGCACCGGGTCCCGGCGGGTGCCGCCGGGGCTGATGCCGGGGACGGTGCCGGTGCCGGAATGGTGCTGGATGGAAAGACGGACTTCGGCGTCGAGGTCGGAGACCTGGCAGAATTCGCGCGCCGCACCAATCTGGCCGGCGCGGAGGACGGGACCACCCCGGCCGAGCTGGTCAGCGCCCGTCACGGCGATACCTGCCGGATCACAGGCGAGGACGGGTTCGGCTTCTTCGCGGACAAGGCCGCCCACGGCGCGCAGTGCGCGGACGCCGATCCGGCCCTCGCCGTCGTCGAAGTCTGGTTCACGCCGGACGCGGCCGCCGCCGAGCAAACCCTGCGGAACATGGGCGCCCGGCTGCGGCCTGCCCCGGACGACGACGAAACCGCGGATTTCACGGCGAAGAACGGCGGCGTGCTGATGGTCCGGCCCGCCAGCGGCGCGGCCCGGACCGGCCTGGGGTTTGAATACACCGGCGACCTCGCCGGCCTGCGGGACCGTCTCGCGGCCGCCGGCCACCGGGTCAGCCTGACGGAAGAGGCCTTCGGCCGGACCCTGCACGTGGCCAACCCGGACGCCGCCGACCTGCCGGAGAACCCCCACGGGGCGATGCTCTGGATCTCGCAGAAGCCCGAAGGCGCCTGAGAAGGCACTGGCCAGGCGCCCGGGGGTTCCGGGGCGGCCGCGGAGGACCTGTGGAGTTCAGCCGTTGGTGGCCGCGGTCAGTCTTCAAGCGCCCCGTTGCAGAGCCGGTTCACCACCTCGGTGAGCATCGCCAGGCCGGCCACGATGTCCTCGTCCGTGGTGTATTCGTGCTCGTTGTGGGAGATCCCGTCCACACTGGGCACAAACAGCATCACCGTCGGGACCAGGTCCTTCATGTTGGTCGAATCGTGCCCGGCCAGGGTCATGACCTGCTTGTTCGCCAGGCCCAGGTCCGCCGCCACCTTGGCCGCGAGTTCCACGCCTTCGGGCTGGTAGGGGGTCACAGGCCAGGTGTGGGCGTGGTTGCGCTCCACCGTGACGTTCGCCAGCCTCTCGATCCCGGCGATGCGCTCGTCCAGCAGGGCGTCGGCCTCGGCTAGGACAGCTTCATCGGCGCTGCGCAGGTCCAGCAGCAGGCTCACCCGGGACGGCACCACCACGGGCGAGTTGGGGTAGACATTCAGCTGCCCGACGGACGTGTGCAGCATGCCGGGGTAGGTGTCGGCGAGTTCCCGGGCGGCGACCACCATCATGGACGCGCCCAGCAGCGCGTCCTTCCGGTCGGCAATCACGGTGGACCCGGTGTGGGCCTGCTCGCCGTGGACCACGAACTCGTATTTGTTGGCCGCCCAGTTGGAGTTCACCAGCCCGATGGTGATGCCTTCGCGTTCCATGCTCCGGCCCTGCTCAATGTGGATCTCGGCGCAGTACGCGGCTTCGGGGCCCTCATAGCTGCCGCGGCAGCCGATCGCGTCCAGGGCCTCGCGGACCGAGACTCCGGCCGCGTCCGTGGTGGCCAGCGCGGTCTCGAGTTCGAGCTTTCCGGTGTAGACGGAGGAGCCCATCATGGACGGCTTGAAGCGGGAGCCCTCCTCGTTGAACCAGTTGACCACCGCGATGTTGAACCGGGGCTGCCCGGCTGCTCCGGCCGCGGCCCACTGCTCCACGAGCCGGAAGGCCGCGTGGGTTGCGGCGAGCACGCCGTACGCGCCGTCGTAGCGACCCGCCGTCGGCTGGGAATCCATGTGGGATCCCACCACCACGAAGGGGGCACCCGGCACGGCCTCATAGAGGCCCCACTGGTTGCCGACCCGGTCGAACCGTACGGTGAAGCCCTTGGCCTCCAGCAGGCCCGTAAGCCATTGCCGCTGCTGGCCGTCCGGCACGCTGGCCGCCTGCCGGTCCACGCCGCCGTTCTCGGTCGCGCCGAATTCACTCATGTTGTGGAAGTCCCGCACGAACGCGGCGTCGCGGGTGCTGAAAGTGGTCTCAGTAGTCACGGTGTTCCCCTATGAACGATTGGTAGCTGCGCTGAAGAATGGACCGGTTGCGGCCGAATCGGCCGCAACCGGGAATGTGAGGCCGGGGGTCCGGAACGTAAAGCTCCCCCCGACGGCGGTTGCCAGCACCTCGAGGTCGGCGATGCTGCCCGCGGTGAGCGGGGACCCGGACAGGACGGTGAAGTCGGCCAGCTTCCCGGTGGTCAGTGAGCCTTTGATGCCGGACGTGCCCGTGGCTACTGCGGCTCCGGTGGTGTACGCCGCCAGGGCTTGGAACGGGCTCAGCCGCTCGTCCGGGTTCCCGAAAACGGCCCCGGAGGCGGTGCCCCGGTCCACGAAGGCCTGCATTCCGCGGAGCACGTTGCCGTCGGCCACGGGGCGGTCGGAGCTGCCGGCGAGCGTCACCCCCGCGGCAAGGAACGACGCGGCCCTGTAGGCCCAGCCGAGCCGTTCCGGCCCGAGCGAAAGCGTCATGCCGTCCCCGCCGTCGAAGAAGAAGCTGGCCTGCGGGGTGACGGCGATGCCGGCGGCGGCCAGCCGCGGGAGCTGCTCGGGCCGGGTCATCGAGGCGTGTTCGATCCTGTTGGGCACGGCCCGGGGGCCGTATTTCGCGGCGCAGCCGGTGATGATCTCGATCGCGAGGTCAACGGCACGGTCGCCGATGGCGTGCGCCGCGATCGACCAGCCGGCCGCATAGGCAGCCTCGATCTTTGCCCGGAGCGCCTCCGGTTCCGCCTGGAAGTAGCCGGTGTTGCCGGTGTTGTCCGTCCCGCCATGGCTGCAGTAGTCATGGCTGACCGCGGCCGTTTCGCCGAGCAGTGACCCGTCCAAGAACACCTTCGCCGGGCCCAGGGACAGGAAGTCGCCGCCGAAGCCACTGGTGATGCCCAGGTCCAGCCCGGCTGGCGTGGGACCCGGCGGGTGCTCTCCACCGAGCGGGTGAAGCACATCGAGGACGGGCATCAGCTGCGCCCGGGCGTGGAGCCTGCCCGCGGCTGCCGCCCGCTGGTAGGCGGCCAGCTCCACGGGGCTGTGGCCGATCCAGCCGCCGCCGATCCCGGCCTCGGTGAAGCTCGTGATGCCCTCCGCGGCGTAGTAGGTGGTAGCCCGGTCCAGTGCGGCTTCGATCGCCTCGGACGAGTACGGCAGGATGAGCTGCTGGATCAGCTGCTGCGCGGTTTCCTGGACCAGCCCGGTGGGGCGGCCGTCGGCGTCGCGGACAATAACGCCGCCGTCGGGGTCCGGAAACGACGCCGGTTCGGCGCCGGCCAGCCGGAGGGCGGCCGTGTTGACGACGGCCATGTGCCCGGAGTTGTGCCGCATGAACAGCGGCCGGTTTCCCGTGATCCGGTCCAAAACGGTGATGTCCGGGAACTCGCCGCCGTGCTGCTGCTGGCTGAAGCCGGTGGCCAGCAGCCAGTCCGGCGCCGGTCCGGTCCCAGGGTCCGTCTCTGGCCCTGCCTCAGGCTGCCCGCTGTCTGCCGCCATGCCGGCCTCCAGCAGGGCGTAGAGCTGGTGCAGGCCGCGCGCGGCGGAGACGTCCAGCTCCCCCAGGCCGAGCCCGAACCAGGTGGTGTGGCAGTGGGCGTCGATGAAGCCGGGGGTCACGGTGGCGCCGCCGAGGTCCAGGACTTCGGCCGCGTCCAGGCCGGCCAGGTCGTCGTCGAGGCCCACAATCCGGCCCTGCCAGACGCCCAGCGAGGTGGCATGCGGGCGGCGCTCATCCATGGTGATGATGTCCGCGTTGCGCAGCAGCAGATCGAGTTTCAAGGGTTACCTACGCGGTTCTTTAGCGGTGGGAGGTGGTGACTGACTTGATGCGGGTGTAGTCCTCCAGGCCAAAGACGGAGAGGTCCTTGCCGGTCCCGGAGTGCTTGAAACCGCCGTGCGGCGCCTCGGCGGGGATCACCTGGTGGCAGTTGATCCAGACGGCGCCGAAGTCCAGCTCGTTCGAGACCCGCGTGACCACTCCGTGGTTGTTGGACCAGACGCTGGAGGCCAGCGCGTACTTGGTCCCGTTGGCCAGCTCCAAGGCTTCGGCCTCGTCCCGGAAGGGCTGGATGGTGACGACGGGTCCGAAGATTTCCTCGCAGACCACCTCGTCGGCCTGGAACACCCCGTCGATCACGGTGGGTTCGAAGTGGAAGCCGGCGCCCGTCCGCTTGCCGCCGGCCAGGACCCTGGCGTTCGCGGGCAGCCGGGACATGAAGCCTTCCACCCGGTCCAGCTGGGCGGCGCTGTTCAGCGGGCCCAGGTCCGCGGCGTCGCCGCCCACCTGCAGCGCTGCGGCTGCCGCGGCGAGCGCGGCACCGAACTCCTGGTGGATGGAGTCCTCGACGAGCACACGGGTCACGGCGGTGCAGTCCTGCCCGGCGTTGAAGAACGCACCGAGCGCGATCTCCCTGGCCGCCACGTCAATGTCGGTGTCGGCGAAAACGATCGCCGGTGCCTTGCCGCCGAGTTCCAGATGGACGTCCTTGAGGGTCTTCGACGCCGCGGACATCACCTGGGCCCCGGCCCGGGTGGAGCCGGTGATAGACACCATTTCCGGGATCTCGTGATCCACCATGGCGGCACCGGTCCCCCGGCCACCGCAGATGACGTTGACGACGCCGGCGGGGTAGGCCTCCTGCGCCAGTTCGCCCAGCACCAGGGTGGACCAAGGCGTGGTGTCGGCCGGTTTCAGGACCAGCGTGTTGCCGGCGGCGAGCGCCGGTCCGATCTTCCAGATGGCCATCATGAACGGGTAGTTCCACGGGGTGATCTGGGCGACCACGCCGAGGGGTTCACGCCGGACGGTGGAGGAAAAGCCGCGGACGTATTCGGTCTGGGCGGTCCCGGACACCACGCGGCAGGCGCCGGCGAAGAAGCGCAGCTGGTCGGCGCCGCGGAGGATCTCGATCTCGCGGGTGATCTGGCGCGGCTTGCCGGTGCAGGCTACCTCGGCGTCCAGGAGCCTGTCGACGTTGGCCTCGATGAGGTCGGCGAGTTTGAGCATCATGGCCTGGCGTTCGGCCGGGGTGGTCCGCTTGTAGCTCTGGAAGGCGGTGTGGGCGGCCTGGAAGGCGCGGTCCACGGTGGCGGCGTCGCTGTCCGGGGCGGTGCCGAGCTGGACTCCGGTGGCGGGGTCGAAGAACGGCAGGGTGGCCGCGTCCGAACCGTCGGCGGCGCTGCCGGGGACGGTCTCACCATTGATGATGTTGTGCAGGGTGATCATGACGGGCTCCGGTCAGTTGCTGGCGGTCTTGGGTGAGCGGGTGGTGGGGTCCTGCGGGAGGTGCAGGACTGCCGGCAGCCCGGATTCGACGGCACGGCGGAAAGCGGCGCCGAAGTCCTCTGCCTTCTCGACCCGTTCGCCGTAGCCGCCGTAGGACCGGGCCAGTGCGGCGAAGTCCGGGTTGGTCATGTGCGTGCCCGAGGGCCGGCCCGGGTAGTGGCCTTCCTGGTGCTCACGGATCGTGGCGAAGATGCCGTTGTCCACCACGAGGGCGATGAACTTCCCGCCGTGGCCCATGGCCGTGGCCATTTCCTGGCCGTTCATCATGAAGCAGCCGTCACCGGCCACGGAAATCACCTGGCGGCCGGGGTAGGCCAGGGAGGCAGCCACCGCCGCCGGGATCCCCATGCCCATGGCCCCGTTGCGGGGTGCGGCGAGGGAGTTCGCGGTGTTGTGCTTCAGGTAGCGGGCCGGCCACAGCGAGTGGTTCCCGGCCCCATAGGTGATGACGGCGTCGTCGTCCATTTCCTGTTTGAGGATTTCCATGACGACGTCGAGGTCCACATATTCCGAGTCCACTCCGTTCCCGCTGTCCGGCTGCGCGGTGGAGAACTTCTCGTAGTCGGCGCGGGCCCCGGCCAGCCAGCCGGCCTCGGGATCCGCCGCGGAATCCGTGGCGGCGAGCGCGGTGGCGAAGGACGAGACGTGGGCCGGAATGTGCTGGTCCAGCCGGCCGAAGTGACCCAGCAGATCGGCGCCGGGGTGGACGACGACGGTGACGGCATCCAGTCCGCGCTTGTAGCCGTCGGAGAGCACGTCGGCGCGGACGCAGCCGACGAAGACCAGCAGGTCGGCCTCGTCGAGGCGGCGGGCGTTGGCGTCGCTGCGGGCGTAGCCGAGGTAGCCGGCGTAGGCGTCGCTGTTGTGCGGGACGGCGTCGTAGGCGCGGAAGTCTGCGAGCACCGGGACGCCGTGGCGTGCGGCCCAGCCGGCCAGCGCGTCGGAGGATTCCTGGTTCCAGCCTTCGCCGCCCACCACGATCAGGGGCTTCTTGGCCGCGGCCAGCTTTGCCTCCAGGCCGGCGAGGTCTGCCGCTGAAGGTTCGGACCGGGCGACAGTGCGGGGTTCCACTGTGCACGATTTCGCTGGGCCCGATTCAATGGCGTGGACCAGCACGTCTTCGGGGAGGCCGATCACCACGGGACCCGGCCGGCCGCTGAGGGCCGTGAAGATGGCGTCGTCCACAACGCGGGCGGCGGAGGCGGCGTCGTCGAGCGTCAGGACCTTCTTGGCGGTGCTGCCGAACCAGGCGTTGATGTCGAATTCCTGGAACGACTCCCGGCCGCGGTCCGCGACCGGGATGAGGCCCACGAACAGGATCATCGGGGTGGCGTCCTGGTGCGCGGTGTGGATGGCGATGAAGGCGTTGGCTGCACCGGGGCCACGGGTCACCATGGCCACGCCCGGAAGCTCCGTGAGCCGGCCTTCGGCGAGGGCCATGAACCCGGCGCCGCCTTCGTGGCGGGTCACCACGGTTTCAATGGAGGATCCGTGCAGGCCGTCCAGCACATCCAGGAAACTCTCCCCGGGAACACCGTAGACGCGCTGGATACCGGCTCGTTCCAGCTGGGCAACAATCAGGTGCCCGGCGGTGGTTGTTGTACTCAATGCTTCATTCCCTTTTCTTCGATACTCAGTGCGGGGAGGAAAATGCCGGACAGCGCGGTCAATACGGACACCACCAGCAAGATGATGGCGCCGGGCCAGAACGAGTTGCCATTGGCGGCCACGAGGGCGGTGGCGATCAGCGGCACGAAGCCGGAGATGACGCCGGCGCTGTTGGAGGTGATGGCGACGCCGGTGTACCGGACCTTTGTGGCGAAGAGTGCGGTCAGGGCCGTTCCGGACACCGCGTAAGGGATGGACAGGGTGCACACGCCGATGATCATGGCGATGATGACCAGGGCGGGGTTGGCGGTGTCGATGGCCAGGAAGACCGGCACGGCGATGACGGCGGAGGCGATGCCGCCCCAGAGGATGACCTTGCTGGCGCCGTATTTCTCGCCCATGCGGCCGGCCCAGATCAGGGCGAAGATTTCGAAGACGGCCGCGAGGAGCGAGCCGAGAAGCAAGGTTTCGTAGGGCATCTTGAGCACCTTGGTGCCGTAGAAGACTACGAAGCTGGTGATGAGGTAGAAGCCGCCGATGCCCAGCAGCGCCGAGCACATGCCCACCAGGATCTGGCGCCAGCTCTTCGTCAGGACGCCGCGGATGGGGGCGTGCTCGGTCTCGCCGGACTCCATGAGGGCTTCGAATTCCGGGGACTCGCTGAGTTTGCTGCGGATCCACATCGAGATGGCCAGCAGCGGGATCGCCGCGATGAACGGGATGCGCCAGCCCCAGGCATCGAAGTTGGCTTGGCCCACCAGGTAGAGCATTCCGAAGAAGCCGCCGGAGGACAGGATGGTGCCGATAGGCGAGCCGAGCTGCGGGAGGGCAGCGTAGCGGGCGCGCTTGGCAACCGGGGCGTTTTCGACTGCGATGATCACCGCGCCGCTCCACTCGCCGCCGACGGCGAGGCCCTGCAGGATGCGCAGGGCAACCAGCAGGATGGGGGCCGCGACGCCGATCGTCATGTAGTTCGGGAGCAGGCCGATGAGCCCGGTCACGAGGCCGATGCCCACGATGGTGACCATCAGGATCTTCTTGCGCCCCACCTTGTCCCCCAGGGCCCCGAAGATGAAGCCGCCGATCGGGCGGGCCACGAAGCCCACGGCCAGGGTGGCAAAGGAGCTCATGGCCGAGACGAAGGGGTCCTGGGACACGAAGTACTGCGCGTTGAACACCAGCGCTGCGGCCGTGGTGAACAGGAAGAAGTCGTACCACTCCAGCGCCGTTCCGACGAGGGCCGCGAGGGCGACTTTCTTGGCCACGCTCTCATCGACAACCCCTGGTAACTGCGGGCCGGCGGTGGTGGTGGCGTTGCTTGCGCTGCTTGCCATGTTTACTCCAAATAATGCGGAAGGGATGGAACCGGCCGATAAGGCCGACGGGGTGTGACTGCGCTCACCCGATTTCTCTTGTCCCATTCTGCCAGTACATTTCGTCCAAAAAACTAGCATTGCATCACGCATTTCCATGCCTAAAATGTGTGAATGCACAATTTTCATTCGCCGGGCGATTCCCTGCGCTGGGCCGAACTGGTGGAGCTGCTCCACGGGCGGCTGGACACGCTGGCCGAAACATTTACGGCGAGGGTCCGTGACATCCCCGAGTATGCCGAAAAACAGGTGGGCTCCGGGGATCTCGAAGTGACTGCGCGCGAAACATTCAGGCGTTTGGTGGACGGGCTGCGCGGACAGGAACTCCGGCAGCAGTCCCCCCTTGGTCCGGCCATGGAGTCGCTCCTCGAATTTGCTGCCGATCTGGGCGCCAAACGCGCCCGGGCCGGCATCCCGCCGGAGGCGCTCATCTCGGCCGTCCGGCTGGACTTCAGCATCATCTGGGAAGGCCTGCTGCAGATCGCCGATGCCGAGGACGCCGCGCTGCTGGCATCCAGTGTGGACAGGGTGTGGCGCGTCGTGGACCAATTCGCCACGCGAACCCACACGAGCTATCTGACCGAACGCGTGCGGATGGCCCAGGAGGAGTCCAGCATCCGCCGCGAATTCATTGCCCGGCTCTTCAACCAGGCTAGCCCCACCGCGGAGACCGTCAGCCAGGTCGCCGCCGCCCTCGGCGTGGACTCGACCGCCCGCTTCGGACTCGTGGCGGCCAGTGGCGACGCCGCAGTGAGTCTCCGAACGGCCGCGACCAGCCTGGGCTCCGGGCAACAGACACGCAGCCGGTTCTTCGTCCACGAATTCGGCGGGAACACCTACGCGTTCTGGCCGCTCCCGCCATACCGGGACGGCGCCCGGCACTCTGTCCCCGCCGCGTTGACCGACATCCCATGCGGTTATGTTCCGGGCGTCGCCGGGCTGCGGGCGCTGCCCGCGGCCGCCCGCACGGCCGGAAGCCTCGCCTCCCTGCTGCGGTCTTCCGATTCCGGGCCCCTGTCAGCGGAGGCCGCCTGGGCCCGGCTGGCCAAGCAGCAAATGCTCGACGTCGGCCTGGACCTCCTGGCCGACCTTGAGACCGGCCTGTCCGGGTGCCGCGGCGGCGAACGGGAGCGGCTGAAAGAAACCGTCCAGCATTACTTGGAAACAGGGAGCATTACGGCGACAGCGCAGCAGCTCTTCTGCCACCGCAACACCATCCTCAACCGGATCAGCCGCTTTCAGGATCTGACAGGCGTGGACCTGGCGGTCCCGGCGCAGACGGCCCGGCTCGTCGTCGCTTGGGCGTGACGCCCGGCGGGTCAGGGATGGGGTAGAACTTAACCATGAATGTGCGCACCCCTGACCCGAATCCCGGCTGGCTCTCCGACGACGACCTGTTCGAAGCGCGGGGCAGGCTGCCGATGGTCTACGTCGAGGCCGTTCCGGTCCGGCTGGACCCCCTCGGGTTCGTGAACGAGGTCGGCACCCTCCTGCAGGCCGACGAGGACGGCACCATGGTCCGGTCCCTGGTGTCCGGCCGCGTTCTCTACCGCGAGACCATCCGCGCCGCCCTGCTCCGCCACATGGAGAAGGACCTGGGCCCCCTCGCCTTCCCGCAGCTTCCGGTCAGCCCGGTGCCGTTCACCGTGGCCGAGTACTTCCCGTCCCCGTCCCATACCGGCTTCACGGACGACCGCCAGCACGCCGTTGCCCTGGCGTACATCATTCCTGTGACCGGCGAATGCTCCCCGCGGCAGGACGCCCTTGAGCTGACCTGGATGACCCCGCAGGAGGTCATGGGCACGGACGTGCAGCTCGAATTCAGCGGCGGCCGGGGGGCCCTGATCCGGCAGGCACTGGCGTTCGCGGGAGTCGGCAACTAGCCGCTTCGCTGGGGCCCGGCGCCGGCCGGGACTCTCGGGGGCTCCCCTGCGTCCCCGACTTCGTGCGGCCGATTTTGTAGACTGTTGGGCGGACCGCAAGAGAACTTTAAGGACTCCCGATGACCCACCCCCCAGCCTCCCGGAACTACAGTGAACAGCAGGCTGGATCTCTGCGGGCCGGTGACCACCTGATTCTGCCCGACGGAAACCGCTCCGCCGAGATCCATCGCGTGGATGTCGAAACCGACGATTTTGGGACTCCCGCCATGGTGTTGACGACCCTCAGCGGCGGCGGTGTGCTGCGGATCGCGGCGGGATCACTGGTCCGCGTCACGGACGACGCCGGGGCCGGCACCCCCGTGTCCGACGGCGGCGCGCCCGGCACGCCAACTCCTTCCGATGGCGGCGCCCCTGCGCCGGACGAGGCTGAGCCGGTCGCACCCGTGCCTGGCACAACTGAATCCGACACACCCGGGCCCGACACAACTGAATCCGACGCAGCTGAATCCGACGCTGCCGGGCCCGACAATACGGCGGCAGCCGCCGTCGTCGTTCCTCCCCAGCCTGTTGCGCCGCCCGCGGTGAGCGGACCCAGCGAAGCGGACCTGGCACTCATCCCGGCCCCCGACGGCACGCCGGAGTCTGTCGTGGAGGCCGCGGCCGAGGACCATCCGGGCGCCGTCGGTGTCCTCCTGCTCAGTGAACGACTCGCCAAGGGCATCAACACCAAGTCCGGGAGCTGCCTGAAGGATCTCAGCGACCTCGCGCACGAGCTCTTCGTCACCCTCAAGGACCCCGACAACGCCATGGCGGTCGCGGACCTGCTCAACGTCCTGCCGTTCGACGGCAACCCCGACCGCTGGGCCTCCGTGGAGTCATCGCTGGCGCTCTCCAGCTACATCTGCCGCCAGCTGGGTCAGGACCAGCGCGCCGGGATCTACGAGAAACTGCTCCGCGAGCCGGAGGCCATGGAAACGGACCCGTTCAAGGCCAGGATCAACGCCAAGGTGCGCCAGCGCTCGCTCAACGAGCCCAACCTGTACGACAAGGAAATCTTCCGCTCGATCGACAACGCGAACCAGGATGCGGAACGCGACTGGCGCCTGCTGCGGCTCGAGGCGCTCCTGTTCCTGCGCGCGCACGGCGGCTCCGAAACAATTGGCACCGTTGACCTGGAACGCCGGATCGCCAACGAGCTCGAATCGGTCCGCGCCTGAGGTCTAGCGTTGGGCCCTACCCGTGGCGGTCCCGGAGTTGTAGATTCACCCCATGACGAACAATCTGAGCGTTGTGATCAATTCCGACGCGCAGCAAGTTTGGACCATGCTGCGCGAACCCGCCAAGATCGCCCAATGGCACGGCTGGGTGGCCGATGACCAAGAGGCCGAAATCAACGAAATCTACTTCGGCCCCAATGTGGTCGAAGGCGCCGACCACACCTCCCTGGTGGTCGACGGCGGCGACGTTTTCACCTTGAAACCTGTCCCCACGGGCACGGAGGTCAGCGTCACCCGGGCGGCAATCGACCACAATTCCGAGTGGGCGGCCTGGGACGAGGACATCACCCAGGGCTGGCTGACATTCCTCCACCAGTTGCGCTTCGCCCTGGAGCGTCACCCGCATGGCAAGCGCCGGACCTTCTTCTTCTCCGTGCCCGGCTCCGGCGGGTCCGCGATAGAGAAACTGGGGCTCAGCGATGTCCCGTCGCCGGGGGACCCGTATTCGCTCACCCTGCCCACGGGCGAGGAAATCTCCGGCAAAGTGTGGTTCCGCAGCAACCACCAGGTGGGTCTGACCGTCCACAACTATGCCGAGCACGGGGACGGCCTGCTGATCGTGGCGGACCAGCCCGCCATCGCCGACGTCCGGCCCGACGGCGGATCCCTCGCAATCGTCTCCACCTACGACCTCGGGGCCCATCAGCTGGAGGCGGTCCGCGACTACTGGGACAAGTGGCGGGCTGAGAACTACCCCACATCGGATCCCGTCCACTGAGTCCTGAGCTGCGTTAGCTGGCACACTTGAACCGTGCCAGCCAATCCTGACTTCGCGTCTTCGTCCCCCGCGCCTGCCCGGCAGTCCGAGTTCTCCTTCCGTGTGGGCAAACGCCTGCGCGAGACGTGCCCGCCGTCGGCCGGGCAGGTTGCCGCCAACGGCGGTGAGTTCCTGGGCCGGACCGGCACCATCGCCACCCCGCACGGGGAGATCCAGACCCCGGCGTTCATCGCCGTCGGCACCAAGGCCACGGTCAAGTCCGTGCTGCCGGAATCCATTGCCGAACTCGGCGCGCAGGCGGTGCTGGCCAACGCCTACCACCTGTACCTGCAGCCGGGTGCGGACATCCTGGACGAGGCCGGTGGCCTGGGTGCGTTCATGAACTGGAGGGGGCCCACGTTCACCGATTCCGGCGGTTTCCAGGTGATGAGCCTGGGCTCCGGGTTCAAGAAGGTCATCGACATGAAATCGGTGGACCATTCGGGGCCGGACGACGCAGTCGCACCCGGCAAAGAACGCCTGGCCCACGTGGACGAGGAAGGCGTGTGGTTCAAGAGCCACCTCAACGGCGACCGGCACCGCTTCAGCCCCGAGATCTCCATGAACGTCCAGCACCAGATCGGCGCGGACATCATGTTCGCGTTCGACGAACTCACCACGCTGCAGAACTCCCGCGGCTACCAGGAGGAGTCCCTGGAGCGGACCCGGCGCTGGGCCGAACGGTGCATCACCGAGCACTTCCGGCTCACGGACGAGCGCGCCGGCAAGCCCTACCAGGCCCTGTTCGGGGTGATCCAGGGCGCCCAGTACGAGGACCTGCGCCGCAAGGCCTGCCGCGACCTCGGCGCCATGAACTTCGACGGCTTCGGGATCGGCGGGGCGCTGGAGAAAGAGAACCTCGGCACGATCGTGCGCTGGTGCAACGAGGAGCTGCCGGAGAACAAGCCGCGGCACCTGCTGGGCATCTCCGAACCGGACGACATCTTTACGGCCATTGAAAACGGCGCGGACACCTTCGACTGCGTCTCCCCCACCCGGGTGGCCCGCAACTCGGCGTTCTACCACCCCACCGGCCGGTACAACCTCTCCGGCGCCAAGTACAAACGCGACTTCGGCCCGCTGCAAGAAGGCTGCGACTGCTACGCCTGCCTGAACTATTCGCGGGCCTACATCCATCACCTGTTCAAGGCCAAGGAGATGGTCTCGGCCACCCTGATCTCGATCCACAACGAACGCTTCGTGGTGAAGATGGTCGACGACGCCCGACTCGCCATCGAGGCCGGCAACTTCTTCGAGTTCAAGGCCGAGACCCTGGCGAACTACTACTCCTAGGTCGCCCCGGCGTCGGTGCGGCCCCGGCGTCGAGGTCGCCGGAACCGTGCGAGATCGCCGGAAGTTTCCGGCGACCCCGCAGTGTTCCGGCGACTCGGCGGCAGAACTCGGGTGCCGGGCCGTCAGTTGGTGAGGTGCAGCGACGCCGCGAGTGCCGAGTCGGCGTCCCGCAGGACCTTGGCCGCCACCTGGAGGCCCTCGATCCGGCCCAGGGAGACGTCCTCGTGCTCGATGTTGACCAGCATCTCCGGGTCCACCTCGTAGAGCGCGCGCAGGAACTCGGTCCAGTAGGCTGAGTCGTGCCCGCGGCCCAGGGCAACGAAGTCCCAGGCGGAGTCCTTGGGCCATTCGTTGGCCCACTCGTCGCCGCCGAGGTTGGTGCGGTTTTCGTCCGGGGAGAGCCGCCGGAAGCTGTTGTCGAGGACACCGTAGAGCGCTGCGTTGGCGGTATTGATGCGGACGTCCTTCGCCGCGGCCTGGAAGACCAGCGGGCCGAGTTCGCGGACCACCGCGACCGGATCCATCTGCTGCCAGAACAGGTGCGAGGCGTCCAGCTCGACGCCGACATGGGTCGCGCCGGTAAGCTCAATGAGCTTGTGGACATCGGCGGTGTTGAACACGATGTTCTGCGGGTGCAGCTCGAGGGCCACCTTCACGCCATGGTCGGCGGCCAGGCGGTCGGTTTCCTTCCAGAAGTCGGCCGCGATGCCCCATTGGTAGTCGAGCACGTCCAGGGCCGCCGAGTTCCAGGCGTTGACCACCCAGTTGACCGTGGTGGCCCCGGGTTCGCCGCCGGGCAGGCCGGACATGGTCACCACACGGTCCTGTCCCAGCCGCTGCGCCAACCGGATGGAGCGGCGGATGTCCTCGGCATGCTTCCCGCCGATCTCACGTTTGGGGTGCAGCGGGTTGCCATTGCAGTTCAGGCCGGCAATCGAGACACCGGTGCCCTCGAAAATCGCGAGGTAGTCATCGCGGGCCGCATCGCTTTCCAGGATCTGGTCCATGGTGGGGACGTGAACGGCCGGCAGGAACCCGCCCGTGTTGATTTCGATGCCGGTCAGTCCGAGGTTGGCGATGACCTTGAGGGCCTCGGGAAGGGGCCGGTCGTGCAGGATTGCGTTGTAGACGCCGAGTTTCATAGCGTGATTTTCTTTCCGTTGTTGAGGGCGGATTCGGTGACTGCGCCGAGCAGCTCCATGTTGCGCACGCCCTCGTCGAACGTGGCGCAGCGGGGCAGGGAGTCCGCCTCGCTGAGGCCGGCGACCTCCTCGAGGAAGGCCCGGGCCTGGTAGCCGAAGGCGTCGTTCTGGCCGAAGCCGACGCTGGGCGCGTCCATGGCCAGCCCGCCGGCGATGTAGGGGTGTCCGGGGCCGAGGATCACCTGGCGGTAGCCGTTTTCGTTGGCCGGGCCGTCGTTGAGGAACAGCTCGATCTCCGCGGGGCGGCGCTGGTCGAACCGGGCGGCGCCGTTCTCGCAGAAGACCTCGAAGATGAGGCTGTTCGCGTGCCCTGCGGCGACCCGGGAGACCTCGAAGCCGCCTGCACCGTTCTCGAATTCGGCGGAAAACACCGCGTAGTCGTCGTTCTCGACCGGCTCGAACGTGTCGCTGACCGCGGCGTGGTCGTGGCCCATGACGGCGCCCAGCGGCAGCGGGCGCTTGTCGATCACGGTGCTGAGGCGTCCGCCGCTGATGGACTTGATGTCGCCGCAGAGGAACTCAGCGACGTACGTCAGGTGGCTGCCGACGTCGGCCAGGGCCCCGGAGCCCGGGCCGCCCTTGTAGCGCCAGCTCATGGGCGCCGACGGGCTGAACCCGTAGTCGGTCCAGTAGCGGCCGCTGAAGTGCAGGACGTTTCCCAGCACGCCGGTGCGGATGAGGTCCCGGATGTAGGCGATGCCCGGCGTGCGGCGGAAGGTGAACCCGATGCGGGCAATCGAACTGGCACTGCGGGCCGCCTCGGCCATGGCGCGGGCGTCCTCGATTGAGTCGCTCAGCGGCTTCTCGCACAGCACATGCTTGCCGGCGGCCAGCAGGCCCTCCACGACTTCGCGGTGGAGGGAGTTCGCGATCACGACGCTCACGACGTCGATGTCATCGGCCTCGGCGATCGCCTGCCACGAGGTGTCGTGGCGTTCGTAGCCGAAACGCTTCGCGGCCAGGGAACCGAACTCGGCGTTGACGTCGCCGATGGAGACCAGCCGGATAGGAGGAAGAACCGGGCTGTAGAGCGCCGACGCCGTGCGGTACGCGGCCGCATGCGCTTTTCCTGCCATGCCGGCGCCGATTACGGCAACTCCCAAACTGTCAGCCATCGATTTCTCCTTTGAAATTCGGTCAGGCCGACGGCCCGACGGTAGAAATTGGAGCGCTACAAAATCTGGCGCTGAACAAAAGCGTAGCTATGTCCATATGTCCTGTCAATGGTTGACCGGTTATCCTCGGATGAGACGTGAAAGGCCCTGCAGATGTCGTTGAATACCCCCAGAACCCGCCGCCCGACGATCTACGACGTCGCCAAGAGCGCCGGCGTCTCCCCGTCACTGGTCTCGCTCGTGCTTCAAAACCCGTCAAAGGTCAGCGAGAAGCGTCGGGAGGCCGTCCGGGCGGCCATGTCGGAGCTCGGTTACCGCCCCAGCCGGGCGGCGACCACGCTCGCCAGCAGCCAGACGAAAAGCATCGGGCTGGTCATTGACGACTTCCGGAACCCCTGGTTCGTGGACCTCCTGCGCGGCATGGAATCCGTGTTCTCCCCCCACGGCTACCAGGTCACCCTCGCCGATTCCCGCCCCGGCGAGAACCGCATCACGGAGGCCGTGGACGGCCTGCTGTCCATGCATGTGGAGGGCCTCGTCATCGCCGCCGAGCCGAGCGAGTCCATGATGGCCGGCACTTGGGTTCCCGCCGTCGTCGCCGGCTGGCGGAACGGCGTTCCCGCCGGCGCCGGGCTCATCACCAACGACGACGACGACGGCGGCCGCATGGCGGCGGAGCACCTGATCGGGCTCGGCCACACACGCATCGGACACCTCTCGGGCTCCGGCGGCGCCGCGGCCCACCGGCGGGAGGGCTTCCGCCGCCGCATCCTGGAGGCCGGCGTCGAGGCCCGGATCGCCGGCGAATCCCGCGGCACCTCTGAGGAGGACGGCTATGCGGCCGCCTGCTGGGTCCTTGACCACCACCCCGACACGACCGCCCTGTTCGCCGCCAATGACACCATGGCCCTGGGCGCCTTCGCCGCAGCCAAGGCCCGGGGCTTGTCCATCCCGGAAGAGCTCTCCGTGATCGGCTACGACAACTCCCCGCTGGCCAAGTCGCGGTATCTGGACATGACCTCGGTGGACAACCGGAGCGACATTGTCGGGTCCGGCGTCGCAAGCGCCCTGCTGGCACGGATCCAGGACCCGGCCCTCGAGCCTGAGCGCCAGCTGATCGAGCCGGACCTCATCGTCCGCGGAACCACCGCCCGCGTTCCCGGCTGACGCCCCGCCGAATTCGCGGGAAACCACCGAGTTCGCCGTAACTTTGCGGCGCCTTCGCCGCTTTCTGGCGAATTGGGCGGCGTCCAAGCGGCCGTCCCCCAAAGAAGCCAAGGTGCGGCGCCCTCGTGTTTTCCACATAGCGACGGCGGGGCCTCCCGCCTGCTCCTGCAGCGGCCGAAGCTGGTGGCATGACGCATAACCCCGTGCTGGAGCTGCCGCAGACCGGTAACCTCTGGCGCACCGAACAGCTCCTGGATCTCGGCTTCAGCTCGCGCGCCATCCGCTCGCTCCTCGATTCAGGCACCCTCGTCCGGCTTCGGCACGGCTGCTACATCCGCGCCAGCCTCTGGAACGCCCAGTCGCATACTGTCCGGAGCCGGCAGCTCATCTACGCGCACGCCCACGGAACGCGTACGACGTCGACAGGAGCCTTCCACTACAGCCACACTTCCGCGGCGCGCCTCCGCCTCCTCCACCTGTGGGAAGTGGATGACATGATCCATGTCCTCCAGAAGGTACGGCCCTCGAACGAGCGTCACGGCAGTGACGTCCGCTGCCACACGCGCCCCTTCGCCGACCACGACGTCGCCGTGGTGAACGGCCTCCGGACCACGTCCCTGGAGCGCACGACGGCCGACTGCGCCATGCTGCTGCCCTACAGGCAGGCGTTGATCCTCACGGACCACGCGCTTCGACTCGGCGCGGACCCGGGCGCCCTGCAGGCCATGGCAGATGACCTGGACGGCCGCCGGGGCATTCGGACTTTCCGCCGTGTCCTGGCCGCGGCCGATCCGCGCTCCGAATCTCCCGGCGAGACCCTGACCCGCGACCTGATCCTGCGGCTGCGGATCCGGCCACCTGAGCCGCAGCTGGAAGTGTCGAGCCGCGCCGGGCGCCATCGCCTGGACTTTGCATGGAAGGAGGAAAAGGTCGCCCTCGAGTTCGACGGCAAAATCAAGTACTTCGACTACAGTCCCACGGCCGAGGTGCTCTTCGAGGAACGGCGCCGGGAGAAGGCCCTGGTTGAAGAGGGCTGGCGGTTCGTCCGCGTGGAGTGGAAGGACCTCTTTCGCGAGCAGGAATTCAAACACCGTCTGCTTCGTGCGCTGGCCGGCCGCCGGCACCCCTGAGCGTCGAATGCGTTGCGGCGCCCGGCACCCCACACCCCGCACCCCAACGACTCGAATTCGCCGGTAGCCCGCCACGTCGTCGGAAACTTACGGCGACACCGCGGGTTTTCGGCGAATTGGGCGGCTGCTGGCTCCGAACCGGCTAGCTCCCAACTGGCCGGCGGCCGGAGGATGAGGAGGAGTCCTAGGCGCCGTAGCTCGGTTCGCGCTTCTTGACCCAGCCGATGGCGAGCGAGGTCAGCGGGACGAAGGCGAACTCCACGAGGGTCTTGTAGAGGAAGCCCACTAGGACGTAGTTCATGAACATCGCGGCGTCGGTAATTCCGATCACGGATGCGGCGATGCTGCAGAAAATCAGGGTGTCCACGAACTCACCCGCCACGGAGGAGCCCATGATGCGCGCCCACAGGGCCCTTTCCCCGGTCCGCGCCTTCATCTTCACCAAGATCCAGGAGTTGATGGTCTGGCCGGCGAGGAAGGCCAGCAGCGATGCCAGCACAATCTGCGGGACCGGTCCCAGTGCGCCTTCCAAGGCTGCCTGCTTGGAGGAACCGTATTCGTCGTCGAACCCCGGAAGGGCGATGATGACCCAGTAGCAGAGCGACGCGAAGACGGACAGCGCAAAGCTGGTGATGATGGCCTTGCGCGCCACTTTGAAGCCATAGACCTCGCTGATGACATCGCCCAGGATGTACGCCAGCGGGAAGAGGAAGAAGCCGCCGTCGGTGATCACGGGGCCGATCGCCACGCCCTTGGACGCCCCGATGTTGGACAGGATCAGCACCACGGCCATGACAGCGAGCATGATGCCGAAATGTGGGGAGCCGATCGAGGCGAACCTTGGTGCGGCTGACGCCGGGAAGGTCTTGGCGGAAGTCATGGGTATTCCATTCGTAGTGGTTCGCTCGGCGGCCCGCACCCGCAAGGGGAACACGCTGGGCGGCCGGCTGTATTAGCACTGGACGGCCCCGGTAACACAAGCAGCCGGAACCGCCTCCATTCTCGCACCCGACGGTGCGGGAGCCTGATGCAGCCGCAGCTTCACCCTGTGAACGCTCCGGGCGTGGTGGCAGGATGGGGCCATGGAGGAGCCCCATGCCTGACTCCGCGGTTTCCACGCGCGCCCTCGTCAAGCGGTACCGCGACGTCACCGCCGTCGACTCGCTCAACCTTGACGTCCGCCGGGGCGAGATCTACGGGTTCCTCGGCAGGAACGGGGCGGGCAAAACGACCACAATCCGTATGATGCTCGGCCTGATCCGGCCGAGCAGCGGGGAGGTGACCGTCCTGGGCCAGCGCATCATCCCTGGCGAGACCGCTGTGTTCGCCCGCGTTGGCTTCCTCGTCGAGACCGCGACCGCCTACCCCAACCTCACCGTGCGCGAGAATCTGGACATCCAGCGCCGGCTCACCCGTTCGCCGCCGCGGTCGGTCGCCGACTCGATCACGCTGCTGCGCTTGGATCCTTATGCCGATCGGCGTGCCGGGCAGCTCTCGCTCGGCAACAAACAGCGTCTCGCTCTCGCCCGCGCGCTGCTGCACTCCCCCGAATTGCTCGTGCTCGACGAGCCCGCCAACGGCCTTGATCCGGCTGGCATTGTCGAGATCCGCGAGCTGCTCCGTTCGCTCGCCGACGGGCGCGGCGCCACCGTCTTCATGTCGAGCCACATCCTCGCCGAGGTCGCTCACTTGGCCGACCGCATCGGTATCGTCCACGACGGCCGTCTCATCGAGGAGTCGTCGCGCGACGAACTCGCCGCGAAGGCGCGCGCGTTCGCGACCGACGCCTACACCCCGGAAGAGCGCGAGCAGGCGCTGCTCACACTGGATCTGGAGCGCTACTTCCTGGCGCGGACGGGCGATGCGCGCGGTGCCGATGGCCGGAGGACCGGCGCTTCGTCCGAGGGCGGCGCGGTTTGATGTTCGGTCAGGTTCTTGGCACCGAGTTCATGAAGCTCCACCGTGCCAAGGCGACGTGGGCCACGCTGGCGGTGCTCGCGATCATGCCGCTCGGTATTGCGCTTTTCATGTGGATCGTGCGCGAACCGGGGCGGGCGGCCCAGCTGGGGCTTCTGGGTACCAAAGCGAGCCTTGCCGGGCTTGAGGCGACGTGGCTCCAATACTTCTACATGCTCACGCTGGTCTTCGGTGTCGGCGGGATGCTGCTGCTGACCTTCATCATCGCCTACCTGTTTGGCCGGGAGTACGGTGATGCCACCGCCAAGAACATGCTCGCGCTGCCCGTGGCCCGTCATTGGTTCGCCGTCGCCAAGCTGGCGGTCGCGGCCGTGTGGTGGATGGCGCTCATCGTCATAGTCCTCGTCGAGGCCATGGCGATCGGACTGGTGTTGGGGCTGCCGGGGTTCTCGGCAGAGTTGGCCGCGGCGGGAATCGCACACGTGCTCCTCGCTGCGACGATCTCATTCCTGCTCGCGCCAGTGGTCGCCTGGATCGCTGTGTGGAGCCGAGGCGAAGTGGCCCCCATCGCTTTCTCGCTCGTTATGCTGGCCCTGGGCAATCTGTTCGGCAAGACCGGCTGGGCGGAGTGGTTCCCTTATTCGATCGTCCCGCTGCTGATCGGCATGGTGGCCGATCCTGTCGGCTCGCTCCAGCCAGGCAGCTATGTTGTGCTCGCGGGAACGTTCGTGGCGGGCACCGCCGCAACGATCCTGCAGCTGCGGTTCGCAGACAACGCCCAATAGCGTGGGACCGGGCCGCCGTCGTTGTCGCCGTCCATTCGCTCCTTAGGCCGCGAGTTCGCTGGAAACGCGCCAAGTCGCCGTAAACATACGGCGACCCGGCGCGCTTCCGGCGAATTCGAGGACGGCTTGCGGCCTGCCCTAGCGGCGCGAGGCGTCGATGAGGTCCTTGTCCTCGTCCCTGCCGCCGTCGCCCGGACCACCAGCAGCCGCGTCCGGACCAGCAGCCGCCGTCCCCGCAGCCGCGTCCGGACCAGCGGCCGCCCAGGCGTGGCCCTGCTCGTGGTCCAGGTGCGTGGACTTCTTGTTCTTCAGCGCGAAGATGTAGACCAGCAGGGAGATGGCGATGGCCACGGTGACGTAGGTGAAGAACAGCTCTTCCTGCCCGGTCTTCTGCAGAGCAGCGCCGATGAGCGGGACGGTGCCGCCGAAGAGAGAGTTGGCGATCGCGTAGCCCAGGCCCACCCCGAGGGCGCGGATGGACGCGGGGAAGAGCTCGGCCTTCACTAGGGCGTTGATGGAGGTGTAGCCGCCCACGATCAGCAGACCGCCCATCATCAGCAGGAACGCGGTGATCGGATCCTTGGTCCCCGCGAGCGCGGACAGGAGCGGCCAGGTGAACAGGACGCCGGTGATGCCGAACCACAGCAGCAGCGGTTTGCGGCCGACCTTGTCCGAGATGATGCCGTAAACCGGCTGGAGCAGCATGAAGATGAACAGTGCCCAGAAGTTGATGACCGACGTGTCCGTCTTGGCGATGCCGGAGGTATCGTTCATGAACTTCAGGATGAAGTTGGTGTACGTGTAGAACGCCACCGTGCCGCCAAGGGTGATTCCGATGCAGATCATGAGCGGTTTCCAGTAGCTGGTGAACAGCAGCTTCATGGTCCCGGGCTGCGCCTGGCCTCCCACGGCAGGGGCCTTTGCGGCCTCAAGCTGTTCGGCCGAGACGGTTTCCTCCATGGAGCGCCGCAGCCAGAGGACCACCAGCGCGGCCACGCCGCCCACCGCGAACGGGATGCGCCAGCCCCACTCGGTCAGCTCAGCCTTGGGCATGGCGTTCTGCAAGACCACAAGGACCAGCAGTGCCAGCATCTGGCCGCCGACCAGGGTGACGTACTGGAAGCTGGAGAAGAAGCCGCGGCGCTTGGACGTCGCAGCCTCGGACATGTACGTGGCGCTGGTGCCGTACTCACCGCCCACGGAGAAGCCCTGGATCACGCGGAGGAGGACCAGCAGGATCAGGGCCCACAGGCCGATCACGTCCTGGGTGGGCAGCACCGCAATCGCGAAAGAGCCCGCAGACATCATGGTCACGCTCAGTGTCAACGCGGCTTTGCGGCCCTTGCGGTCGGCGTACCGGCCAAAGAACCAGGCACCGATCGGGCGCATCAGGAACGACGTCGAGAAGACGGCCATGGCCTCGAGGCCGGCCTGGAGCTCGTCCTTGGAGTTGAAGAAGTGCGCCTGGAAGTAGGCCGCGAACACGGTGTAGACGTAGAGGTCGTACCACTCGACAAGGTTGCCGGCCGAGCCTTTGAGGATGTTGCCGACGGCTTTCCGGGTCTGGGCCGCTTCGGTCAGTTGGGTGCTCATCAATGAACCTTCCTGGATCCGGCGCCGCCTGTAAGCAACACCGTCCGCCACCCTAGTCCGCGTGATCCGGAACACTCAGGTTTTGTTCATACTGTTCATGGAACGCTTGTTCATGAGCACAATGCGCGCGGTTTTGGCGGGATGGCAGGATGGGACCATGACTTCTACCGCATTCGATTCCACCGCCCTGGCGGATGGCGCTGCTGCTTCCGACACAGTTACCGAGCCCGCCTCCTCCCCCGCCGTCGCGCTGACCATCGCTGGCTCCGAAGCGACCGGCGGCGCCGGCGCGCAGGCTGACCTGAAGACGTTCCAGGAACTCGGCGTGTTCGGGATCGCGAACCTGACCTGCATCGTGTCCTTCGACCCCAAGGACAACTGGAACCACCGTTTTGTCCCGGTGGACCAGCAGGTCATCGCGGACCAGCTGGAAGCGACGACGGCGGCCTACGGTGCCGCGTCCGGCGCACCGGCCGTGCTGGACACCGTCAAGATCGGCATGCTGGGCAGCCCGGCGACGATTTCGACCGTGGCCGCGGCGCTGGCGGCCGGGCAGTTCGCCAACGTGGTGCTGGATCCGGTGCTGATCTGCAAGGGCCAGGAGCCGGGCCACGCCCTGGACACCGACCAGGCGCTCAAGTCCCACATCCTGCCGCTGGCCACCTTCGTCACGCCCAACCATTTCGAGGCCGAGTCGCTCTCCGGGCTGGAGATCAGCGACGTCGAGTCCCTCAAGGCCGCCGCGGTCCGCATCCATGAGCTCAGCGGCGCCGCGGTGCTCGCCAAGGGCGGCGTGCGGCTCGAAGGCCCCGACGCCGTCGACGTCTACTACGACGGCGAAACCCTGGAAGTCCTGTCCGCCCCGAAGGTGGGCGAGGTGGCAGTCTCCGGCGCCGGGTGCTCTTTGGCCGCGGCGGTGACGGCCGAGCTCGCCAAGGGTGCGACGCCGCTGGCCGCCGCCCGGACGGCGAAGGCGTTTGTGACCGCCGGCATCCGGAACCGTGTGGCCTCGGGCGCGCCGTTCGACGCCTTGTGGCAGGGCGGCCCGCGCTAACTCGTTGCTGGGATCGTTGGAGGGAACGGCAATGGCACAGCACTTTGAGTCCGTGGAGGAATACATCGCCTCGTTTCCTGCTGACGTGCAGGAGGCGCTGCAGGAGATCCGGCGATGCTGCCATGCGGCGGTACCCGGATCAGGGGAGATGATCAGTTACGGCATCCCGACGATCACGCTCGGGGGCAGATACGTCGTATATTTCGCGGGCTGGGCGCACCACATCTCCGTCTACCCCGTGCCCGACGGCGACGAATCGCTGAGCACGGAACTCGCCCCCTACCGCGCCGCGAAGGGCACCCTGAAGTTCCCGTTGCGGAAGCCTGTCCCGTACGAGCTGATTGGAAAAGTGGCGGCGGCCCTGGCACAAGAGCGCCGGAGCGGGACGCCCTAAGCCGTCGAGTTCGCCGGAGTCCCTCCAGTTCGCCGGAAGTTTACGGCGAACTGGAGGGCTTCCGGCGATGTGGGTCCCGGTAGGCCGCCCCTCAGCGCGGGTCCGCGACCTTCCCCATGAAGATCGGGAGCCCGGTTTCGGTGTGCACGACCTGGTAGAGGAACGGCCGGTCGAAGTCGATGGTTTGGTCCGGGAGGGGCGGCACCCCGGTCACGGCGCCGTTGATCTGCGTCACGGCGGCGGCCACCGTTCCCTTCTCGGCAACGGTGATGTTGGCGGCCTGGGCGGCCTGCGTGAGCGTCAGCTTCGGCTGGATGGCGTCGAAGTCTTCGGTGGTGACCAGGGTCCTGGCCAGCCCCAGCGCTTCAAATACCTTCCGCAGGTCGAAGGTGCTCTTGTGGTCCCACTTGGGCAGGGAGATCAGTGCGGAGACCTCCGGGGCCGTGTCCAGGGCCGCCGCAATTGCCGTCAGCTTGGCCGCCGTGAGGCTCTCCGGCCCAACGCCAGGACCGGGCAGCACCAGCCGCATGGCAAAACCTTCTGCGTACGGCAGCTCGACCGCCCGCCAGCCAGGGCCCTCCGCATAGGCCAGCTGCAGCGAGTTGTACATGGTCGGCAAGCTGATTTCCTCGCCACCGGACTTCGTGAAGGGGCTGTCCGAGGTGTCGTTCGGGTCGAAAGGCGACTGCCATGCCGCGGCGAAGTACAGGGCATTGAGGAGGCTGAACGTGTTGTCGCGATCGTACTCCGCGGGTGCTTTCTTGATCCGGCCGCCCGTGTTCCGGTCCACCCAGGCATCCAGGGCCGGCCCCGTGGCGGCCTCATCCCGGAAGTCCACGGGGTACACCCCGGTGCCGTAGTGCCGGGCAAGGGTTTCCAGGTAGTTCTTTCCGGTTGGTACGTCCTTGTCCACAAACAGACCGTTGGCCGCATGCATGACCGGCTTCCGGGGCGGGTCCTTTTCGTCGACCGAGCCGGGATCACCGTCGTACGCAGCCAGGGACTCGAGCAGGGCGTTCATGGCCTCATCCCGGTTGCCGTCCGGGAGCCCCAGCATCTGGTCCATTTCGACGGCGGTCTCCCCGGACGCCCCTGCCCGCAGCATGGCGAGCGCGATCAGCAGGCTGCCGGGGGACGACACCACGTTCCCTTCGGCCCCTTCACCGCCGTCGGCCAGCAGCGCGGCTCCCAACGTCAGGGCGGAGGCCCGGAATGCCTGAAATTCGGCAGCGTACGCGGCGCGGTCCACCGGCACCCGTTCGACGCCGTCGGCCTTCACAAGCCCTGGTACCGGGGGCGCACAAGCCGTGAGCACGGCGATGGTTCCCGCCGCCACAATTTTCGCCATGCGGTGATCTTTCATGGCCACCCCCTTCGCCTCGATTGGTGCGCAGTTCGCCGGAATGTCTCCAGTTCGCCGGACATGTCCGGCGAGCCGGGCAGCTTCCGGCGAACTCGCCGGGCCCGCCCCTAGCGCCGCGGGACGTTCCGCAGGTTGCTCCGTGCCATACTGACGGCCTCGCCGGCGCCCCGGTTCAGGACCACTTTGGACATGGCCGTGGCGAAGCCCAGGACCTGCGCGCCCTTGATCTTCGGCGGGAGGGACAGCGCCTTGGGGTCCGTGATGAGCTCCACCAGCGACGGGCCGGGGTGGGCGAAGGCTTCCCGGTACGCGGCCTCGATGCGGGACGGATCCGTGACGCGCTCGGCGTGGAAGCCCAGGGCCCGGGCAACGTCCGCGTAGTTGGCGTCCGGGACGTCGACGCCGAAGTCCGGGAGCCCGTCCACCAGCATTTCGAGTTTCACCATGCCCAGGGTGGAGTTGTTGAAGACCACCACGTTCACGGGCAGCCGGTGCGCGGCGACCGTAATGAGCTCGCCCAGCAGCATCGACAGGCCGCCGTCGCCGGAGACCGAAACCACCTGCCGGCCGGGGTATGCCAGCTGGGCGCCGATCGCGTGCGGCAGCGCGTTGGCCATGGACCCGTGCAGGTACGAGCCGATCAGCCGGCGGGTGCCCAGCGGGTTGATGTACCGGGCGGTCCAGACATTGCACATGCCGGTGTCCGCCGTGAAAATCGCGTCCCTCGCCGCCACCTGGTCCAGCAGCGAGGCCGCATATTCCGGGTGGATCGGCTGTTTCGTCCCGACGTTGCGGGTATACGCCCCCACGGCCTTGTTCATGAGCCGGTCGTGTTTCTTCAGCATCGCATCCAGGAAACGGCGGCTCTTCTTGGCCGTGACCAACGGCATGAGGGCGGCAAGGGTGGGGAGGACGTCGCCGTGCACTGCGACGTCGACGTCGGTCCGCCGCCCCAGTTTGTGCGCGGCCCGGTCCACCTGCGCCGTCCGGGTTCCGGGAAGGAACTGGTCGTACGGGAAGTCCGTGCCCAGCAGGATCAGCAGGTCCGCGTCCTCGATGCCCTCGGCCGCGGCGCCGTAACCCAGCAACCCGGTCATGCCGATGTCATAGGCGTTGTCATACTGCATGAAGTCTTTGCCGCGGAGGCTGTGGCCGATCGGCGCCGCGATCAGCCCGGCGAGCGCAATCACCTCGTCGTGGGCGCCCTCGGCGCCGGCACCAGCAAAGATGGCCACCTTGCCGGCGGCGTTGATGGCGTCGGCCAGTTCCTGCACACTCGCGGGGTCCGGCATCAGCGTCGCCGGCCGGAAGGTCGCCGGGGCCGGCGTTTCGGCCGTCGCCTCCAGGCCGGCGATGTCACCGGGAAGGGTCACGACGGCGACGCCCCTGAGGCCGACGGCGTGCTGGATGGCGCTGTGCATGACGCGGGGCGCCTGCTCCGCGGTGCTGATCAGCTCGGAGTAGACCGAGCACTCGTTGAAGAGCCGGTCGGGGTGGGTTTCCTGGAAGAAACTGCTGCCGATCTGCTTGCTGGGGATGTGAGAGGCGATGGCCAGCACCGGCGCCCCGGAACGGTTGGCGTCGTACAGGCCGTTGATCAGGTGCAGGTTGCCGGGTCCGCAGGAGCCGGCGCACACCGCGAGCCGGCCGGTCAGCTGGGCTTCCGCCGCCGCGGCGAAGGCGGCCGCCTCCTCATGCCGGACATGGATCCAGTCGATCCCGCCCTGTTGCGAGCCGCCGGTCTTGCGGACGGCGTCGACAATCGGGTTGAGGCTGTCCCCCACAATCCCGTAGATCCGCTGCACGCCGGCAGCCTGGAGTTGTTCGATGAGCTGGGTGGCAAGTTCCTTGGCCATGGGCGCACGCTCCCGCGAGATGGATCGATGAGCTGACACAGGCCAATATAGTCCGCCCGCCTGCCAGCCGCCCCCCACGGAACGCTCCCTCAGCTTTGGCAACCGATCGCCGAACGCTCCCTCGCCTGATCTGAGGGAGCGCCGGGGGGCTTCGGGCCGGATCTGAGGGAGCGTCCCGCCAAAAACCGCAGGACCTGGGGGAGCGTCTGGGAAAATCCTGCAGAAGCTGCGGAAGGGTCAGTTCCCCGAGTGCGCCTGCAGGAAGGAGTAGACCTCTGTCTCGTCCACGCCCGGGAAGGCGCCCGGCGGCATGGCCGCCAGCAGGTGGGAGTGGGCCCGGGCCGAGGGCCAGGCGTTCCCGGCCCACTCGGCGGTCAGCGACGCCGGCGGGCGGCGGCAGCAGCTTTCGTCCGGGCAGGTGGACTTGGACCGCTCGGTGGTGTCGCGGCCGCGGAACCACTTCACGTGCGCATACGGGACACCCACGGACAGGGAGAACTCCCCGTTCGCGGAGCGTTCCGTCCGGGCCGTGCACCAGTACGTCCCGGCCGGGGTGTCCGTGTACTGGTTGTAGGCGCTGAACTTGTCCGGGACGTCGAACACCACCCGGGACGTCCAGTTCCGGCACGAGAACTGACCCTCGATGGCGCCGGTGTGGTCCTGCGGGAACGTCACGCCGTCGTTCTCGTAGGCCTTGTAGATGATGCCGCTCTTGTGCGTCTTCTGGAAGTGCGTGCGGATGCCCAGGTGCTGGGTGGCCAGGTTGGTGAAGCGGTGCGCGGCGGTCTCGTAGGACACCGCGAAGGCATCCCGGATGTCCTCGACCGCGATTTCCTTGGCCTGCTTGGCCTCCTGCAGGAATGCCACGGTGGCCTGCTCGGGCAGCAGCAGCGCGGCGGCGAAGTAGTTCGTGGCCACGCGCTGCATCAGGAAATCGCCGTAGTTGTTCGGCGTCTGGTGGCCCAGGACGTAATGGCCCAGCGCCTGCAGCAGCACCGAACGGGGGTCGTGATCGCTGCGGGCGTTCTGCGTGAGATAAATTCGGCGGTTCTTAAGATCAGTCACCGAACGCGTGGAATGAGGGAGATCACCCACATGGTGGAGGCTGAATCCGAGATGCCCGGCGATGTCCGAAATGACGTGGTGGGACAGCGGACCGCTGGTGTGGCCCACCGAGGCCAGGACCTTCTGCGCCTCGGCCTCATACTCGGGGAAATAGTTGTTCCTCTCGCGCATCATCGCGCGCAGTTCACCGTTCGCGCGGCGGGCCTCCTCCGGCGTCGCGACCTGCTCATTGAGCCGGCGTTCAAGCTCATGCTGCAGGCCCACCATGGACTCCAGCACATCCATCGGAAGCCGCGAACTGATGCGGATCTTGGGCAGATTCAGGGACTCATAGATGGGGCTGCGCTGGTACCGTTCCAGCTCGATCTCCAGCGCCGCACGCCGGTTGGGCGGCTCCGCGCCGAGCAGTTCGTCGATGCTCACCCCGAGTGCCGCTGCAAGCTGCTGGAGCAGACCAAGCTTGGGCTCGCGTTTGCCGTTTTCCATCAGGCTCAGCTGGCTGGGGGCCGTCCCGACGGCGGCACTCAGGTCGTCGAGCGTGAGCCCTGCCGCCTTGCGCAGATGCCGGACGCGCCGGCCCAGGCTGATGACATCCACCTCCGGCGCTGCGGGCGCGGACGACGCAAGGGCTTGGCGGTTCCAGCTGGTTGAGTGCATTTCTTGAGAATACGCGAAGAAGTGCATTTCTTTCCATCGTTTTGGTCTAGAAACCCCTTGGAAAGTGCAGAAAAGTAGAACTCACGGAAAGATTCACTATCCGGGAACAACCAGCCAGGATCTGCAGAGACGCAGACTGACCGGCCCCGGACCCACCAAGGAGACAAAGATGACTGCAGCATTTGAGCCCACCCAGCAGACGCCCGAGCAGCAGGCCGCCGCACTGGAGCTCGAGTGGGCCGCCAACCCCCGCTGGGAAGGTGTGACCCGGGACTACAAGGCCTCCGACGTCGTCCGCCTCCGCGGCCGCGTCTCCGAAGAACACACCCTCGCCCGGCGCGGCTCCGAAAAGCTGTGGAAGCAGCTCACCGAAGAGCACAAGACCGGCGGCTACACCAACGCCCTCGGCGCCCTGACCGGCAACCAGGCCGTGCAGCAGGTCAAGGCCGGCCTCCGCGCCATCTACCTCTCCGGCTGGCAGGTCGCCGCGGACGCCAACAACTCCGGCCACACCTACCCGGACCAGTCGCTCTACCCCGCCAATTCCGTTCCCACGGTGGTCCGGCGCATCAACAACGCCCTGCTCCGCGCGGACCAGATCGAGTTCTCCGAGGGCATCCAGACCGTCGAGGACTGGATGGTCCCGATCGTGGCCGACGCCGAAGCCGGCTTCGGCGGCCCGCTCAACGCCTACGAGCTCATGAAGTCGATGATCCAGGCCGGTGCCGCGGGCGTGCACTGGGAAGACCAGCTCGCCTCGGAAAAGAAGTGCGGCCACCTCGGCGGCAAGGTCCTGATCCCCACCCAGCAGCACGTCCGGACGCTGAACGCGGCCCGGCTCGCCGCCGACGTCGCCGGTACCCCGTCGGTCATCATCGCCCGCACCGACGCCGAGGCGGCCACCCTGATCACCTCCGACGTCGACGAGCGTGACCAGGAATTCATCCTCCGCGAAGGCGGCCAGCCGGTCCGCACCCCGGAGGGCTTCTACAAGGTCCGCAACGGGATCGAACCCTGCATCGCCCGCGCCAAGGCCTACGCCCCGTACTCCGACCTCATCTGGATGGAGACGGGCACCCCGGACCTGGAACTGGCCCGCAAATTCGCGGAATCCGTCAAGGCCGAGTTCCCGGACCAGATGCTCTCCTACAACTGCTCGCCGTCGTTCAACTGGCGCAAGCACCTCGATGACGCCACGATCGCGAAGTTCCAGCGCGAACTCGGCGCCATGGGCTTCACCTTCCAGTTCATCACCCTGGCCGGCTTCCACGCCCTGAACTACTCGATGTTCGACCTCGCCCACGGCTACGCCCGGGAAGGCATGAGCGCGTACGTCGAGCTGCAGGAGAAGGAATTCGCCTCCGAGTCCCGCGGCTACACCGCCACCAAGCACCAGCGCGAAGTCGGCACCGGCTACTTCGACGACATCGCCACCGCGCTCAACCCGAACGCATCCACCCTGGCCCTGGTGGGATCCACCGAAGAAGGCCAGTTCCACTAGAACTCACGACGGCGGCAGTTCCGCCAGCGGACCGAACGCTCCTCCGCGTGCTATTCCCCATTGCCGCCTTCGCCATTGCCCACCTCGGCGGGGCGGCAACGGGGCCCCTTTTACGCACGCTTCCGGTGCATCCGGCCCGCCGTCTTCAGCGCACGTCACCACCCGCCGTCGAACTTTTGCTTCTCCAAGGAGAGATTGAGATGAACAGCTTCACTGACAACTTCACTATCAACGGGATCACGTTGACCGCGCAGCCGATTTGCCGGCAGAGCGAGGTCCTCACGCCGGACGCGCTGGCGTTTGTTGCCAAGCTGCACAAGGCCACGGCAGGGCCCCGTCGGGAGCTGCTGCAGGCACGGCAGGAACGCCGCCAGCAGATCTCCAAGGGCCAGGACCCGCGGTTCCTGCGCGAGACCGAGTCCGTCCGCAACGACCCGAACTGGCGCGTCGCTCCCCCGGCCCCGGGCCTGGAGGACCGCCGCGTGGAAATCACCGGGCCGGTCGACAAGAAGATGACGATCAATGCGCTGAATTCCGGCGCCAAGGTGTGGCTCGCGGACATGGAGGACTCCTCCACGCCGTCCTGGCGCAACGTGATCCAGGGCCAGCTGAACCTCACCGATGCGCTGGAGCGCCGGATCGACTTCACTTCCCCGGAGGGCAAGGAGTACAAGCTGCGCCCGGCCGGGGAACTGCCCACAGTCGTGGTCCGCCCCCGCGGCTGGCACCTGCCGGAAAAGCACATGCTCATCGATGGCACGCCTATTGCCGGCGGGATCGTGGATTTTGGCTTGTACTTCTTCCACAACGCCCGCCGCCTGATCGCCCAGGGCAAAGGTCCGTACTTCTACCTGCCGAAGATCGAGAGCCACCTCGAGGCCCGGCTGTGGAACGACATCTTCATCATGGCGCAGGACCTGCTGGGTATCCCGCAGGGCACCATCCGCGCGACCGTGCTGATCGAGACCATCACCGCGGCGTTCGAAATGGAGGAGATCCTCTACGAACTCCGGGACCACGCCGCGGGCCTGAACGCCGGCCGCTGGGACTACATCTTCTCCCTGATCAAGAACTTCCGCACCCGGGGACCGCGCTTCGTGCTCCCGGACCGCGGCCAGGTCACTATGACCCAGCCGTTCATGCGCGCCTACACGGAGCAGCTGGTCCGGGCCTGCCACAAGCGCGGCGCCATGGCGATCGGCGGCATGGCCGCCGCCGTCCCCAACCGCAAGGATGCGGACGCCAACGCGATCGCCTTCGAGAAGGTCCGCGCGGACAAGACCCGTGAGGCGAACGACGGCTTCGACGGCTCCTGGGTGGCGCACCCGGACCTGGTGCCGGTCTGCCGCGAGGTGTTCGACGCCGTCCTCGGCGAGCGTCCGAACCAGCTCGAGCGCCTCCGCGAGGACGTCACCGCGGACGACCGCGCGCTCCTGGACATCTCCGCGACCACCGGAACCATCACTGAGCAGGGGATCCGGAACAACATCGAAGTGGGGATCCGCTACATCGAGTCGTGGCTGCGCGGCAACGGCGCGGTGGCCATTCACAACCTGATGGAGGACGCCGCCACCGCGGAAATCTCCCGCTCGCAGCTGTGGCAGTGGATCTTCGCCCGGGCCATCACTGACCACGGCGACGTGATCACCCGGGAGTGGGTGGAGGACATGCTGGACGAGGAATTCGCCAAGCTGGAGCGCTTCGAAGGAGACCGTTTCGCCGACGCGCGGGACATCTTCGAGGAAGTCACCCTCAGCAGCGAGTTCCCGGCCTTCCTGACGCTGCCGGCCTACGACCGCTTCCTGCATGAAGCGCGCGACGGCGCCGACGTCGCCAGCGGGGACCCCGCACTGGTTCCGGCGTAGGACTCCGGGTCCCGGGCAACCGGGTCCGCACAGATTTCCGTTGGCTGGGCTGCCGGGCCCTTCGCAACAGGCACCCCGAAATCCGGGTGGCAGTCCAGCAACGGAAAATCCCCCCGTACTCGACAACGGCGTCGGTACGACAGGTAAGGCCCATGTTCCCCGCGAACATGGGCCTTATCTGTCGTCGCGATTGACATCACCCCGGCGCGACAGCGAATCAGTGGGGCTTCGGCACCCGCCGCAGTGACAGGGAGGTGCCCAGGATGAACGCGGCCACCGAGCACAGGATCATCAGCAGCGGGCCGGTCCAGGCGCCGGTGGTCCCGTGGACGTAGCCCAGCAGGGTCGGCGCCACTGCCCCGAAGGAGTATCCTGTCCCCTGGACGACGGCGGACATCCGGGCCGCCGAGGCCTGGTCCCGCGCCAGCCGGATAATGGCCAGGAAGATCAGCGTGATGCCGCCGCCCTGGGCCACACCGCCGAAGGAACACCACAGCCACCACAGCTCCGGTGCCAGCAGCAGGCCCACGGGTACGGTGAGCCACAGCAGCCCCAGGGCGAGGCCCACAGCCGTCGTACTGGCGAACCGGGCCGCCAGCGGCACGCCCAGTCCGCCCACAATGGCCAGGATCTGGAAGAGCGAGGACCCTGCCCCGGCGGCTGCGGGCGCCATGCCGAGTTCGTCCGAGAGCAGGCTCGGCAGCCAGGCAGTCACTCCGTAGTAGGAGAACGCCTGCCCGGCGAACCCGAAGGTCAGCGCTGCCGTGATCCACCGGGAGGTGAGCTTCCCGGGCCGCCGCGGGTCCGCCGCAGTGACGGCGGCCGGAATAAAGGCCCGCCGGCCAACCGCGATCACCCACACGGCGGCGGCCGCCACCGCGAACAGGCCACTGGCGGCAATCGCGGGCCGCCAGCCCAGGAGTTCAGCCAGCGGCGCCGACACCATGGAGGTCAGGAACGAGCCGATGTTCAGTGCCGCGGTGTAGGTGCCCATTGCCGCGCCTTGCCGGGCGGGGGTGAAGTCACGGCGGATGATCAGCGGGACCACGATGTTGCCGATCGTAATGGCGACGCCGAGGATCACCGTGCCCAGCATGACCAGGGCACCCCCGCCGGCCGAGCGGACCACGACGCCGAAGAGCACCCCGAGCAGGGTCAGGGTGATGGCGAATTCTGGCCCCAACTTGCGCCCGGCCAGCGAGGCCAGGGGCGCGGCCAGGGCAAAGCACAGGACCGGGATGCCGGTCAGGAATCCCAATTCCACCGGGGTGAACCCGAGATCGTCCTCCAGTTGGGCGATCACCGGCGCCACCGCCACCAACGGGCCGCGCATGTTCAGCGCGATCAGCCCGATCGCGAGCATGAGGAGCCAGCCGCGCGGCGCCCGGGCCACGCTGCTCATGGGGCGGCCCGTAGCCCGGCGGCCGGGCAGAAATATGATTTCATCAGTCCCCATTGCTATCACGGGCCCCGGCCGCGCCTTCGGAATGTGACGCTTTCCGGGACACCCCTGCCGGGCGCGCCGCTTTCCGGGACACCCCTAGCCCGTGGCCTGCAGGGTCGCCTCAATGACCGCGGGTGAGAGCACATGCTGCGTGACCATCTGGCTGGCGCCGAGGATCGCGGCCTGGTCACCGGCCCGGGACACGCCGATCCGCAGGTGCGCCGTGGCCAGCGGCAGCGAGCGCCGGTAGACCACCTCGCGGACGCCGGCCATCAGATGCTCCCCGGCCTGGCCGAGGCTTCCGCCGATCACAATCACCGAGGGGTTCAGCAGGTTAACGACCATGGAGAGGACGTCGCCGAGGTCCCTGCCGGCCTGCCGCAGCGCCTGGATGGCCTGCAGGTTCCCTTCGGCGACCAGGCGCAACACATCGCCGCCGTCGTGCGCCGGCAGGCCCTGCCGCGTCAGCGCCTTGGCGACGGCGGGCCCGGACGCAAGGGCTTCGAGGCACCCGTAGTTGCCGCAACGGCACAGCACGTCATCGCCACGCGGAACCCGGACGTGTCCGAGGTCGCCGGCCGTCCCGTTGGCTCCGCGCTGGAGCTGGCCGCTGCTGATGATGCCCGCCCCGATGCCGGTGGCCACCTTGATGAACAGGAAGTTTTCGTCGTCAGGCCAGTGCGCCGTGCGCTCCCCCAGCGCCATGATGTTCACGTCGTTGTCCACCAGGACCGGCACCGGAAGGGACCGCTGGACGTGGCGGACGACGTCGAACCCGTCCCAGCCGGGCATGATTGGCGGCTTCACCGGCATGCCTGTGGCGTGTTCCACGGGCCCCGGGAGCCCGATGCCGGCGCCGGCCAGGTCCCCAATTCCCCGGCCGGCCCCGCCGAGCAGCTGCAGCCCTTCCTCGATCACCCGGTCCAAGACAACCACCGGGCCGTCGGCGACATCCTGCGCCAGCTGGCGCTCCGCGAGCACCGTCCCGCCGAGGTCCGTGACGGCGATGATCACGTGGGTGGCCCCGACATCCACCGCCAGGACGACGCGGGCCGCCGGGTTGAAGGCAAAGCGCGACGGCGGGCGGCCGCCGCTGGAGCTCGCCTCCCCGGCGGGGCCGACGAGCCCGGAGACCATCAGCGCGTCGATGCGGGAAGCGACAGTGGACCGGGCGAGCCCGGTGGTCAGGGCCAGCTCCGCGCGGGTCCGGGCCTTGCCGTCGCGCAGGAGCTGGAAGAGGTCTCCGGCGCGGGACAGGCTGCCGCCGGCCTCGGGGGTTGCGGGCTCGGTGCCGGTGGGCGTACTCATGAGTAAGTGATAGCACGAAGATCTTCTGCATGTCACGCTTCACAAAGATTGACACGTAGTTTCCAACTTTTGCTTGACGCCCGGCAAAAGTCTCCCTAGTTTGGAGCCATCGTGTTCCTCCGCTCCAGACAAATCATCTCGCTGCCCATGGGCGTGCAGTCCTTCTTCGCGCAGAATCAAACGGAATGGACGCCCCTTCCCGCCGTCAGGGCTGACCCTCACACCTTCGAAGCCGAACTCGTGCAAAGGAATCCCGTGTCTTATTCAATCCAGCTGTACACCCTCCGCAACGCCCTCCAGGAAGACTTGCCCGGCACCATCAAAAAGGTCGCCGAACTCGGTTTCACCCAGGTTGAGCCCTACAACTTCGTCGCTACGGCCGCCGAGCTCGGCGCTGCCCTGAAGGAGAACGGCCTGACCGCCCCGTCCGGCCATGCCCCGCTGCTGAGCCAGGACCAGGACGAAATCTTCGCCGCGGCCAAGGTGTTGGGCATCACCACGGTGATCGACCCCTACCTCCCGGCCGAGCACTGGCAGTCCGCCGAGGACATCCAGGCCACCGCAGCGAGGCTCAACGCCGCCGCCAAGAAGGGCGCCGGGTACGGCATCCGCGTCGGCTACCACAACCACGCCTGGGAGCTGGAGTCCAGCATCGAGGGCCAGACCGCCCTGGAGTACTTCGAGGGACTCCTGGACCCGGAACTCGTCCTGGAAGTGGACACCTACTGGGCCGCCGTCGGCGGCCAGGACCCGGTGCAACTGCTGCAGCGCCTCGGCGACAGGGTCAGATTCATCCACATCAAGGACGGCCCCGTCTCCACGGACACCAAGGCGCAGCAGCCGGCCGGGCAGGGCAAGATCGCCGTGCGGGACGTCATCGCCGCGGCGCAGTCCCTCGAAGTCGGGGTCGTGGAATTCGACGACTACTCCGGCGACATCTTCGACGGCATCGCCCAGAGCCTGGGCTACCTGCAAAGCGGTTCCGCCGGCGCGAAGGGCGTGAACGCATGAGCGCCGCACCGAACCGTGTAGCAGCGAACCGTGCCGCCGGCCGCGGCCCCGTGGGCGTCGCCGTCATCGGCGCCGGCAACATCAGCAAGCAGTACCTGGACAACCTGACCGTCTTCCCCGACCTTAAGGTCCACGTGATCGCCGACCTCTTCGAGGAGGCGGCCGGGGCGCGGGCCAAGGAATACGGCATCCCGGAGTGGGGCGGGGTGGACGCCGCCCTGAACCACCCCGACGTCGAAATCATCGTCAACCTGACCATCCCGGCCGCGCACGTGGAAGTGGCCACGGCCGCCGTCGATGCCGGCAAACACGTCTGGACGGAAAAGCCGTTCTCGCTGGACCGCGATTCCGGCCTGGGCCTGCTGAAAACGGCCGACGCCGCGGGGCTGCGGCTGGGCTGCGCCCCGGATACGTTCCTGGGCGCCGGGCTGCAGACTGCCCGGCGGCTGATCGAACGTGGCGACATCGGCACCCCGCTGACGGCCATGACCACGTTCCAGACGCCCGGGCCGGAATCGTGGCACCCCAACCCCGCGTTCCTCTTCCAGCACGGCGCCGGGCCGCTGTTCGACATGGGCCCGTACTACCTCACGGCCCTGGTGCAGACGTTCGGCTCCGTGCGCCGTGTGGCCGCGACCGGGTCCAAGGCAAAGGAGGTCCGGGTCATCGGTTCCGGCCCCAAGGCCGGCGAGGAATTCACGGTCGAGGTCCCCACCCACGTCTCCGCCATGGCCCAGTTCGAGTCCGGCGCGTCCTCCCACAGCGTGTTCAGCTTCGAGTCCCCGCGGCTGCGGATGGGCTTCGTGGAGATCACCGGGACCGAGGCCACCATCTCGCTGCCCGATCCAAACTACTTCGACGGCGACATCAGGCTCTGGCGCGCCGGCGACGAGGAATGGACCGTTATTCCGGCCACCGGCCCCAGCCAGGGCCGCGGCATGGGCGTGCTGGACATGGCACGCTCCATCCGCGCCGGCGTTCCGCACCGCGCCACCGGCAACCTCGCCTACCACGTCCTGGACACCATGGTCTCGATCTCCGAGTCGGTCGATTCGGGCACGTTCATCGATGTGGAAAGCTCCGCGCCCACCTCCGCAGCCCTCCCCGAGGACTGGGACCCCACCGCTTCCACACTCTAGGGACCAGCAATGAATTCCCACGAAACCACCCCCGGCCCCGCCGCCGGTTCACGTTTGGGTGTGGCCATGATCGGGTACGCGTTCATGGGCAAGGCCCACTCGAACGCCTGGCGGAATGTTGCCAGCTACTTCGACGTCCCGGCGTTCGAACGGCGCGTCCTGGTCGAAAACCGCTGGCCAACACCCTCGCCGAGGCCGAGGCCATGGCGGAGGCGGCCCGGACCGCGCGGGGGCAAGGCGTGCAGTCCATGATCGGCTTCAACTACCGCCGGGTCCCGGCCCTGGCGCTGGCCCGGGAGCTGATCGCGGAGGGCCGGCTCGGCGCCGTCCGGCACGTCCGGGCCGCCTACCTGCAGGACTGGCTCGTGGACCCGGAGTCGCCCATGACGTGGCGGCTAAACAAGGACACCGCCGGGTCCGGGGCGCTGGGCGACATTGCCAGCCACGCGATCGACCAGGTGCTGTTCCTCCTGGGCGAGCCGGTCACCGAGGTCTCCGGCCGGCTGCACACTTTCACGCCGCGACGCCCGGGCGCTGCCGGGCTGGAGGAGGTGACGGTCGACGACGCCGCCTGGGCCACGCTGACCCTCGCCTCCGGGGCCATCGCCTCGGTGGAGGTCTCCCGGGTGGCCGCCGGGCGGAAGAACTCGCTCACGCTGGAGATCTATGGCGACAAGGGAGCCCTGCTCTTCGATCTGGAGGACCTGAACGAGCTCGGCTTCCTGGACGCCACAGTGCCGGTCCGCGAACAGGGCTTCCGCCGGATCCTCGTCAACGAACCCGAGCACCCGTACCTTGAAGCATGGTGGCCGCAGGGCCACGTGATCGGCTGGGAACACACGTTCACGCACGAGATCCGCGACTTCCTCACCGCGGTGGGCAACGGAACCCAGCCGTCGCCGTCGTTCGAGGACGGCCTGAGCGTCCAGCGGATCCTCGCCGCCGTGGAGGAAAGCACCGCGGCCAAAAGTTCACTCATCCAGCTCACCCCGTCCGCACGGACCACCCAAACGATTACCGAAGGAACCTGACATGCCCCGCCCGTACACCCTGTTCACCGGCCAGTGGGCCGACCTGCCCTTCGAGGAAGTCGCCCGCCTGGCCTCCGGCTGGGGCTACGACGGCCTGGAAATCGCCGTGTCCGGCGACCACCTGGACGCCTGGCGCTGGGACGAACCCGGCTACGTCGAATCCAAGCTGGCCGTGCTGGAGAAGTACAACCTCAAGGTCTGGGCCATCTCCAACCACCTCAAGGGCCAGGCGGTGTGCGATGACCCGATCGACTTCCGGCACGAGGCGATCGTCGGGGCCAGGGTCTGGGGCGACGGCGAGCCCGAAGGCGTCCGCCAACGCGCCGCAGAGGAAATGAAACACACCGCCCGGCTCGCCAAAGCCCTCGGCGTCGACACCGTGGTCGGGTTCACCGGATCCTCCATCTGGCAGTACGTCGCGATGTTCCCGCCCGTGCCGGAAAAGGTCATCGAGGCCGGCTACCAGGACTTCGCCGACCGCTGGAACCCCATCCTGGACGTGTTCGACGAAAACGGTGTCCGCTTCGCACACGAGGTCCACCCCTCCGAGATCGCCTACGACTACTGGACCACCGTCCGCACCCTCGAGGCGATCGGGCACCGCGAGGCCTTCGGCCTGAACTGGGACCCCTCCCACTTCATGTGGCAGGGCATCGACCCCGTCTCCTTCATCTGGGACTTCAAGGACCGGATCTACCACGTGGACTGCAAGGACACGAAGCTGCGCCCCACCGGCCGGAACACCGTGCTGGGCTCGCACCTGCCCTGGGGCGACCCGCGCCGTGGCTGGGACTTCGTCTCCGCCGGCCGCGGCGACGTGCCCTGGGAATCGTCCTTCCGCGCCCTGGCCGCGATCGGCTACGACGGCCCCATCTCGATCGAGTGGGAAGACGCGGGCATGGACCGGCTCCACGGCGCCCCCGAAGCCCTCGCCGCGCTGAAGAAGTTCGACTTCCCGGCCTCGAAAACCTCCTTCGACGCCGCGTTCAAGCAGTAGCGGGGCACGCCACAGGGTCCGGATCCGCTAGGTTTCCGGACAGACGCGGCGAAACCGGTCCGGCGCACCGCGGATCCGCGCTGCGCCGGACCGATTCCGTGGCCCTGGTCCGATTCCGTAGCGAAACTCATCCGTCCACAGCTGTCATCACTTGGAGCCTCGAGTGCCGGAACTCCCGGAAAACACCATCGCACCGCGGGAACTTCAGCACGGTCACCGCTGCGAGGTCTGGATCGCGTCCGTCACCGGTGAGCGCGAGCTGGCGTTCCCCGCCGGGGACGTGCTCCTTGAGGCGCCGAACACCTCCCGAGTGCAAGTTCCGCCGACTGTTGACATGGGACTCCGAGCGGTCCGATGCTGAGCTGATCCGGTATTGCTTCCCCCTCGGTGCGGCTTTGCGCATCGAGCAGGTGCAGGAACATTCCCCCTCCTCGTGCGACCCAGCCGAGAGATAGCAAAAAGGAGCACCCCCATGCACATCGACATGCCGACCCGGGACGACGTGGAACGGCTGGCCGCAGCGCGCGATCCACACAGCGTCACCGTGTATCTTTCGACGAGCAGCGTCCCTGCCCATTCGGAGGACAATCAGTCCAGAGCCCGGTCCTTGTTCAGTTCCGCCGTCGCACAGCTCCGCGAAGCGGGAAGCAACGACGCGGTCGTCGCGATAGAAACGTTTCTCGACGAGCTGCTGGGATCCCCGGAATTCTGGTTTGAGATGGGGCGGAGCCTGGCCATCTTCGTGACGCCGACTTCGATTCTCGAGTTCCGTTTGCCCAACGATCTCGAAGACCACGTGAGCGTGGCCGATCGTTTCGCCATCACACCGCTGCTCCGTGCCCTCACCTTCCCCAACGCGGCGCTCGTGCTCGCCATCTCCCAGAACGGGGCACGGCTCATCGAGGTCACGGCGGACCGACCGGCCGAAGAGGTCACGGTACCGGGCATGCCACAGGGTGCAGCCAGTGCCGTCGGGCTCGAATCGATCGGCGGCCGCTCCCACTTCGGGCGGCTGCATGGCGACGAGGGACGAAAGGTACGGCTAGCCCAGTACGCCCGTTCCGTCGACCACGTACTTCGTCCATTGTTGAACGGGCAGTCCCTGCCGCTGGTGATCGCTGCGACGGAGCCGCTCGCGAGCATCTACCGCAACCTCGCCGGATACGCCCACCTCGCGTCCGAGGGCATCGAGGGGAACCCCGATGAACTGACCCCGGCCCAATTGGCGGAAGCGGCGCGTGGCGTACTTGACCGGATCTATGCGGCCGATCTTGTTGCCCTGCAAACGACGTTTGAAGAGCGTCGCCCCAGCGGCCGCGGCACCGCCGACCTCAGCGACTTGGCGCGGGCCGCCGCCTTCGGCGCCATTGCGACGCTCGCCGTGGACATGGATGCCAGTGTCAAAGGTGCTGTCGGAGACGACGGCGCGCTCACCCTTGACGGTGACACCGGACAGGACGTGGTCGAGGAAATCGCCCGTCGGGCCCTCGGCTCGGGCGCCCGGGTCTTCGCCGTGCGCCGATCCGACATGCCGGAAAATGTGGAGGCCGTCGGAATCCTCCGCTACGCCATCTGATATGTAGCCCCCAACCACGCCAGTTCTTGTTGATGCCCGGGCCCCGCCGCGGGCTAGGGTTTAGCTATGACGCACCGGATCCGGACAGCAACCGCGGACGACGCCGGGAAGCTGGCCGCACTCGCGGCCGTCACCTTCCCGCTCGCGTGCCCGCCGGAGTCCCGGCCGGAGGACATCGCGGCCCACCTCGCCAATACCCTGAGCGAGGCCAATTTCCGGGCCTATCTGGCAGATCCGGAGGTCACGGTGCTGGTGATCGACGCCGACGGTGACCTCCGCGGTTACAGCCTGCTGATGGCCGGCCCTACCCGGGATCCGGACGTAGCCGCGGTCCTGAGCGAATTGCCGTGCACCGAGCTCAGCAAGTGCTACGTCCATCCCGAGCACCACGGACTCGGCGCCTCGGCCGAACTGATGCACGCCAGCATCGGCGCGGCTGCGGAAGCCGGCGCCCGCGGGCTCTGGCTCGGCGTGAACAGCCAAAACGCCCGCGCCATCCGGTTCTACGAAAAGTCCGGCTTCCGCAAGGTCGGCACCAAGTCCTTCCAGCTCGGCAACACCGTGGAGCACGACTTCGTGATGGAGCGCCCAGTCGCGCCGTGAGGCCGCGGGCGCCGGCCGGCCCTCAGCCGGGAGGACCCTTAGCCGTGGGGCCGTGACGAAGCCGACAGGCCGCCGGGGAATGGACCCGGCGGGGGCGCGGTTGTTGCGGGCATGAAGATTGAGATCTGGTCCGACGTCGCCTGCCCCTGGTGCTACATCGGCAAACGCCGTTTCGAAACCGCCCTCGCGGCCTTCCCGCACCGCGATTCCGTGGAGGTGCAGTGGCGCAGCTACCAGCTGGACCCCACGCTCCCGGAGCACTACGACGGCACCGAACTGGACTACCTGAGCACGCGCAAGGGCATGGCGCCGGCGCAGGTATCGCAGATGTTCGAGCACGTCGCGGCCCAGGCCAAGGGCGAGGGGCTGAACTACCGGTTCGACGCCGTCGTGGTCGCCAACAGCTTCACGGCCCACCGGCTGATCCACCTCGCCGCCGCCCACGGCCAGCAGGACGTCGCGAAGGAACGCCTGCTCAGCGACCACTTCGAGCATGGCAAGGACATCGGCAGCCAGGACTACCTGACCGCCCTGGGCCTGGACCTCGGACTCGACGCCGGCGAACTGGCGGAACTGTTCAGCACCGAGGCCTACGCCGACGCCGTCCGCAACGACATCGCCGAGGCCCGCGCCCTGGGCATCAGCGGCGTCCCGTTCTTCGTGATCGACCGGAAGTTCGGACTCTCCGGTGCCCAACCCGCCGAAACCTTCACCGCCGCCCTCGAGCAGGCGTGGCAGGACAGCCACCCGCTAGTCATGGTGGGCGCCGGCGCGGAGGCTGCGGACGCCACCACCGATTCCCCCGCGGAATCCGGCGCCTGCGGCCCGGACGGCTGCCCCGTCTGAGCCCGGCATCGTCGAAGTCGCCGGAAACTCCCGGACTCGCCCGAAGTTTCCGGCGACTCGGGGCGTTTCCGGCGAACTCCCGGCACGGGCGGCATCCTGCGGCTGCGGGCGGCCCGGCCTAGAGTGGATCATGGACACTTCGGCCGGACCGGACGGACCCCGGACCTCCCTGTTTACCGACCACTATGAGCTGACCATGTTCCAGGCGGCCCTCCACTCCGGGGCCGCGCACCGCCGGTCCATCTTCCAGGCCTTCGCCCGGGGACTGCCGTCCGGGCGCCGGTACGGGATCGTGGCCGGCACCGGCCGGCTCCTCGAGGGCATCGCGAACTTCCGCTTCAACGAGGACGACGTCGCCTTCCTGGCCGCCACCGGCGTGGTCCACGAGGACACCCTGGAGCATCTGGCCGCCTTCCGGTTCTCCGGCGACATCTGGGGCTATCCGGAAGGTGAAGCCTACTTCCCGCACTCCCCCGTCCTGATCGTCGAATCGACGTTCGCCGAGGCCTGCGTCCTGGAGACCTACGTCCTGTCGGTGCTGAACCATGACAGCGCAATCGCCTCGGCCGCATCCCGGATGACCAGCGCCGCCGGTGGCAGGCCCTGCATTGAGATGGGCTCCCGCCGCACCCACGAGGAAGCGGCCGCCGCGGCGGCCCGCGCGGCTGTCATCGCGGGCTTTTCCGGCACGTCCAACCTGGCCGCCGGGCGGCGTTACGGCCTGCGGACCATCGGCACCGCGGCCCACTCCTTCACCCTGCTCCACGACTCCGAGCGCGACGCCTTCGCGGCGCAGCTTGCCTCGCTCGGGTCCGGCACCACGCTGCTCGTGGACACGTACGACGTCGAACTGGCGGTCCGCACCGCCGTCGACCTCGCCGGAGACAAACTTGGGGCCATCCGGCTGGACTCCGGAGACCTCGTGGCCCAGGCACGGTGGGTCCGCGAACTCCTGGACAGCCTCGGCAACGTGCACACCAGGATCGTGGTGACCTCGGACCTGGACGAATTCGCCGTCGCCGCGCTCCGCTCCGCCCCGGCCGATTCCTATGGCATCGGCACGTCCCTGGTGACCGGATCCGGGGCGCCAGCGGCCGGGATGGTCTACAAGCTGGTGAGCCGGGCCAGTGACTCCGGTGAGCTGGCTGCCGTGGCGAAGACCTCGAAGGACAAGATCAACATGGGCGGGCGCAAGTTCGCCGTGCGCCGCCTCGACGACCGCGGCACCGCCACCCACGAGGTCCTCGGCGTGGACCACCCGCCGGCCGCCGGAAGAAACGGACGCCCCCTCCTGCACCAGTTCATGAAAGACGGCGAAATCCTGCCCGGCTGGACCGGCCCGGACGCGGTGGGGCGGGCGCGGGACCGGCACACAGCCTCCATGGCGGAGCTGCCCCGGGTGGTGGACAGGCTGCAGCCCGGCGAGCCGGCCATCCCCACGATCTACGAATAGAGCCCGCCAAGGCGGCGCAAGACCCAAATCCCGTTCCGGAAGGACGGCGACCTAGTCTGACGTCCGGTGCAGGACAAAGATGCCGCCGTAGGCGGGCTGGTCCAAGCGCTGCCGGTCACTGTCGGTGTATTCGCTCAGCACAGCGTGGATGCGCGTGGTGAGGTCCTCAGCATCTTCCTCGGAGAGGTGCAGAACGAAGCGTGAGAGGCTGGCGAGCGCGTCCGGTCCTGCTTCCGTCAGCTCTTCCCGGAACGCCTCGAGCGGGGCCAGCGGACCGGCGGGACCGGCTTCACTCAGTGCGGTGTCCAGCTTCCAGGACCGCCCCGTGGAACGATACGGCTTCTCCAGCGCGCCACTCTCGCCCGTGCGGACCCCGGCGGGTTCAAGGAACCCCGTCGAGAGCAACTGCCTCACGTGATAAAGCACCGTTCCCGGGTCCTGGCCCAGCCGGTCGGCGAGTTGTTTGTTGGTCAGTTCGTGGAGCCCGCACAGGCGCAGGATCCTCAGGCGCAGCGGATGGGCCAACGCCTTAATTTCCCGGGCGCTCGCGACGGGTCTTTTTTGGTCCGCGCTCGGCTGCTCTGCGTCCATCATGTCCCAATCCTACAATCCGATGTACTGGATTCAATCACCTTGAATTTTCTCAATCACTGTGGAATGGTCCACCTATGACTAGTCACGCCGCGCAGGTGAAGGAACGGCATCGTGCGCCGCTGGGTGCGTCCTACTGGAAGCTGTGGACCTCGTCCGGACTCTCGAACCTCGCGGACGGCGTCTTCAAGATCGCGCTGCCGCTGCTGGCCATTCAGTTCACCCAGTCACCCACCCTGGTTGCCGGACTGAGCGTCGCAGCGACGCTTCCCTGGCTCCTCTTCGCCCTCACTGCCGGCGCGCTGGCCGACCGGCTGGACCGGCGCAAGCTCATGTTGTGGGCCAACCTCAGCCGGGCGGTGCTGCCGGCCCTGCTGGCCGCCGTCGTGTTGCTGGATGCGGGCTCCGTCTGGGCTCTGTACGTTGTCGCACTGATGGTGGGTGTGGCTGAGACGCTCTACGACACCTCCGCGCAGTCGATCATGCCCCAGCTGGTGCACAGGGATCAGCTCTCGCGCGCCAACGGCCGGCTCTACGCCGTCGAGCTCACCACCAACCAGTTCATTGGTCCCCCGCTGGGCGGGCTGCTGGTGGCCATGGGCTTGGTTGCGGGCGTTGCCGTGCCGGCGGCCCTGTGGCTTGCGGCCGTCGGCGGCCTGCTCCTGGTCCCGGGGGCATTTCGCACAGAATGTGAGCAGAAGACGACGCTGCGATTCGACATTGCTGAGGGGCTGCGGTTCCTCTGGAACCAGAAGATCCTGCGCACACTCGCGGTGATGACCGGGGTGTTCAACTTCGCATCCAGCGCGGCCTTCGCGGTCTTAGTGCTGTTTGCCGTAGGCCCGGCTTCACAGATGGCGCTGTCCGAAGTGGGGTTCGGCCTGCTTTTGACCACCTCCGCTCTCGGCGCCTTCGTTGGCTCGTTCATCTCCGAGCGGGTGGAGGCCAGGCTCGGCCGGTCGACGTCCCTGATGCTGACGATCTTCGGGGCCGCGCTGTTCGTAGGTGCGCCCGCCCTGACCGACAACCCCTATGTTCTTGGCCCAATCTTCTTTGTGGGCGGCATGCTGATCGTGCTTTGGAACGTCATCACCGTATCCCTGCGCCAGCGCATTACTCCCAACCGCTTGCTGGGCAGAGTCAACAGCGCCTACCGCCTGCTGGCGTGGGGCACCATGCCGCTTGGTGCAGCAGCCGGCGGTCTGCTGGCCCAATGGCTGGGCCTGCAGGTCATGTTCGGCATCATGGGAGTGCTGACGCTCGCGCTGCTGGGGATGATGCCCGTCCTCACGAACAAGGCAATGGCCGCGGCCGACGTCGAATCCTAAGTTGCTGCCAGGGGCGCGGATCGGGCATCCGCGCCCCTTGTTTGGTGCCGGGTTCCTGTCAGCTGTCGATCGAGGCCATGTTGGCCTCGTCGTGGCGTTCCCCCGCGGCGGGCCGGAGCGAGTTCAGCCGATCCAGCTGGTCACGGGTGAGTTCGATGCCGTCGGCCGCGGTGTTTTCCTCGACCCGGGAGACCCTGCGGGTGCCGGGGATCGGGGCGATGTCGATCCCGCGGGTCAGCAGCCACGCGAGGGCGGTCTGCGCGGGGGTCGCGCCGATCTCGGCGCCGATGGCCTTCACCTCGTCGACGATCGCGAGGTTGCGGCGGAAGTTCTCACCCGTGAACCGGGGGTTGGTCTTGCGCCAGTCGTCGTCGGCGAAGTCCTCGACGGAGCGGATCTGGCCGGTCAGCAGCCCGTGTCCGAGCGGCGAATACGGAACGAACCCAATTCCGAGGTGGCGCAGCAGCGGCAGGATCTCCGCCTCCACGTCCCGGGTCCACAGCGAGTACTCCGTCTGCAGGGCCGAGACCGGCTGCACGGCGTGTGCCCGGCGGATGGTCTCCGGGGAGGCCTCGGACAGCCCGAAGTGCAGCACCTTGCCCTCGGTGATCAGGTCCGCAACCGCGCCGGCCGTCTCCTCGATCGGGGTGTTCCGGTCGATCCGGTGCTGGTAGTACAGGTCGATGTGGTCGGTGCCGAGGCGCTTGAGGGAGCCCTCGACGGCGGCCTTCACGTTCGCCGCGCTGCTGTCGACCACGCCGGGGCCGCCGCCGGAATGGGAGACCAGGCCGAACTTCGTTGCAATCCTGACCTGATCGCGGCGTCCCTTGACGGCTTGGCCGACGATCTCCTCGCTCAGGAACGGCCCGTAGATCTCCGCGGTGTCGATGTGGGTGACCCCGAGGTCAAGGGCACGGTGGATCGTCCGGATCGACTCCGCGTTATCCAGTGCGCCCTCGCTGGTGTAGGTGCCGGCCATGGTCATGGCGCCGAGTCCGATGCGGGAGACTTCCAGGCTTCCGAGGCGTGCGTTCTTCATGGTGTATTTCCTTTGGGTGTGGTTCCCCGGCCTGGAATGTGGGCATGGCCCACAGCGTGGCGAGGGTTTTTGGGCGGCCGGTAGCCATTGGCGTCCGGCGGGTATGTCGAGACTGGGTGGACGACGGCGGGAGGCTCCGACGTCATCCGTTTGCGTGGGTGTCAGGCCTCGGTGTCAGGCGTCGGTGTCAGGCGTCGTCGTGGGCCAGGTTGCTGGAGAGCTCGCGGTGGGCGTCGGCCTGGGCCTGGAGTTCCTTGGCCCGGGCCTCAAAGACTGCAACGGCGTCCGCTCCCGCGGCGAAGCGCAGCGGCGGTTCATCCAGCTCCGCCAGTTGGATGAGGGCGACGGCGAGCTTGGCCGGGTCCCCGCCCTGAAGGCCGTTCATGCCTTTCCACGCGGTGACTGTCTGCTCGGTCCGCTCGGAATAGTCCCCGATAGTGGATGCCGCGTAGCTGCTGGATTCCGGGGTGAGGAGCTCGGTGCGGAAGAATCCCGGCTCAACGATCATGGTGCGGATTCCGAACGGCGCGACTTCGGGGGCCAGGGATTCGGCCCAGCCCTCCACACCGAACTTCGAGGCGGCGTAAGCAGAATGAAACTCACCGCCGGCGATGCCAGCGGTGGAGGAGACCGTGACCAGCAGGCCCGAGCGCTGGGCCCGCAGGACGGGCAGGGCCGCGCGGGTGACGTTTATGGGTCCGAACAGGGTGGTTTCGATTTGGGCCCGGAAGTCCTCCGGGGTGATTTCCTCGAAGAACCCGGCGTAGAAGTTGCCGGCATTGTTTACGAGCACGTCGATCCGGCCGAACCGGTCCACGGCGGCGGCGATGGCGGCGGTGGCGTCGGCGGGGTTGGTGACGTCGAGTTTTACGGCCAGCAGGTTCTCGTTCTCGCCGACGGCCCGGGCGACCTTGTCGGGGTTGCGGCCGGTGGCGACGACTGCGTGGCCGGCGGCCAGGGCGGCCTTGGCGATGTCAATGCCCATACCGCGGCCTGCCCCGGTGATGAACCAGACTTTCTGCCCGGTCTTGGCGTCGTTTTGCTCAGTCATGTTCTGTCTTTCCTGGGTTGGATGTTCCGGGCCGCGCGCGGGAGCGCAGATCCGGGATGGAAGGGTCGCTGGTTGCGGTTTTCGCCGGGGGCGATGCCGCCCAGCTCGCAAGGAACGCCAGCGCGTTTTCGGATGCGGACCCCGGCTCTGCAGTGAAGGTGTACAGGGTTTGTCCCTCATCGCCGGGAAGGTCGAGCGTCTCGAACTGCAGCGACACGTCGCCGGCGACCGGATGGTGGAAGCGCTTGGTTCCCGTGGTGTGGATCCTTACGTCATGGCCGGCCCACAAGGCGGCGAAGTGCCCGCTGCGTGTGGTCAGCTCGCCGACCAGTTCGTTCAATGCGCGGTCATGGGGATTCCGTCCCGCTTCCGATCGGAGCATCGCCACCGTGGTGGCGGCGATTGCGGACCAATCGGGGTAGAAGTCCCCTGCCCCCGGATCGAGGAAGAGGTACCGCGCCTGGTTCGGCAGCTGGCCCGGAGCCTCCGGACCAGCGGCTGCTGTGGACTCGAACACCGGCCCGTACAGCGCGCGCCCCAAGGAGTTGGCGGCCAGCACGTCCGAGCGTCCGTTCTGCACCAGGGCGACCGCTCCGGTCATCCCGTCCAGCAAACGCAATACTCCGGGACGGACCCTCTGCTGCGGTGGCCGGCGCGCCGGCCGCCGGGATGACGGCGTGTTGGCCGTCCTGGCCAAGTCCATCAGATGTGTCCGCTCTGCCTCATCCAGCTGAAGGGCGGAGGCCACAGCGTCGAGGACCGAGTCCGAGACGCCGCGGATGCTGCCGCGTTCCAGCCGCATGTAATAGTCCGTGCTTACCCCGGCGATCTGGGCCACTTCCTCCCGACGCAGCCCCGGAACGCGGCGCAGTTCGCCATAGTTGGGGAGCCCGGCCTGATCCGGGGTGATCTTCGCCCGGCGCGAGATCAGGAAGTCTCGGATTTCGTCTTTTCTGTCCACATCCACCACGCTACGCAGCCCGGACGGGCGGTGGCAGTGTCTATCAGACACCCCCAGTTGAGGCGGTGGATACAGGTGTGGCCCCTCAGAACCGGTCGATGTTCGTAGCCCGGCCGGGTCACAGTCCGCCGCCCGGCTGCTTTGGTGACAGATCGCGCTAAAGTGTGCGTATGCCTAGGATTTCGGCCGCGAGCAACGCCGCCCAACGTGCCGAGACCCAGCGTCGCATCCTGACCGCGTTCGGGGAACTTCTCTTCACCCACGGGCTCCCCGGCCTGACCATGACGGACGTCGCGCGCCATGCCCAGATCGGCCGGACCGCCGTCTACAACTACTACGCGGATATCGAAGAGCTCCTCATCGCCTACGCCCTGGATGAGACCGAGCGGTTCCTGCTCGATCTGCGCGAATCCCTCGATGCACTGGAGAACCCGGTGGAGCGCCTGGCCGTCTACGTCCGCGCCCAGGTGGAGGACCTGAGCCGGCGCCACCTGCCGCCGGGGCCGGCCATGGCGGCGGTGCTCTCGCCGTCGTCGTTTGCCAAACTTGCCGACCACGTGGGTGAGCTCAGCGTGCTCCTGCGGGGCATCCTGCGCGACGGCATGGCCCAGGGGTACCTGCCCGAGTCGGACATTGCCCAGCTGGCCCAGCTCATCCACGGCACGCTCTCCTCAAGCGCTGCGCGGGGCGACGGGGCGGGCCAGGACGCCGAGGCCGAGGCACGGCTCGCCCGGACGGTGCGGTTTGTCCAGCTGGGGGCCGGGGCGAGGTTTGACGACGCCGGCCGGCCGGTCCGCACCATCCGCTAGGCCGCGGCGCCTGGAGCCGGGAAGGCTGGAAGGCTGGAAGGCCGTGCCTTAGCCCGTGCCGGGCGTCGCCGTGGGTACGGCGGGCAGCGTGGCCTCATCCACGATGCGCCGGTTCTCGCGGGGGCAGCTGAGCTGGCCCGGCGTCTGGTCCACGAGTTCCGGCTTGGCCAGTTCCTTGAAGTCGCCGGTAATGATCACGTCCACGCTCGGGTCAGCGCGGCCGTCCTGGACATAGTCCGAGCCGGGCACGTGGCGCTGGACGCTGAAGGCGGCCGACTGGCCGGCGGCACCGGAGACCACCAGCGCCACGCCGCGGTAGCTCGACGTCGTGTTCCCCACGGCACCCACCAGGAACTTCCGGGCGGCAAGCTGGTCGGCCACGCTCCGGGCCAGGCCCGGCCGGCTCGTGGAGTTGTAGATATTGACGTGGACCTTCTCCGGCGTCGCGTAGTCGTAGGTGGCCGCCGGGCACACCGACACTGCCGCCTTGCTCCGCTCCGCCCCGGGGATCTTGATCTGGCCGTTCATGATGGCGAGGGCCACCACGATCGCGGCCACGATCAGGCCGACAAGCATCACCAGCACAACGCCGTGCAGGATCCTGCGCCGCAGGCGGTGGGGGTTCTCTGCCGTATCGTCCTGCTCCACGAACGTGGCCCTCAGCTCGGAGCCACTGATGACGCGGTGCCCGTGCAGGACTCTGACGTCTGGCGGCTTCCTAGCCATTTATCACGAGGACCCGCGCGTGGATTGCGGTGCGCTGGTGCAGCGCGGTGCGGACTGCCCGGTGCAGGCCGTCTTCAAGGTAGAGGACGCCGCGGTATTCCACGACGTGCGGAAAGAGGTCGCCGAAAAACGTGGAGTCCTCGGCCAACAGGGCTTCAAGGTCCAGTGTGCGCTTCGTGGTCACCAGCTCATCAAGCCGGACAGGACGCGGGGGCAGGGCCGCCCAGTCCTTGGGCGTGGTGTAACCATGGTCGGGGTACGGGCGTCCCTCGCCCACAGCTTTGAATATCACCATGCCAGCCTAGGGAACTTGGACGCCCGAAGGAACGAATGTCCCCCGGCGGCGTGAGGTTGTGGCCAAACGGTAACCATTTGTCACACGACGCATTGACACGACCAGCGCCTGCCGCCTGTCACATCCAGCGCCGGGCCGTCGATCTGCTGCGCGGTTCACCCAAACGTCCCGTGCGGCTGACAGAATGGCCGTATGACTTCACCCGAGACTGTCCCTGTTCCGTCGCCGTCGGCTCCCGTGCTGGCGCTGCTGCTCGACGTCGACGGTCCGGTCGCGAGCCCGGTCACCCGCGAGGTGCAGCCCGGCATCATCGCCGATCTGGTGGCCCTGGCCGCCGCCGGGGTGCCGGTCATCTTCAACACCGGCCGGTCGGACGCGTTCATCCGCGAGCAGGTCATGGAACCGATGATCGCCGCCGGGATGCCCGCCGGCACCCTCATCCACGCCATTTGCGAGAAGGGCGCCGTCTGGTTCAGCTACACCGCGGAGGGCCCCGGCCCGGTCCACGTGGACCACGAGCTCGCCATTCCGCAGGCCTTCGGCGATGACGTCCGCCGTCTGGTGGCCGAGGACTACTCCGCCCACATGTTCTACGACGAAACCAAGCGGGCCATGGTCTCCGTGGAGCAGCACATTGCCGTCCCCAACCCCGACTACCGGGCCGAGCAGGAACTCTTCGACGCTGACGCCATGGGCCTCATGGCCCGGCATGGGCTCGGCGTGGTGCGGCTGGACCACCACGTCCCCGATTCCGATGACCAAGTCGACTTCCGCGTCGATCCGACCATCATCTCCACCGATATCGAATCGGTCCGGCTGGGCAAGGACCTGGGCGCGAGCCGGGCCGTGGAGTTCCTGGCCGCGCAGGGCATCACGCCGCAGGCCTGGCGCACGGTGGGCGATTCCCGCACGGACTACGCCATGGCCGACTGGCTGCACCACAACGACCACGCCGTGAAGCACGTCGACGTCCGGCCCGCGGACGGCATCCCGGTCAAACCCTACGATGTCCTCACCGCCGCCGATCTGGGGCTCGGCGAAGACGTGATCCACGACGACGCCGGTGCCGCCTTCCTGCACCACTGGCTGGCCGTCGTCACCGGCTGAGGCCCCGCTCCGCCGTTACGCTTCACCGTTTACGGTCCGTCACATTTCGTCCTCACGCACGCCGCGCGGCGGCCGGTTTTCCGCGGCAATTTTGAGGCCCGCGTTATCATGCAAGTAGACACCAACGCACTCAAAGAAGCGGGAGCTCAGACATTACCGAAGCAGCGATCCAAGACGAGATTTACTATGGCAGCCAGGCATCTGTGGACGCCCACGCCGAGGTCACGTCGGCGGCCGCAGTCGCCAGATTCCGGACCCGCTCCGATGTTGTCCGCCACCGCGGCCGCTATGCGCTGATCAACGAAAACCGCACGCCGTACCAGGCCATGGTCGAGGACCTGATGTTCCTGCGTTCGGTCCTGGCCGGCGCCGGTATCGGCTACCTGCTGGTCCGCGGCAACAACCACCGCCCTGTGGTCGCCGTCGACTGGAAAGACCGCAAGGAACTCCGCGACGCCCTCGTGGAGGCGTGCCGCGATGAGCCGATGTATTCCATGAGCGTGGATGCAAAGAAGAAGTCGTCCGTGCTGGTGGCCGACGGCGAGCTGTCGCCGAACCGCCAGGCCCGGATCTTCCGGCTTTACCGGCCCAGGGTCGAGCCCGAAGGCGGTTTTGAATTCGGGGCTTCCGCCGGCGTCCAGCTGGAGCTGTGGAGCTTCGAAGGCGATCAGCTGATCCTGCCGATCGAGAACTCCCTGACGCGCCGCACCATGCTGGCCCAGGATGCCGTGCGCGGCACGGTGGAACGCTACGGCCACACGTGGCCCACCATCGAGAACATGTTCGCGGACCACGCCAGCGACATCAGCTTCGACGTCGACCTGGTCTTCTCATGGGTTGACGGCAGCTCCCCCGAGTACATCGCGGCCCGCCGCGCCCGCATGGCCGGCGTGGTGGTGGGCGAGGGCGATGACCACGAGGCCCGCTTCCGCCAGATCGATGAGCTCAAATACGCCCTGCGCTCGGTGTACATGTTTGCGCCGTGGATCCGCCGGATCTTCATCGCCACGGACTCCCCCGCGCCGTCATGGCTGGCCGACCACCCGAGTGTGACGATCGTCCGGAGCGAAGAGTTCTTCGCCGACACCTCGGTTCTGCCCACGCACAATTCGCAGGCCGTGGAGTGTCAGCTGCACCACATCGAGGGGCTCTCCGAGCACTTCCTGTATTCGAACGACGACATGTTCTTCGGCCGCGCCGTGGGCCCGGACATGTTCTTCACCCCGGGCGGCATCACGAAGTTCATCGAGGCCGAAACCCGGATCGGCCTGGGCGACAACGACGCCGAACGCAGCGGCTTTGAGAATGCCGCCCGGGTGAACCGCAAGCTGCTCTGGAACCGCTTCGGCCGCATCACCACCAGGCATCTGGAGCACACGGCGGCCCCGCTGCGGCGCAGCGTGGTCGAGCAGATGGAGCAGGAGTTCCCGGCCGAGTTTGCCAAGACCGCCGCGAGCACCTTCCGGGCAGCGGACAACATCTCCGTGACCAACTCGTTCTACCACTACTACGCGCTGCTCACGGGCCGGGCCGTGACCCAGACAGCTGCCAAGGTGAGGTATGTGGACACCACGGCGCGAGCCGGCCTGAACTACCTGCCCAAGCTCCTGGCCAAGCGGAACATGGACTTCTTCTGCCTCAATGACGGCAGCTTCCCCGAGGTCCCGGCGGAAGAGCGGGCCGAACTGGTCACGGACTTCCTGGAGAAGTACTACCCCATCAAGGCGCCCTGGGAGAAGTAACGGAACGTGACCAAAACGGGCGCCGCGTCGGCCGGGGAGTGAATCAGTTCAACGTGGTGTACCTGCGGTGCGCCGGCGTCCGGGACGGGGCCTCGAGCCTGGCCTTCCCAGGGATATGGATCCCTGCGGCCGTGAGCCGGCGCTGGACTTCCTCCGGAGAGACCAGCTCCCCCACCGCCGGGGTGTCGCCGAGCAGCACCACGGAGTGCACGATCGTGTGTTCGTAGACGTGGACCAGGTTGAACGCCTGCCCGCCGTCGCGGCCCCGGGTGCCGCCGACCGGGACGTTCAGATCCTGCGTGTAGCAGGTCGCTGAAGCCACGGACACAGGGATGCCCGCGAACGTTGCGGTGGTCGAGTAGTGCAGGTGGCCGCCCAGGATGGCGCGGACATCGGAGTTGCGCAGGACGCCGGCGAGCGCCGGCTGGCCCCGGAGCTCCACGAGCACGGCAAGGTCCAGCACGGACGGTACCGGCGGGTGGTGCAGGGCAAGGATGGTCCCGTCCGGGGCCGGGGTGGCCAGTTCAGATGCGAGCCAGTCCAGCTGGTCGTGGCTCAATTCACCATGGTGGAAGCCGGGCACGGAGGTGTCCAGGGTGATGATGCGCAGCCCGTTGACGAAGTAGCTGTGGTCCACGGGCGCGTCATTGTCGGCCTGGTCCAGGAGCCCGGCCCGGAAATTCGCCCGGTCGTCGTGGTTGCCCATCGCCCAGATGACCTTGGCCCCCAGGGCCTCGCACGCCGGATCCACGATGGCGCGGAGCTTGGCATACGCCTCGGGTTCGCCCAGGTCAGCCAGGTCGCCCGTGAAGATTACGGCTTCGGGGCGGGCCCCGGAGGCGTGGACCTCCTCGAAGAGTTGCCTGAGCAGGGCTTCGCTGTCCACGACGCCGTGCAAGGGTTGCGGACCCCCCAGCAGGTGGGGGTCGCTCAGGTGAAGTAGGAAATGACGTGGCCGGGGGTGTTCGGCCTCGATGCGCTCCATTGCTGCCTTCTTGGTTGGGTGGAAGCGGTGCTTCCAGGGTCCCTCTCAGTAAGAACTATCCAACCAGACATTGGGCAAACAATGTAAAAACTGGGACAGGCATATTGGAAAAATAAGCGTTAACAGGTGGCGTGCCCTCACATGCCCTTTCCGGCATATACGGGGCTGTGAAGCCCGGCGGCACTCCCGAAACCCCGGGGCTTCGGGGCGGGACGGACAGTGCCGCCGGGTTCACGGTTTGCGCTAGCTCAGGTAGCCGTTCGGGTTAAGCACGAACTTCGTCGCCGCGCCGGCGTCGAATTCCGCGTAGCCCTTCGGCGCGTCCTCCAGGGTAATCGCCTTCGCGTTGACGTTCTTGGCGATGTGCACCCTGTCATGCAGGATGGCCATCATCAGCTGCCGGTTGTACTTCATGACCGGACACTGTCCCGTGGTGAAGCTGAGTGACTTTGCCCAGCCCGTTCCGAGGCTGAGCGAGAGCGAACCCTTCTTCGCGGCCTCGTCCACGCCGCCCGGGTCCCCGGTGACGTAGAGCCCGGGGATGCCCAGGGCACCGCCGGCGGCCGTTACCTCCATCAGCGAGTTCAGGACGGTGGCGGGGGCCTCGTGGGCTCCGGCCCCGTGCCCCTTGGCCTCAAATCCCACGGCATCCACGCCGCAATCGACTTCCGGGACGCCCAGGAGTTGCTCAATCTGCTCGGCCGGGCCGCCCTTGCTCAGGTCGATGGTCTCGCAGCCGAAGCTGCGCGCCTGCGCCAGGCGGTCCGCGTTCATGTCACCCACAATCACGACGGCGGCACCCAGGAGCTGGGCACTGGTCGCCGCGGCCAGGCCCACGGGCCCTGCGCCTGCCACGTAGACGGTGGAACCGACGCCGACGCCTGCGGTGACCGCACCATGGAATCCGGTCGGGAAGATGTCCGAGAGCATCGTCAGGTCCATCATCTTTTCGAGGGCCTGGTCTTTGTCCGGGAACTTCAACAGGTTCCAATCGGCATACGGGACCAGGACGTAGTTGGCCTGGCCGCCTACCCAGCCGCCCATGTCCACATAGCCATAGGCGCTGCCCGGGCGGTCGGGGTTGACGTTCAGGCAGATGCCCGTCTTGCGTTCCTTGCAGTTCCGGCAGCGCCCGCAGGCGATATTGAACGGGACGGAACAGATGTCCCCCACTTTGATGAATTCAACATCCGGACCCACTTCCACCACTTCTCCGGTGATCTCGTGCCCGAGCACCAGGTCGGCGGGAGCCGTGGTGCGCCCCCGGACCATGTGCTGGTCCGAACCGCAAATATTCGTGGCCACGGTTTTGAGGATTACGCCGTGGCGCACCTGCCGGCCCACGTTGGCGGGGTTGACCCCCGGGCCGTCCTTGAGTTCGAAGGTGGGGTAGTCAATGTCGATCAGTTCGACCTTGCCAGGCCCCTTGTAGGCAACGGCTTTGTTCCCTGTCATCTATTTCCTCCTGCTTTCACGGGCCCCGTGGTGGGCGCCCTGGTGTGATTCACGAAGTTCTTTGATGCGCCCTCCACAGGAACACCCGGCCATACTGCCGACGGCTGCCAGAGTTGCTTGCGCCGCGGGGAAGCCCGGAATGTTGGAGGGTCCGGCCAGTCTAGGCGCTAAGCATGCTTAGGGATAGGGCTGAGTTCCTCTGGACCCCGGGGCAGGTCGGGTCAGTCGAGGGCGGACTGAACAGCCTCGATGATCTCCGGCGCGTCCGGCTCAACGGTGGGCGCAAAGCGGGCGATGACCTCGCCGTCGCGGTTCACGAGGAACTTCTCGAAGTTCCACTTCACCAGGCCGGGCAGGATTCCCGTCTTGAATTTGGTGAGCTCGGCGTAGAGCGGGTGCTGGTTCCTTCCCCGGACGTTGGCCTTGACCGTCAGCGGGAAGGTCACCCCGAAATTGCGCTCGCAGAACTCGGCAATCTCGGCCTCGCCGCCGGGCTCCTGCCCGGCGAACTGGTTGCAGGGGACGCCGAGGACCTGGAAGCCCTGGCCCCGGAACTTGTTGTGCAGCGCCTCGAGTCCAGCGTACTGGGGCGTGAAACCGCACTGGGACGCCACGTTGACCACCAGAACCACCTCGCCCTTGAATCGGCCAAAATCGGTCTCGGTCCCGTCGATGAGGGTCAGGGGAATGGAGTGCAGAGCTGTCATGGGGCGCGTCCTTGCGATGTCGATGGTCCGGAGCAGGGAATCTGAACTGGTCACTCCATTATTCGGCACCGGGGCCTGCGGGTATGGGTGTGCCTCCCGGACATGACGCCGGAACAACGCCCTGCGGCGCGGCGGGGGCTAGCCGCCGGGCGTCGCTGAGGGCGTCGCTGAGGGTTCTGTTGTCACTGCCGTCGTGGCCGACTGCGTGACCGCCCGTGGCTTCGGCGTATCGGCCGGCGCGGTGACCGGGTCCGGCTCCACAGTGAGCGGGGCCGGCACCGGAGTGGCCGTCTTGGCGGCAGCCTCCGTCGCCGTTGCGGAGACTGACGCGGGCGCGGAGGACGGCGGTGCCACCGGCGGCGGGACGGATAACGGTGCTGATGGCTTGGCTGAGGCTGTTCCCGTCTGGGTTGGTGCCGGCGTCGGGGTGGCGGTCGCCGTCGGCGTCGGGGTGGCCGTTGCCGACGGGGTCGGAGTCGCGGTCGCCGACGGGGTCGGGGTGGGCGCGGCAGGCGCGGTCGTCGTGGCAGTGCCGGTCGGCGTCGGCGTCGCGGACGCAGTGCCGGTGGGTGTCGGCTTAGAGGTGGCAGTGCCGGTGGGCGTCGGGGTCGCGGAAGCAGTGCCGGTGGGTGTCGGCTTAGAGGTGGCAGAAGGCGTTGGGGACGGTTTGTCGGCGGCGGCTTCAGTAGCCGCAGGCGAGGCACTCGCCGACGGCTTGGCGGCCACCGCGGCCGGCTGTTCCTGAACGCCGCCGGCCACCACATGGGTCAGGTCCTCCCGGACAGGAATCGCCCAGCCAATCCCCGCATTGGTTGCCTTACCGGCGTCGGGTGCATAACTGGTCATGTCGATCGGGCCGAGTTGATCCACCTGCTTGATGGGGAGAAATGTCCAATCGCGCGGATCAGTGTGGGAGCCATTGAGGATGGTTTCGAAGTGAAGATGGCAGCCGGTAGAGGATCCGGTGGTACCTACCCGGGCAATAATTTCCCCCACCCGCACGGAGTCGCCCTTCTTGACCGCGATCGCCTCCAGATGGTTGTACGTGGTGATGAGACCGTTGCCGTGGTCGATTTCCACCCGGTTTCCGCCGCCCCACGGGTGCCACCCGACGGCCCGCACCACACCGGCGTCGGCGGAGTAGACCCGGGTGCCGCAGGGGGCCGCGAAGTCCTGGCCCCAGTGGAATTCGCCCGCGAATCCCGTCAGGGGGCTGGTGCGCAGCCCGAACGGGGACGAAGGCACCAGTGATTCAAGGGGGGCCATGAGGAAACCCACCGCGGGCCGGTGCAGCGACGCCGAGGCCACATTGAGCTCGCCCCGCACCCCTGCCCGGGTGGCCGTGTCCACCGTGCTCCGGCTAAAGGCCACGAGCGCCTGGGCATCGGCGGTGACAGCGCCGGCGCCGGGAGTCCCCGCTGGCGCGGTCGCGGCGGAGTGGGCCAGCGGGTCCAGGGCCTCCGGTCCCACGTCGCCGGAGGCAGGCATGGCGGCCGTCGGGACGGCGGTGGGCGCGCCGTAGGTCGCAAAGGCGCTCAGTCCCTGAAAGCCGCCGAATGCCAGCACGGCCAGAGACAGGCACAGGCCTCCGGACACGCAGCGCACGGCAATGGTCCGTGCCCTCGCTGACTGCTCACTCGATGAGTTTCCCCAGTGTTTTCCCACGAAATGACTCCCGCAATATGTCCGCCAGACCCCAATCTTCACGGACTTACCTCCCTATGTGACCACAGACGGCCGGGTCTGTGAACCGTCAGCGTGTTCCTTTTGCGGGACCAATCGGAGATCCGCGGATGTCCCCAGTAGCTTGCCAGCGGCGCCCCAGTAGTTCTCCGCACAATTGCAGGTGCCGCACGCCGCCGGGACGGGTAAGAATGAAGGATGCGAAATGTCCTCAGGGAATGGCAGGCGGAACTCAAACAGACGTTCACGGGGACGCGCGATTCGGTGCCCGAGTGGGTGCCGGGCCTGGCCGAGGGGGACGACGCCGGTTACCACTTGCCCGGCTCGGCCGTCTGGGCTGTGCACGGGGACATGCCAACCATCGTGGCGGGAATCCGGGCACTGCTGATGCAGGCGCTCCATCCCGGCGCGTTGGCCGGAGTCCACGATCACTCCCGTTTCCGCGAAGACCCGCTGGGCCGGCTGGCTGGCACGATCCGCTGGATCTTCACCGTGACGTATGGCTCCACGGATACGGCGAAGGCGGCGTCGGACTGGGTTCTTCGGCTGCACCGGACGGTGCGGGGAGAATTTGTGGACGGCCACGGCATCAGGCGCAGTTACGCGGCCAACGATCCCGAGCTGCTCCGGTGGGTTCACATTGCCTTTACAGACGCTTTCCTCTCTGCCCACAAGCTGTGGGGGCGGCCGATTCCTGGCGGACCTGATGCCTACGTCCGTGAGTGGGCCCAGGCCGGCCGGCTGATGGGCGTCGAGGCACCGCCGCTGAGCGAAGCGGAAATGCGGCAGCAGCTGGACCGCTGGTACGACGCCGGCGAGCTCCGCTGTGACGAACGGGTCACCGAAACGGTGGCGTTCATTCGCGACCCGCCCCTGCACCCCGCGCTCAGGCCTGGCTACCGGGTGCTGTTCGCGGCCGCAGTCGTCAGTCTTGAACCTAAGTACCGCGAGCTCCTGGGCCTGCGGACCGCGCGGCTGGGCCCGATACCGCTGCCGGTAACCCTGGCCACCCGGGTCACGCTCGGCGTGGTGCATGTGGCTCTCGGCCGGATGGGCCCGAGCGAGCAAGCTGCCCGGGCCCGGCTGCGCCGGCTGGGATACCGGGCCTGAGTCTGGGCCGGCAGGCGGCGGCGGCTTGCTGGTTCGGGGCGGGCTTGGGGGGCACGGGGCGGCTGGGGCACGGGCGGCTGGGGCACAGGGGGCTGGGGCACAGGGGGCTGGGGCACAGGGGGCTGGGGCACAGGCGGCTGGGCCTCCGAGCCGACTTGGCGGATAAAACGGTACCGGTACTGCCGGAGGACGCAGTCTTGGCCAGAACCTCACGAGAAGCTCACGAGGATAGAAATGCCCGAGACGCGAAAGGCCCGTAGACGCAAAAAGGCCCCGGTCCGAGGACCGGGGCCAACCGCGGAGAATGGGGGATTTGAACCCCCGAGGGCGTTAACCCAACACGCGTTCCAGGCGTGCGCCATAGGCCGCTAGGCGAATTCTCCAGTTGCTTCTGAATCAAAAGCAGATACTAGAATACCTGAACTTTCCGGCTTCGCCCAATTGAGCCTCCCCGCCCCGGCCTGCGGCTCCTCCGCGGGACATGCCCCGCGGCCCGCCCGAGGGCTGGACATAGCCCCAAATAGCCCACTCCTTCCCGCCAAGAATGGGCATGCCCCACACTGCCCACTCCCGCGACTGGACATGCCCCACAGCCCGCCCGAGGGCTGGACATAGCCCCAAATAGCCCACTCCTTCCCGCCAAGAATGGGCATGCCCCACGCTGCCCACTCCCGCCACTTGGACATGCCCACTGCGCCCGCCCGACCGCTGGACACAGTCCCACCGCGCCCACTCCTGCAGCCCGCAGCTGCCGCGAAAAATGGGCATGTCCCGCCGAGGATTAAGGGCCAAACCGGGCCAATTCGGGGCACACCCAATCGTCAGGTAAACTTGCTGACGGCCCCTCATGTGGCGTCATCCTGTTGAACTCCCCCAGGACCGGAAGGTAGCAAGGGTAAACGGGCTCTGGCGGGTGCATGAGGGGTCTTTTATGTCTGTGCCGATTGGTAGGGTTTATCTGTGACTGTTACTACCGCCCTCTACCGTCGATACCGCCCCGATTCGTTCGCGGACGTTATCGGGCAGGAGCACGTCACCGAGCCTCTCATGACGGCCCTGCGCAAGAACCGCGTCAACCACGCCTATCTCTTTTCGGGCCCCCGCGGCTGTGGCAAAACCACCTCCGCCCGCATCCTGGCCCGCTGCCTGAACTGCGCCGAGGGCCCCACAGACACCCCCTGCGGCAAGTGCCCCAGCTGCGTGGAACTCGCCCGCGGCGGCTCCGGCTCCCTGGACGTCATCGAGATCGACGCCGCCAGCCACGGCGGCGTGGACGACGCCCGCGACCTCCGGGAACGGGCCACCTACGCCCCCGTCCGGGACCGCTACAAGATCTTCATCATCGACGAAGCCCACATGGTCACGTCGGCCGGGTTCAACGCCCTGCTCAAGATCGTCGAAGAACCGCCGGAACACATCAAGTTCATCTTCGCCACCACGGAGCCGGACAAGGTCATCGGCACCATCCGTTCCCGCACGCACCACTACCCTTTCCGCTTGGTGCCGCCGGAGCCTCTCATGGCGTATCTGGAGCTGCTCTGCACCCAGGAGAACGTCCCCGTGGCGCCCGGGGTGCTCTCGCTCGTCATCCGCGCGGGCGGCGGTTCGGTCCGCGACTCCCTCTCCGTGCTCGACCAGCTCATGGCCGGCGCCGGACCAAACGGACTGGACTACGAACTCGCGGTCGCCCTCCTGGGCTACACGCACGCCTCCCTGCTCGATGACGTCGTCGAGGCCGTCGCGGCGTCGGATGCCGCCACGGTGTTCCGCGCTGTGGACCGCGTCATCCAGACCGGGCACGATCCCCGGCGTTTCGTCGAGGACCTGCTGGAACGCTTCCGCGACCTCATCATCGTCCAGGCCATGCCCGAAAGCGCCCAGTCCATCCTCCGCGGCATGCCGGCGGACCAGATTGCCCGGCTGCAGAACCAGGCCCACAACCTCGGGGCGGCCGAGCTCTCCCGCGCCGCTGACGTGACCAATACCGCGCTCACGGACATGACCGGGGCCACCTCTCCGCGCCTGCACCTGGAACTGCTGTGCGCCCGCATCCTGCTGCCCAGCTCCGAGCAGACCGAGCGCGGCATTGCGGCCCGGATCGACCGCGTCGAGCGGCGGTTGAACTACGCCGGGAACGACGTCGGGGCTCCCCTCGCCAGCGCCCCCGCACCTGCCACCGTTCCGCCTGCACGCACGGAGCAGGCAGCCGCGCCACAGTTGCCGGCAGCGCACGTGCCCGCCGCACCTTCGCACGCCGCGCCGGCTGCCCCGACCACCACCCCCTCCGCCCCGCGTCAGGGCGAGCAGCCGCCGGCCACAGTCTCCGCGCCCGCCCGGCAGGACGAACCCATCCGAGAACCGCTGACGGCACCACGGGTCAGCACCAGCGACTGGCCTGTGGACGAACCCGCGGCGGCCAGCCGGCCCGCCCCTGCCGCAGGTCCCGCCGCCGCGCCTCCGTCCCTGCCCGCGTCGGCGACTGCCCCAACGGTTGCCCCATCCGCCCCTGCACCGTCTGCCCCGGCGGCATCTACCCCAGCACCCTCCGTCCCCGCGCGTCCCGAGCCGGCCGAGCCCGGCCGGGCGCCTGCCGCTGTTCCCAGCCCCGCTCCCGGCTCCGCCGCCGGACCCGGAGCCGACGTGGAGGTTTTGCGCCGCGCCTGGCCCGAGATCCTGCAAACGCTCACCAAGATCAAACGCAGCACTTGGGCGCTGGTGGAACCCAACGCCCAGGTCGGCCACTTCGAAGACCACGTCCTGACCCTCGCGTTCACCACCGCCGGGCTGGCGGGCGCCTTCGGCCGGGCCGACCACGCCGAGAACCTCCGGCAGGCGATCCACAAGACCATCGGCATCGATTGCCAGATCCGGGCCGTGGCCGGCAGCAGCAACAGCCCAGCGAGCTCTGAGCCAAACCCAAAAGCGCCGCCGGCTAGCCCGGAGACCCCGGCATCGTCCGCAAGCCAGGCGACATCGGCCGACGTCGCCTGGGGCCTGAGCCCGGCTCCCCAGCAGGCCCCATCTCCGGCCAACGATGCCGCTGAAGCCGTCCCCTCGCGGGTGGCCCCGGCGCACGTTCCCGCCGCCTCAATGCCTTCGACGCAACCCACTCCGGCCCCCGCGGCCCCGGCTCAGGTCCGTGCCGCCGCGCCGGCAGCGGAACCGCAGTCACCCGCCCCCGCAGCCCAGGCGCCGGTCCGCGCAGCCGAGCCAGCAGCCGAATCGGACGGCCCTTCGGAGCCTTCCGGGTCCTACGCCGACGCCGATGACGACTGGGGACCGCCCCGGGACGAGGACGCCCCTCCGCTGGACGAGGAACCACCAATGGATTGGGACCCCTCGCCCGTAGCCACGCCGCGCCGCCCCGAGCCCGCGGCTGCCGCTACCGCTCCGGCCCGCAAGTCCCCTGCCGCGCCGGCGTCCAAAACCGTTGGTTCCCCGGCCCGGACACCGGGCGCAGACCCGGACGCGTCGGATGACGCGTGGGCCCGCGCCGTCGAGCAGTCACCCGGCGTCTGGACGGTCGGCACAGATTCGAACCTCGGCCGGTACACGAGCCCGGATGTCGAACCCGCTGCGCCCGAGCCCGAGCCGAAGCCTGTGCACTACGAGCCGGCGGCGGCACAGATCCCGGAGTACGCGGGTGTCGTGTCCGCGCCGTCCGGACTGGCCTCGGACCACCCGGCCCGGGCCGAAGTGGCTCCGGCGCCGGCGGTCGCGGAGTCTGTTGCGCCGCGTGTGGCCGCCGCTGCCGTAGCTGCCGTCGCGGAGGCTGTTGCGGTCACTGCCGCTCCCGAGGCCGCCGCCCCGGCAGGCCGGCAAAGCCTGTACCAGCGGCTGTCGAACAGTCCCGAGGCCGAGGCCGGGCGGGCGAAGGCCCCCACCCGAGCTGCCGCCGCGACCACCGTCTACGTACAGGACATCCCCAGCGCCGACGACGAAACGATCGAGGAATCGGGCGTCTTCGGCCGGGCCGCCGTCGAGCGTATTCTGGGCGGGAAACTGGTGGAGGAGCGCTCCCTGGATGGAAGCCCCCTGCCGCCCCGCTTCTAGCAGACCCCCTGCCGGCTGGCCCCGGCCCCACTCCAAAAGAACGAGGACATTGTGTACGAAGGCGCAGTTCAAGAGCTGATCGACGAGCTCGGACGCCTTCCCGGAGTGGGGCCGAAGTCAGCCCAGCGGCTGGCCTTCCACATCCTCGAGGCTGATCCCCAGGACATGAAGCGGCTTGTCGATGCCATCACCACCGTGAAGGAACGGGTCAAGTTCTGCACGGTTTGCGGGAACGTGACCGAGCAGGAACTGTGCAACATCTGCCGCGACCCGCGCCGGGATCCCACGGTGATCTGCGTCGTCGAAGAATCCAAGGACGTCCTGGCGGTGGAGCGCACGCGGTCCTTCCGCGGCAGGTACCACGTCCTGGGCGGCGCGATTAATCCGATCGCCGGGATCGGTCCGGAACAGCTCCGGATCCGTGAGCTGCTGACCCGGCTCAACGACGGTGCCATTCAGGAAATCATCATCGCCACCGACCCCAACCTCGAGGGCGAGGCCACGGCGACGTATCTGGCCCGGATGCTCAAGTCGATTGGCATCGCCGTCACCCGGCTGGCGTCCGGCCTGCCCGTGGGCGGGGACCTGGAATACGCCGACGAAGTCACGCTCGGCAGGGCCTTCGAGGGCCGCCGCAACGCCCTGAGCTGAGCTGACGGATTCGTGGCAACCACCGGCAGCGGCACCCCGGCGCCGCTCCTCACCGGGCGGTTGCTGTTGCGTCCGTTGACAGCGGACGACGCCGGCGCCCTGCTCCGGTTCCGGGCCCATCCGGCGGCCACGCGGTACCTGTCCCATGGTCCGCTCACCCCCGCGCAGAACAGCGCCCGGCTTGAGCAGACACTGTCCGCGGCGGCATCCTCCACGGCCGAGTGGTTTCACTTCGGCTGGGCGATCGAGCTCCGGGCCACCGGTGAAGTCGTTGGCGACGCCCGGACCTGGAACACGCAGGAACCCCCGGCGCCCGGCCGGATTCCCGCAGACTCAGCCAGCCTGGGCTACGTTCTTCACCCGGAGCACCACGGGCTCGGTCTCGGCCGGGAGGCCGCCGGCGCCCTGGTCGACTGGCTTTTCGGCGCCCGCGGCAGCGAGACCATTTTCGCGGGAGTCTACGAGCCCAATCTCCCGTCCCGAAGGCTACTCGAGGGCCTGGGCTTCCGGAAGGACCGCTTCTTCCCCGTCGCGGAGGACACAGCGGGAAAGCAGCTCCCGTCCTGGCGCTACCGGCTGGACCGCGGCTAGCGGACATGCCCCGCGCCCACGCCCACGCCCACGCCCACGCCCAGCGGACATGCCCCGCGCCCGCACCCAACAATGGACACAATGCCCTCACGCCCACTCCTGCCCGCCAAGAATGAGCATGTCCCGCGGCAGCACTGAGCATGTCCACTCCTGACCCGAGCTCCCCCACCCTGCCCCGGCGGACATGTCCAGCGCCCCTGCCCGGGAATGGACACAATGCCCTCATGCCCACTCCAGCCCGCCAAGAATGAGCATGTCCCGCGGAACGGGAGAGCATGTCCACTCCTGGCCCGAACTCCCCCACCCTGCCCCGGCGGACATGTCCAGCGTCCGCGCCCAGGACTGGACACAATGCCGTCAAGCCCACTCCAGGCCGCCAAGAATGAGCATGTCCCGCGGAACGGGAGAGCATGTCCACTCCTTGCCCGCAGCGATGGGCATGTCCGGTGGAGACAAAACCCGCCGTGTCTGCCATTCGGTCACAATTCAACGGCGCGGGCGGCACGGCGATAAACTGGGGTGAGAAGTTACGCCGTCGCGCCGTTTGGTTGCCTGGCCCAGAACCCCGATGATCCAGTGAGGGTGCGCGAATGAGTTTGCCCACTACCGAAGTCCAGCCCGGATCGCAGACGTTGCCCGTCTCGGCCGCCGCCACCAAGCACCTTGTCGTGAAGAAATTTGGCGGTTCCTCGGTGGCTGACGCAGAAGGCATCAAGCGCGTCGCCCGGCGGGTCGTGGATGCCCAAAACGCCGGCGACGAGGTCGTCGTGGTGGTTTCCGCCATGGGCGACACCACCGATGAGCTCCTTGACCTCGCCGGCCAGGTCACCGATTCCGCGCCCGCCCGCGAAATGGACATGCTCCTCTCCGCCGGCGAACGAATCTCCATGGCGCTGCTGGCCATGGCCATCAACAAGTTCGGCGCCTCGGCCCAGTCTTTCACCGGGTCCCAGGCCGGCATGATCACCGACGGCATCCACGGCAAGGCCCGGATCATCGACGTCGACCCGCACCGCATCCGCACCGCCCTGGACAAGGGGCACATCGCGATCGTGGCCGGGTTCCAGGGCATGAGCCACACGACGAACGAGATCACGACGCTCGGGCGCGGCGGGTCGGACACGACGGCGGTGGCCCTCGCCGCGGCGCTCGACGCCGATGTCTGCGAGATCTTCACCGACGTCGACGGCGTGTACACGGCCGATCCGCGCGTGGTCGCGTCCGCCCGAAAGATCGACCGCATCTCCAGCGAGGAAATGCTGGAACTGGCCGCGTCCGGCGCTAAGATTCTGCACCTGCGCTGTGTTGAATACGCCCGCCGCTTTGGGGTGCCCCTGCACGTCCGTTCCTCATTCAGCCAGAACGAAGGCACCTGGGTTCTGCCGGGCGCCGACGACAAGATCACGACTCAAGAGGGAGTTGCCTTGGAGCAGCCAATCATCTCCGGTGTGGCACACGATCGGTCCGAAGCCAAGGTCACGGTTGTCGGCGTACCTGACATCCCCGGCAAGGCAGCGGCGATCTTCCAGGTCATCGCGGACGCCCACTCGAACATCGACATGATCGTCCAGAACGTGTCCACCCACGGCACGGGCCGGACCGATATCTCCTTCACCCTCCCGATCGTTGAAGGCGCCGAGGCCCTGGCCGCCCTGCACGCCGCGCAGGACCGGATCGGCTTTGAGAGCATCGAATATAACGAGAAGATCGGCAAGCTTTCGCTGATCGGCGCCGGCATGCGCTCGCACCCGGGTGTGTCCGCCCGCTTCTTCGCGGCCCTCTCCGAGGCCGGCATCAACATCAACATGATCTCCACCTCGGAGATCCGGATCTCCGTGGTCACCCACGCGGATCTGCTCGACGACGCCGTCCGCGCCATCCACAGGGCCTTTGACCTCGACAGCGAGGACGAGGCCACGGTCTACGGCGGCACCGGCCGCTAGCCGCACCTGCGCATCCGGGCGGACCCCGGACCGCATAAAGACGGGGAAGGGAGCGGCACCTGCCGCTCCCTTCCCCGTCTCCGCCCGTCGTCGGCCGCTTCCCCACAACTCCGGCCGAATTCCCACGTTTCCGGCCGCGTACCACGCGGCCGCCCAGGACGCCCCCGGCACCCGGAACCGGCGAAGCGGGCCTAGTCAGACCTCTTCTTTCCCGAGATCCGTTTTCCGGACAGCGTAGTGGTGTCCGTGGTCGTCCGTCTCGACTTCGAAACCTGCCAGGTCGTCTTCCGAGGCGTGCTCGAAGTCGTCGTGCTTGTGAACTACAGGCGCCGCGGTGTCGCCTCGATTTGCGGGCCCGAACAGCAGCCTCAGTTTGTCGGTCTTTTCCATGAAAGCTCTGACAGCACGTGTCACTAGTCCCACCCCCTTTCCTCGTCCCGGATGGTTCAGGATGCTGCACAGCGGTGTGTCAGTGCCCTCATTTTACGCCCGGCAGCGGGAAATGGCCCGGGTGGGGTGGCGCTAAAAGGGACCTAGCGCAGGGATTTGTCGTCAGGGTTTCGGGGCACTACATAAGTGCTGCCGTCGGGCCGGTGCAAGGTCTCCCACTGTTCAGTTTCAGCCTGCCGCGCCGCCAGCAGCCGCCTGTTCTGGTCGGTCATCTCGTGGCCGAGTGAACTGCGGTTGGCCGGCCCGAACACCGCCCGGAACTTCCCGGTGGCCCGCATGAACCTCTCGACGGCGTTTTCCTTTGCCATGGCTATCCTTTCCTGGGAGCAAGACAATGCTCCCAGTGTACGCTAATCATTAGTGCACTAATCATTCGAAGGAGTCGGTGTGACCCAAGGAACCCCAGCAATTCAGGGCGGCCACGCCACGAACGGCCTGCCGGACGCCCAGGCAGCGCAGGACGACCTCCTGCTGGAACAGCAGCTCTGCTTCGCCCTGACGGTAGCCTCCCGCAGCGTCGTGGGCGCTTACAAGCCCGTCCTGGACAGGCTCGGCCTGACCCACCCGCAGTACCTCGTGATGTTGTGTCTGTGGGAAGCGAGCCCGCGGTCGGTCCGCGACATCAGCGACGCCCTGGCGCAGGAGCCGGCAACCATCTCGCCGCTGCTGCGCCGGCTCGAGACGGCCGGCTTCATCACCCGCCAGCGGATGGAAGGCAACGAGCGCACCCTGGATGTCCGGCTGACGCCGCGCGGCGCCGCCCTTCGGGAGCAGGCCACCGAAGTCCCGGGCATCATGATGGCCCGGCTGGGCCTGACCCGTGAACAGGTCGGTCAGCTTCACGCCACCATGATGGACCTGATCGCCGCCACACGGCCCGGCCCGGAGGACGCGCCCCGGCGGTAGACTGGGCAAAACAGAGGAGGACTGCTGATGCGCACGCAATCGGGCCGCCCGGCACTTGTCCTGGCGGCCGTCCTGATGGCCGTGGCCGGACTGGCCGCCTGCACGCCGAACGGCGGGCCCACACCTTCTCCCTCCCCCAGCACGACGTCGGGCACCCCCTCCAGCCCGTCACCCACAGCGCCGTCGGGCTCGCCGTCGCCGGAGACGGAGACGACCTCGCCGGCACCGTCCCCCTCCGCCGTCCCGCTGCCGTCCGGACCGGGCAAGGGCAACGCCGAACTCGCCATCATGGTCAAGCCGAACGAAACCGGCACCGCGGCCAACTTCACGCTGGTGTGCCAAAACGGGGTTCCGGCGGCCGAAAGTCAGCACCCCAACGCCGCCGCCGCGTGCATCGCCATCAAGAACAACCCGGCCATCCTCAGCCCCGCCCCGCCCGCCAAGAATCAGACCTGCACCCAGCAGTACGGCGGCCCGCAGGTGGCCACCGTCACCGGCGTCGTGGATGGCAGGGCGGTTCAGGCGAGCTTCAGCCTGACAAACGGCTGTGAAATCGCCGCCTGGAACGCAGCCAAAGATGTTCTGGGCTCATCCGGCGGGGCGAGCTAAGCCCTTGCACCTCCAGCAGGAAGAATGGCTGCCGCGCCAGACCGCCCACGTCCAACATGTCCGCCGCTACGCGGACCCCTACCTCGAGCGGCGCTCCGCCGGCCGGAAGCACCCGGTGGAGGACTTCCTCTTCACCTACTACACCCAGAAGCCCGGACAGCTGCTGCGCTGGCACCCGGGCGCCGGCGTCGTGCTCTCCGGCCCCGAGGCTGAGGCGCGGACCGGGTGGAAGTATTACCGCGCGGCCGACGCCGCAGAACTCGCGGCCGCCGGGCTGCCGGCGGAGTCGCCGGCGGTGACGGTCGACGTCGACGCCTTCCTGAGGGAGCGCCGGGAGGCACTGCAGTTCGCAGGGATCATCCTGGCCGGGACTGCCGCGCGGCCGGCCCAGTTCGGCTGCTTCGGGCTGCACGAGTGGGCCATGGTCTACCGGCAGGACAAGTTCGATCTCCGGCACGAGTACCTGCAGCTGCGGCTGGGGTCCGGGCGCACCGACGAGGTGGTGGAGGAGAACCGGATCCGGTGCTCGCACTTCGACGCCTTCCGCTTCTACACCCCGGACGCAGTTCCGCTGAACAGCATGGTTCCCAGCCGGGAGAACCAGCGCGCCATGGAGCAGCCGGGCTGCCTGCACGCCAACATGGACCTTTACAAGTGGGCCTACAAGCTGTCCCCGTTGCTGCCCAGCGAGCTCGTCATGGACTGTTTCGAACTCTCGTGGCGGATCCGGGCCATGGACATGCGGGCGTCGCCGTACGACTTGCAGGAGTGGGGCTATCCCGCCATCAGGATCGAAACGCCCGAGGGCAAAGCTGCGTACGTTGAGCACCAGCGGGCTTTTTCAGCCGAATCACAAGTACTGCGGCAGCGGCTGTTGCAGGAGCTCGCTCCCCTGCTCCAGTCGATGGGTTCCGGCCCTGCCCCCGAACACACGGAAGGACAGCAATGACCGCCACCCACGAGCGTCACAGCCACCACGAGATCGATCTCACCGTCCGGCTGACGGAGGCCCCGGAAGCGCCGGAGTACACCTTCCGACTGGCGGTCGACGGCGGCAGCGTCGCCCCGGCGTCCACGCTGCCGGATTCGGCGGCCGCCCTCGCGGCGGTCACGCAGCACGGCGAGGCGATCTTCTTTCCCAAGCCGGGGCCGCCGAAGATGTGCACGCAGCAGTACGGGGGTCCGCAGGTCGCCGTGGTGACCGGCTGGTTCCTGGGCCGGGAAGTCCACAGCACGTTCAGCCGCACCGATGGCTGCGAGATCGCCCGCTGGCGGGCGATGGCGCCGCTGCTGGGCGGGGTTGCGGGATCCACCGGGGCAATCTGAGCCTTCACGGCACGGACGCCCGCGGCCCCTGGGCTCTCCCGGCTCCGCCGGCCGGCCCGGGACCGGGTCCGCCCCGACCTTTCCCGCGCGCTCGGCTCTCCCGGCTCCGCCCCTGGCGGATTAAACGGCAACGGCCGGCGGTGTGAGCCGCCGGCCGATGCCGTATTTTGGTGCTGCTTCTGCCTAAATGGCGTCGCCTAGATGGCGTAGTTCGGGGCGAAGGACTGATCGCTGTTCTGCATCTTGCCCTGCTCCTCCTTCACCTTCTTGCCCTTGTCCTTCTTGTCCTTGTGGGAGTTGTCGCCATCGGCGTCGTCACCCGGACCGTCATTGGAATCCTGGTCCTCGGAGGTCGGCGGGACCACAACGGTCCCGGCCGGGGTCACCAGGACTGAGACGAACGTGGGATCGCTGGCACCGGCGAAGGTGACCCGGCCGATGTACGAACCGACCTGAAGCCCATCCCAGCTCAGCGTGACCTTGCCGGCCTTGCCGTTGGCGAGCCGGAGCGGGTTCGGGCTCAGCGAGGCCTTGCCCTCGACCTTGCCGAGCACGGCGGCGTCGACCGAGGCCTTGGTGGCCTGGTTGTTCGGGCTGGCGTACAGGTTGGCGTAGATCGTGTACTTACCCGGGGTCGGGTTGGGGATGGACACCGATTCGCTGGCCGACGACGTCGCGACCGTCAGCGGACCGTTCGGGGTCATGACGTACATGTCGAAGTCAGCCTTCGGATCCGCGGAAATGACCGAGAACTTGGCCAGCGGGGAGCCGGCCACGACTGTGACGTCCTTGACCACGTTGGAGGCATCCGGGGCGCCGGTGAACGGGCCCGGGACGAGCTCGGCGGCCGTGGAGTCGGCCTTCGAGAGACCGTCGAGGGTCATGTTGATCGGCGCGTTCGTGCCGGAGACCACCTTGATGGCACCGGAACCGCTGCCGCCCTCGGAGGTGAAGGCGACATCGGACAAGGCCACGACGGACTGCGGACGGACAGCGATCGGCGACGCCACATTCTTGTTGGCGCCCTGCCAGCTCAGCGAACCGGTCGCAAACTTGCCCAGGGGCGCGCCCTGGTTCTCAAAGGAGATCTTGAACGTGCGCTTCTCGCCGGCGGCGCGGAAGTTCAGAACAGCCGGGGTCACGCTGACCTTGATGCCGGGAACGTTGAACTGGGCCTTGTAGACCCCCGGGGTCAGGGCGGTCAGCGTGCGGGTGACCTCGATCTTCCCGGCCAGGTTGCCCAGGGCGAAGGAGGGCAGGTTCATGTCCCGCGCCTTGGTGGTTCCGTGGATGAACTCCAGGTAGTCTGCCTCGCTGGCGTCGTAGACGAGGCCCGGATCCAGCACGCGGGCCGGGTCCACCTGGCCTGCGCCGGTGGCAAAGACATCGGTGTTCTTGGATCCGTCGGCGTTCTTGACGTCGCTAGTGGTGGTCATCATCGCGGATTTGACCGCCGCCGGGGACCACGTGGGCTTCATGGCCAGGATCAGCGCGCCGAAGCCGGCTACGTGCGGGGAGGCCATTGAGGTGCCGGAAAGGAAACCGAAGTTGTCGCCTCCGGTGCCGATCGGCGAAACGCCGGCCAGCACGGCCACGCCGGGCGCCGCGACGTCGGGCTTGAGGAGGTCGGAGCCTTCAGCGAGCAGCGGGCCACGGGAAGAGAACCCGGCGATCTGCGGCTGCGCCTCGAGGGGCAGCCCGGTGGTGTCCTTGTTGACCAGGGAAACCGTGATGGCCGGATTGGCCGTGACCTTGGCCTTGATGGCCTCGGTGGCGGGCGGGTTCACGTGGACGGTGGGGACCGAGTGCTTGTCCGTGTCCAGTGAGGAGACGGACAGGTTGACGAGGATCATGCCGACGCCGCCTCCGCGCTTGACTTCGGCGCTCTTTGCGACGCGGTCCACGACGCCGCGGTCACAGACCACAACCTTGCCGGCGATTTTGGCCGGGTCAAGCGAATCGGGGCCGCACAGATTCGGGCTGGCTTTCCCTGCGGCTCCTGCGTTAGCTGCCAGCACGACGCCGGCATTGGAAACCTGGCCGTTCATGATGCTGGCGCCGCGGTATTTGCTGCCGTCGGAGAACTCGACCGTGCCCTGCAGTTCCTGCGAGAAGCTGGTGGCCGCGACCGTGGTCAGCCAGGGCGCGCCGTGGTTGACGGTGCTGGCGGTCGGGCCGGAGTTGCCGGCGGAGACCGCGACGAAGATCCCGGCCGAGGCGGCGGACAGGAATGCCAGGGAGACCGGATCGGTGGTGGTATCCGTGGCGCCGGAGATGGAGTAGTTCAGGACGTCCACGCCGTCCTCGATGGCCTTGTTGATGGCCTCGACGGACGCGGACGAGTAGCACCCACCGGAGTTGGGATCGTTGTCTTCCCAGCAGACCTTGTAAACGGAGAGCTTGGCGGCCGGCGCGATGCCGCTGGTCAGCCCGAAGCTCCTGCCGTCAACCATGGCCTCGACATTGGCGTTGCCGGCAGCCGTGCTGGCGGTGTGGGTTCCGTGGCTGGCGGCGTCGACCGGGGACAGCCGTTCGCCCGGAGCCCAGTCTTCCGGCGGGACAGTGGCCGCGAAGTCCTCGCCAAAGTAGCGGGCGCTCAGGACCTTGGAGTTGCAGGCGGTGCCGTCGAAGTCGGTGCCGACCTGGCATTCGCCCTTGAATGTTTCGCCGTCGGCTTTGAGCATCGCGATCTTGCCGTCCGGGGTGCGGTACGGCACGCCGACGACGGGATTTCCGGTGAGGGGCTTGACCTCCTGGCCGGCAAAGTAGGCGCTGGAGGGGGTGTAGCCGGTGTCAATGACGCCGACCACGACGCCCTTGCCGGCCGCGTCCTGGCCGCCGAACTTGGTGTTCCACGTGCCGTTGGGCCCGCTGAGCTTCAGGAAGTCGGCGGTGGAGTAATCGGGTGCGTTCTCCGTGTCCGGCGCGACGACGAGGACCGACGGGTCCCGGGCCAGTTTCACGGCCTGGTCCGCGGTCAGCTTGGCGCTGAAGCCGTTGAGGGCTGCGGTGAACTGGCGCTGCATCTTGACGCCCTGCTGGCCGGCCACCTGGGCCTGCTTCTGTTCCAGGTGGGCCTTGTACTGCTTGACTTCGGCCTTGGTGGCATCCAGTTTCTTGCCGGAGGCAGGCTTGGTGGCCGGCAGGCCGGCCGTCCCGCCGTCGTAAGTCGCGGAAGGCTTCTCCGCCATGACCACTATGTAGCGGCCGTCCTTGTAGTTGTTCGGATCAATATTCTTCTGTGCGACGCCGGCTACGCCCGGGCCTTGCGCCGGGGCCGCATTGGCGGGGGCGATCGCGATGCTGGACAGAAGAACCGGCAAGCCCAGGGTCAGTGCCGCGGCCCTCCGGAGTCCCCCGCTTCGAAGGAAGCTCTTTCCTGGTGATGTCACGAGTGTTTGAACCTTTCGTAAAGGAACGGCCCGACTCCAACGCCGGGCCCAACGGACTGGCGGGAACTCACCGGGCGGTCGCCCGGCCCGCCCCCACGGATACCAGCCGATTCATACAGTACAGACCGAGAGCGAGATATGACATAGACCACAAGGAGGTATTTAAAATTTGTCACGCAATACGACACGATGCGATGGCGAGGATGCTGAACTGCGTCAATTGGACTCCGGCGGGCACAGTGCCTACGCCGGCTCAGCGCCGGAGGCCGCGACGACTTACGATCTTCGGGCCCGCCGCCGGCCCGCTCGTGATCCGCCGGCCTATTTTCGGGGAGTCCGGACCACGTCGCTGATCCATGCGCGGGTCTTCTCATCCAGGGGGCCGGCCACCTTGGTCGCCTTCGCCGCACGGTCAGCCTTGATCTTCTGCAGAACCATCCGGCCCAGCCCGGCGAACACTGCGACGGCCACAACAGACAACACCACGGATTTCGGTTTCTCAGCCATGCGCACATCCTACTGACCCGCGGCAGCCCCGACCATAGGGCGCAGCCGCCCCCGCGACGCCATCTCCCCAGCTCAAGGACCTGCCGGGGAGGCCGCGTTCACACTCCCCGCCCGAATACGGCCGGACGCACGGTGGCCGGTAGAATGGGCATGCAAGCTCGCGGAGCGCCCTTTCACGCTGTATTCACCAGTCCAACACACAGCGGATCGGCGTGAGACGGCACCACTCCGCTGCGCCCTTACCCAACGCTCACGCACAGGAGTTACCGGATGCCCCGGATCGTTGTCGACGTCATGCCCAAGCCCGAGATTCTGGACCCGCAGGGGAAGGCCATCGTCGGTGCTCTGCCCCGGCTGGGCTTCACCGCTTTCAGCTCTGTCCGCCAGGGCAAGCGCTTTGAACTCACGGTCGACGGCGAGGTGACCGAGGAGATCCTGGCCCAGGCCCGCGACGCCGCGGAGACCCTGCTGTCCAACCCGGTCATCGAGGACGTCGTCAACGTCGAGGTCGTTGAGGCCTGAAATGACTGAACTCCCCCTGATCGGCGAGGCCGTCGCCGTCGCCGCCAACGCTCCTGGTGCTCGCAGGCTCGCGGGTGCGAAGATCGGCGTCGTCACCTTCCCCGGCACCCTGGACGACCGCGACGCCGCCCGTGCGGTCCGTCTGGCCGGCGCCACCCCGGTGGAGCTCTGGCACGCCGGCACCACCCTGGGTGACGTTGACGCCGTCGTGATTCCCGGCGGGTTCTCGTACGGCGATTACCTCCGCGCCGGCGCGATCGCCCGCTTCGCGCCGCTGATGTCCAGGATCATCGACGCCGCCAATTCCGAGGCCAAGCTGCCCGTGCTGGGCATCTGCAACGGCTTCCAGATCCTGACCGAGTCGCACCTGCTGCCCGGTTCCATGATCAAGAACGACCACCTGAAGTTCATGTGCCGCGACCAGGTCCTGCGCGTGGAAAACAACACCACCGCCTGGACCGGGGACTACGCCGCCGGCCAGGAAATCACCGTGCCGCTGAAGAACCAGGACGGCCAGTACATCGCCGACGAGAAGACCCTGGACGCGCTCGAGGCCGAAGGCCGCGTTGTGTTCCGCTACGTCGGCTTCAACCCGAACGGCTCTCGGCGCTACATCGCCGGCATTTCCAACGCCGCGGGCAACGTGGTGGGCCTCATGCCGCACCCCGAGCACGCTGTGGAGGCCGGCTTCGGTCCCGAGCTCGGCTCCGGCACCGAGGGCCTCGGGTTCTTCACCTCTGTCCTGAACAAGATCGTGGGAGACAACAAATGACGGAGACACCCGCAGTGGCGGCACCCGCGGAGACCGCCCGGAAGTTCAACATCGACACCGTCGAGAACGCGGCCAAGACCCCGGACACCGAACTCCCCTGGGCCGAACTGGGCCTGAAGCAGAACGAGTTCGACGAGGTGGTCAAGGTCCTGGGCCGCCGCCCCACCGGCGCGGAACTGGCCATGTACTCGGTGATGTGGAGCGAACACTGCTCCTACAAGTCCTCGAAGAACCACCTGCGCCAGTTCGGCGACAAGGTGACCGAGGAAATGAAGAAGGACATGCTCGTGGGAATCGGCGAAAACGCCGGTGTCACCAACCTGGGCGACGGCTGGGCCGTGACGTTCAAGATTGAGTCCCACAACTCGCCGTCGTTCGTGGAGCCCTACCAGGGCGCCGCAACCGGCATCGGCGGCATTGTCCGCGACATCATCTCCATGGGCGCCCGCCCGGTAGCGGTGATGGATCCGCTGCGCTTCGGCGCCATTGACCACCCGGACACCGCCCGCGTCATGCACGGCGCCGTGGCAGGGATCGGCGGCTACGGCAACTCGCTGGGCCTGCCCAACATCGGCGGCGAAATGGTCTTCGACTCCGTGTACCAGGGCAACCCGCTGGTGAACGCGCTGGCCGTCGGCGTGATGCGCCACGAGGACATCCGCCTCGCGAACGCCTCCGGCAAGGGCAACAAGGTGGTGCTGTTCGGTGCCCGCACCGGCGGCGACGGCATCGGCGGCGCCTCCGTGCTGGCCTCGGAGTCCTTCGATGACACCAAGCCGTCCAAGCGCCCCGCGGTCCAGGTGGGCGACCCGTTCGCCGAGAAGGTCCTGATCGAGTGCTGCCTGGAGCTGTTCAAGGGATCCCTGGTGGAGGGCATCCAGGACCTCGGCGCCGCCGGCATTTCCTGCGCCACCTCCGAGCTCGCCTCCAACGGCGACGGCGGCATGGAAGTCGAGCTGACCTCCGTGCTGCTCCGCGACCCCACCCTGACCCCGGGCGAAATCCTGATGTCCGAGTCGCAGGAACGCATGATGGCCGTGGTCACCCCGGAAAACATCGCCGCGTTTGAAGCGGTCATGGACAAGTGGGCGGTGGAGTACTCCTGGCTGGGCGAGGTGACCGACACCGGCCGCCTCATCATCACGTGGGAAGGCGAGGTCATTGTCGACGTCGACCCGCGCACCGTGGCCCACGACGGCCCGGTCTACGACCGACCCTATGCCCGCCCCGAATGGCAGGACGCCGTCCAGGCCGACTCCTTCACCGGGTCCGTCCAGGACGCCGGCCGCCCCTCCGCCCCCGCGGACCTGGCCGCCGCCATCACCGAGCTCGTCGCCTCCCCGAACATGTGCGACAAGTCCTGGATCACCAAGCAGTACGACCGCTATGTCGGCGGCAACACCGCCATGGCGTTCCCGGACGACGCCGGCGTGGTCCGGGTGGACGAGGAAACCGGCCTCGGCGTGGCCCTGGCCACCGACGCCAACGGCCGCTACACCTACCTGGACCCGTACCACGGCGCTCAGCTGGCCCTGGCCGAGGCCTACCGCAACGTCGCCACCTCAGGTGCCGTGCCGATGGCCGTCAGCGACTGCCTGAACTTCGGCTCCCCCGAGGATCCCGACGTCATGTGGCAGCTCGCCGAAGCCATCCGCGGCCTGTCCGACGCCTGCATGGTCCTCGGCATCCCGGTCACCGGCGGCAACGTCTCGCTGTACAACCAGACCGGCACCACCCCCATCCACCCCTCCCCCGTGGTGGCAGTGCTGGGCAAGTTCGACGACGTCGCCCGCCGCACGCCGTCGGGCTGGAAGGAAGACGGCCAGGCCATCTACCTCCTCGGCACGACGGCGGCAGAGCTGGACGGTTCGGAATGGTCGAACATGCGCGGACACCTCGGCGGCCTGCCGCCGAAAGTTGACCTCGAAGCCGAGCGCGAACTGGGCCAGATTCTGATCAACGCCTCCCGCGACGGCATGGTGGATTCCGCCCACGACCTCTCCGAAGGCGGCCTCGCCGCGGCCCTTGTGGAGTCGTCCCTGCGTTACGGCGTGGGCGCCCGGATCGCCCTGCAGGACGTCCTGGACCGCGACGGCGTGGACCTGTTCACGGCGCTGTTCTCCGAAACCCAGGGCCGCGCCGTCGTCGCTGTGCCCCGCTCGGAGGAAATCCGCTTCACGGACATGTGCACCGCCCGCGGCTTCGCGCACGTCCGGATCGGTGTGGTGGACGCCGAGGGCGGCACGCTGGAGATCAACGGTGTCGAGACCATGAGCCTCGACGCGCTCCGCGAAGCCCACGAGGCGACCCTGCCGAAGTACTTCGGCTAAGCCCCACCGCTCAAAGCAACGCGGGGTCACTTACCGCCCATAAATCCCCTCGGGATGGGCGCTAAGTGACCCCGCGTTGTTTACCCGCGTTGTTTAATCGTCGCTGCGGAGCTCCCGTTGCCGTGCGCTGAGGAGTTCGAGTTCGGGCCGGGCCGCCACGAAGCGTTCGACGGCGGTCAGTACCTCCACGACGTGTGCCCGGTCTGCTGCCACCAGGCCGGCGCCCAACTGCGTGCGCCGGTACTGTTCGTGGTCCCCGACCTCGGCCACGGAGACATCAAAGCGGCGCTTCAGCTCCGCAAGCAGCGGCCGCACCATGGAACGTTTCTCCTTCAGGCTGTGAACGTCGCCCAGAAGGATGTCGAATTCAATCCAGCCGATCCACATGCCATAAGCGTATCCATTGCCGGTTAGATGGTGAGCTCGCCCATCCGGTCCCAGCCGTCGCCGTCGAGCTGCCGGCTGATGATCCGGGGCGTCTCGGCCAGCGCCTGAGGCATGTCCGCCATAGCCTGCTTGAAGTGGGCGCTGTTCACGTGGGCCCCGGCGGCGTCATCCTTGAAGGCCTCAACCAGGACGAATTCATTGGGGTCCTCCACACTGCGGGACCAGTCGAACCACAGGTTGCCGGGCTCCTGGCGGGTGGCCTGGGTGAAATCGTTCACGAGTCCCAGCCAGCGCTCCGACCAGTCCGGCTTGACCTTGAATTTGACGACGATGAAGATCATGGGCTGAAGCCTTTCATTGGTTTTCCGGAGGTTCCATTCTTCCAGCATGACAATGCCGGGTCACATGGCCAGTTGGCGGGTCAACAGGTCTTGATGGCCTCGCGGGCCAGTTCCTGCTGCCGCGGGGTGCCGATCCGGTCGGCCCACTGTTCGGCGAGCTGGAACTCCACCATGGCCTCGGTGCACCGGCCGGCGTCATGCAGCGTCCAGCCGAGGTTGTTGTGCAGCGAAACCACCCACCGTTTGGTCCGCTCATCGTGAACCGTGGACGCGTACTCCAGGGCGCTCCGGGTCCAGGTCTCGGCGTGGGCGGAGTCGGCAATGGCGAGCATGTGCAGCGCGTCCACGGCCAGGAATTCCTCGACCAGGTAGTCAGCCAGTTCGGCCGCCTGTTCAAACAGCGGCACGGCCATCTCGGGGTGGCCGCTGGAATTGAGCACCCGGCCGCGTTCCAGCAGCACCCGCACCGCGACTGTGGGCTCGTCGGCATCGACCGCATCCAGCAGGGCGTCGGCTTCCTCGTAGCGGCCCTGCAGCCCGATGGCCCGGCCCAGCTGGGTGGTGAGTTCGGCGCGTTCGTCGGCGTCGTAGCGTTCATCTGCGGCCGCCGCCCGGAACCGGGCTTCGGACCCGGCGGGGTCGTCGAAGTTCCACAATTGGTCAAGGGTCTTCTGTTCCAGCATCCATCTGCTCCTGATCAGCTTTCACCTGCGGCCAGTTCGTGTGCACTCCCAATGTAGCGGGAAGTGACATGCCTTTGTGCCCGTCCCGTGAGGGCGCGGCCGGCCGCGTAGAACCAGTTGGACGGCCGGCTGAAGGCCGTGATTTTCAGGAACACGCGGCCGGCGGCGTCGATCTCCACTTCGAAGGCCTCCTCGCCCCGCACGGGATGACCGGGCAGTGTGCCGTACCCGAACCCGGCTCGTTGCGGCCCGTCGCCGGGCACCGGCCGGCGCACCCATACCACCTCGCAGGGCGCGTTGATCCGGAAGGGTCCGACGCCGAATCCGCTCACCACGCGCGCGCCGGGCACGACGGCGTCGGAGTCGGTGCGGACGCGCAGCCCGGAGCGTCTCTGCAGCTGCCAGGTCAGAATCCCCTGCGCCACCCTCCGGTACAGTGCCGGGCCGTCGCCGAGGTACGCCCGGGACACCAGGCAGGGAAAGCCTGCCGGAGCCTGGCCATGCTCAGTGGAGCCAATGCCCGGATAGTTCAGCCCGTCCCGCGCGCCGGCACCGGGATCACCGCTCATGTGTCCTCGCCCCTGGCCAGTCCCGCCCAGCCCAGCTGTTCCCGCTGCTTCCGGCTGAACGAGGCGACCACCAGGTCATAGGAATCCTCCACCATGTCCCGGATCATGCCGTCCGGCAACGATCCGTCCAGCCGGACCCCGTTCCAGTGCGTCTTGTTCATATGCCAGGCGCCGGTGATTTCCGGGTGGATGGCCCGCAGTTGTTCGGCCAGGGCCGGCTCGCATTTGAGGCTCACGGACCAGTCGGCCGGGTCCATGGCCGACGCCGCGAACATCTTGGCGTCCTGCCTCGTGCCGCCGGCGATCCCCGCCCGCACCTTGAAAACCGATGTCTCCGGGCCGAAAGGAAAGTCCTCAAACGCACCGGGGAATCTCAGGCAGATCTCGCGGAGGGTGGCAACGTCCATGGCACGAGCCTATCGGGCTGCGGCCTGCCCGGCTGTGCGGGCTATCCGGCTGCGGCCCGCCTCACCCTGCCTGCGCGGCGGTGCGGGCGTCGCCGATGCTGTGCAGCCCTTCCGGGGTGGTGCCGTTGACTTCGTAGTCGCCCACGGTGCGGGCCTTGAACACGGCGGGGTTGTGGGTGGAAACGGTCCTGGCGTTGCGCCAGTGCCGGTCCAGCGATTTCGACTTCGACGTGGCGGACGCCCCGGTGACGTCGAAGAGCTGCTGGGCCGCGGACTGGACGAGTTCGGGCACCAGAAGCTGCGCCTTTTCCACCGCGATCTCGCCGCGGACGTAGCGTTGTTCCGGGGTGAGATCCAGGTTCTGGTCCGCGCCGGCGTCGAGCTCCCGGGCGGCGGCCAGCACCACGGATTCCGCCGCGAAGACCTTGGCCGAGAGCTGGCCGATGAGCTGCAGGATCAGCGGGTCGTGGCGGAACAGTTCGCCGGAGCCGGTGTTGAAGGTGCGCTTGCGGTCGCGGACCAGCGCCCTCGCGTCGGCCAGCGCCGCCCGGCCGATGCCCGCCAGGACGGCGAGCAGGACCAGCTGGAAGAAGGCCGGCTCGTGCGTGGTGGATTCCGAGCGCCGGATGATGTTGGTGTCCGGCACCACGGCGTCACGGAAAATCGTGGTGCCGGTGCCGGTCAGCTGCTGGCCGAACCCGTCCCAGTCGTCGAGGATTTCCACTCCGGGCTGGGTGGTGCTGACCACGGCGTACTGCCGGCCCTCCACGCCCGCGGTGCTGGCCATGACGGCAATCCACTCGGCGAAGATGGTGCCGGTGGTGTAGTACTTCCTGCCGTTCAAGAGCCAGTCCCCGCCGTGGCGGGTCAGCTTGGTTCCGGTGGTGCCGAGGACATTGCCGGATTTCTCCGTGGCGGCGTTTCCAAAGATCTCGCCGGCCACCACTTTCGGGTACCAGCGGTTCCGGAAGTCCTCGGATTCCAGACCGACGGTTTCCACGAACGCGAAGTGCGAGCGGTAGAGGTGGGCCACGGAGGAATCCGCCTCGGCGAGTTCGATGAGCAGCCGGAAGAAGGGCTCAAAGCCGATGCCGTCGCCCCCGTGTTCCGTGGGCACCCGCAGCCGGCCGAAGCCTTCCTCGTTCAGCCAGCGGACCTGTTCGAAGGGCAGGACCCTGTCCTGCTCGCGGGCCAGCGCGCCCTCCGCGATCCGGGCAAACACGGGCCGGAAACGCTGCGCCAGCCTCTCGTAGGCGGCTTCGGCCGACGGCGCTGATGGTGCTGAATGTGCTGCGGGGGCTGTGGTCTCTGGTGCGTAGGACATGCGTTCCCTTGGTTGCTGGTGGCCGGGCTAGAGCTTGGCGGCGTCGGCGGCGGGATCCTGGTCCCAGGGGGTGGGCAGGATGCCCTTCTGGTAGCTGGCAAACCAGGCCCTGACCTCCGGGGACTGGAAGGCGGCCTTGAGGGCCGCGGCCTTCTCCGACCCGGCAAAATCCTTCCGCCCGGCAACCACGATCCGGAACGGGACCTGGTCCGCATCCGTTTCGAAGGCCAGCGCGTCGTCCTTGCTGTGCCCGGCATCCGCGGCCATCCGGGCGACCAGGAAACCGGCGTCGACATCGGGAAGGGTCTTGGCGAGGGACTGCTGGTCCACTTCCACGAACTGCAGCTTCTTCGGGTTGGCCGTGATGTTCTTTTGCGAGGTGTGGATCACGGTGGCGTCAGACAGCTCCAGCAGGCCGGCGTCGCGCAGCATGAACAGGGCACGGCCGTTATTCGCCGGGTCCACGGGAATGCCGATCTTGGCGCCGTCCGGGAGCTCGTTCAGGGACTTGTACTTGTCAGACCAGATGCCGCCCGGGGCGCTGTAGACGTAGAACAGTCCCACGTTCTCCAGGCCCTTGTCCTGGTTGAACTGCTTCAGGTAGGCGTTGTGCTGGAAGAAGTTGGCGTCGAATTCGCCGTTGGCCACGGCCAGGTTGGGCTGGATGATGTCCGTGACGTACGTGGGCTCCAGGGTCCAGCCCTGGGCCGCGAGCAGCTTCTGGGCCAGCTTGGTCGGTTCCTGGTACGGGGCGGACTCGGTGACGATAATCTTGATCGTCTTGCCGCCGCTGGCGCCGGCACCGCCGGGGTTGGTGAGGCCGCAGCCGGTCAGTGCCGCAGCGGAGACCGCACCGGCGCCGGCGAGGGCATATTTGAGGAAATTTCTACGCTGCATGGTCTTGGTCCTTTGTGGTGGTTCGCGCTGGGCTATGACTGGGCGGTAACGCTGGCGCGCTGGTTTTCGGCCGCCGCGGAGAAATCGGTGAAGGCTCCCCGGAAGGCCGCCGCGGGATGGCGTCCGTTGAGCCGCGGCCCGGCGCCGAAGAGCTTCTCGCGCAGGGTTCCCGGCGCGTAGCCGGTCTGGGCGAGGCCGCGGCTGCGCAGTTCCGGCAGCACACCGTCGATGAAGTCGGTGTAGGAGCCGGGGATGGTCTGGTTGATGATGTTGATGCCGTCGATTCCGGCGTCCTGCCACTGCTCGAGACGGTCGGCAATCTGGTCCGGCGTTCCCACCACCCGGTTGGCCCGGCTGCGGTAGAGCGCAATGTCGCGGAGGGTGGGGTTGCCGCCGCGGACGGAGGCGCGGATAGCCGTGAGATGTCCCTGGCTGCCTTCCGTTTCAAGGTCCCCGAGCGGGGTGTCCAGCGGCAGGCCGCCGAGGTCGACGCCGAACCCGCCGCCCACGTGGGCCAGCAGGGCCTCAATGTCCAGGCTGTCCTCGAGCTCTTCGGCCTTGCGGTGCGCCTCGGCTTCGGTGCCGCCCACCACGAAGTGCATGCCCTGGAGGAACTTCACGTCATCCGGATGGCGGCCGGCGGCAACGGCCTGTTCCCGGACGGCCGCGGTGTACTTCGCGGCCACCTCGGTGCTCGGCGCGAGGGTGAAGGTGGCCTCGGCGTTGGCGGCGCAGAACTGCTGGCCGCGGCCGGAGCTCCCGGCCTGGAAAAGCACCGGGGTGCGTTGCGGTGAAGGGGCCGCGAGGTGGGGTCCGTCGATCGAGTACCGGGGCCCGCGGTGGTAGATCTTGCTGACCTTCTCCGGGTCCGCGTGGACCCCGGTCGCCTTGTCCCGGAGCAGCGCGTCGTCTTCCCAGGACCCTTCCCACAATTTGTAGGCGGCCTCGACGTATTCGTCCGCCCAGTCGTAGCGTTCGTCATGCTTGGTCAGCTCGGTGGCGTTGAAGTTCCGGTGCGCGTTTTCCAGCACGCTGGTGACGATGTTCCAGGCCACGCGGCCGCCGCTGATGTGGTCCAGCGTGGACATCTGCCGGGCGAACTGGAACGGATGGCTTTGAATCACCGACGACGTCGCGGCCAGACCGATCTCCCGCGTTCCGGTGGCGAGCGCGGACAGCAGGATGAGGGGGTCGTTGGACGGCACCTGCAGGCCCTTTTTCAGCAGCGATGCCCACCCGCCGTCGTAGTCGCCGTAGAGACCGACGACGTCGGCGAAGAAGATCGCGTCAAACTTGGCGTCTTCGAGCTGGCGGGCCAGGTCGATCCAGAGCTGGAGTTCGTTGAACCGGTGCTGCTGGGCTTCCGGGCGCCGCCACTGGCCGCCCATGATGTGGCTGGACGTGTTCATCACGAAGGCGCTGATCAGCAGGCGCGGACGGGGTCCGTCGAAACGGATACTGGGTGTTGAAGTCATGGGATGCTTTCCGCTGTGGGAGGTGGGACGAGGGTGCTGCCGGCGCTCAGAGGCGCTTGTCCAGGCGCCGGGCAACATAGGATCCGCCCAGCTGAACGATGGTGACCAGCAGGATCATCAGGACAATGGCGGTGATCATGAGCGGCGTTTCGTAGCGGTAATAGCCGTACCGGATGGCGAAGTCGCCGATTCCGCCGCCGCCCACCAGTCCGGCCATCGCCGAGTAGGAGATGAAGCTGACGGTCATGATGGTGATGGAGCTGACGAGTCCGGGCTTCGCCTCCACAATCAGGACGTCCCGGACGATCTGGGACCGGCTGGCGCCCATGGACCGTGCCGCTTCGACCACTCCGCCGCCGAGCTGGCTCAGGTTCTGTTCCACGAAGCGGGCGAAATACGGAATGGCGTTGAGGGTCAGCGGGACAATGACGGCGGCCGTGCCGATGGTCGTGCCGACAATGAACCTGGTCACGGGAATGATCGCGATCAGCAGGATCAGGAACGGGAACGAGCGGAGCAGGTTGACCAGCCCGTCCAGGACCCGGTGCAGCTTTGGCCTGTGCTTGAGCCCGTTGGGACCGATGGTGTAGAGCAGGACACCCAGCGGTGTCCCGAGCAGCACCGCCAGCGGGATCGCCACCAGCAGCATGGTGAGGGTCTGTCCCATGGCGACGCCGATTTCGGGCAGGACTTCCAGGATGCGGTCAAACATTGATCAGGCCCTCCGACGCGGCTGTGGTGTGGGTGCCCCTCCCGGAGCGGTCCAGCTGGATCTCATCGGAGACCAGGTAGCGGCCGATCGACGTCGCCGGGTGGAAACCGGGGCGCTGGAGTTCGGCGAGGTCGAGCTGCTCCACCACCCGGCCTTCTTCCATGACCGCGACGTTGTCCGCGATGGCCTTGATGACATTCATCTCGTGGGTGACCACCACGATTGTGATGCCGAATTCGGCGTTGACGTCGGCCAGGTATTGCAGGACCGATGACGTCGTCCGGGGATCCACGGCCGACGTCGGCTCGTCACAGAGCAGCACTTTGGGCCCGGTGGCAAGGGCGCGGGCGATCGCCACCCGCTGTTTCTGGCCCCCGGAGAGTTTGGCCGGATACGTTCCCGCTTTGTCGGCGAGGTCCACGATTTCCAGGGTTTCGGCGGCCCGCCGCCGGCGTTCCGCCTTCCCGACGCCGGCGAACTTCAGGGACAGCTCCACATTTTCCTGGGCTGTGAGGTTGTTGAGGAGATTGAAGTGCTGGAAAATCATGCCGATGTCATGCCGCTTGGTCCGGAGCTCGGCGTCGGACAGGGTCACCAGGTCCACGCCGTCCACCAGGACGCGGCCCGACGTCGGGCGCTCGAGGAGGTTGATGTTGCGCAGCAGCGTGGATTTGCCGGCGCCGGAGAACCCGATGATGCCCTGGATGGTGCCCCGCCTGATGTGCAGGCTGACGTCATCGACGGCCGTGAAAGGTCCCGCGGCCGAAGCGAATGACGTGCTGACGTTCTGGATCTCGATCACAGGCCCCCACCTGCTCGGGGCCGCGGCGCTGCCGCTGTCTGCGTGTTCATGATTTCCTCCGGGCTCGCCCGAGGAAAGCCCTGGGTCCTGGCTTCCGGGCAGCGCTGAGCGAAGCCGGGGAGCCTCAGAACACAGTGGTTCTCCATCGGTCCTGGCGGTAGCACCGTCCTCAAAGGAGGGGGTTGCTGCGGCGTCACGGAGCCAGATCTCTCAGCCGCTCGGGATGGTTACGAGTCCATCTCACACGGCAGGAGGCCGGATACAGAAAAAGCCGGTCACATTTTGTAACCGACTCTTCCCGATCTGTTGATCGTCATTCCCGGGCCGTTAGATGCCCACGCGCCAGCCTTCGCGGGCGGGGCACGCGTTCACGACGACGTCCAGCCCGGCGGCCTTGGCCCGGTCCGTCGCGGCGTCGTCGAAGACGCCCAGCTGCAGCCAGACGGCCTTGGCGCCTACTGCGATGGCCTCGTCTATGACTGCGCCCACCCTGTGGGAGTTGACGAAGCAGTCCACGACGTCGATCGGGTGCTTCTCCGCCGGGATGTCAGACAGGGAACGGTACCCCTTCTCGCCGTGGACATCGTCGCCCGGAAGGTTGACCGGAATGATGGTCATGCCCATCCGGTCCCGGACATAGAGGGAGACCTCATACGCCGAGCGCCATTCGTTGGTGGTGAGGCCGACCACCGCCCACGTGCCTTTGGTTCGCATGAGGCGGTCAATGACTGCCGGATCGTTAACATGGGCCATGCATCAACCTTACTCCTGCGACCTTTCCGGGCAATTGTCGAATAAATGAATGATTTGGGCAGGACCCACGCCGGGTGAACGAATATTACGGCGCTCCCGGACGCCGATTTTGCGGAATCGTGCATCTGAAGTTCTAGTAGGTAGTGACCATCCCGAGCGGCCGAGAGACCTGGATCGATGACGCCGCAGCAACCCCCCGGTGACGTGAGACGACCATTCCCACGCAACCGCTCCGCCCTCCTTCGGTGAAATTCGAGGGAGCCGGAGCAACAAAGGGTGCTACTGCCAGGACCGATGGAGTGCAGCAATGACCCCTGAGAATTCTTCCGCCCTGCCCACCTTTGCCCGGACTGCGTCCGAGGCATTCCCACAAACCACTTCGGACGCGACGGCGAACGAAGCAGGGCTGCGTGACGCGCCCGGCTCCTCTCGCGGCTCTTCGGGATGGTCCCTGAACGAGTCCACGGACGGCGCAGTGCACGGCGTCCCCGCCGATGGGCCGGCGCGTCACCGCAGCACCACCTTCGGAAACCACCTTCCCCGGCACGGCGGCGCCGCGACCGCGGGAACTGTCCAGGCAGAGACGGTTGCGTTCTGGGAAACCCAGGCTCTCCGCCTCGACTGGGCGGACCTGCCCGGCGGCGCGACGGAGCAAACCAAGCCCTGGCACACCGCGCACCGCCGGATCCCGGCCGACGTCGAGGCCGGCACCGGACCGCAGATCACCTGGTTCGAAGGGGGCAGGCTCAATGTCGCCTACAACTGCGTCGACCGCCACGTAGCGGCGGGGCGCGGAGACAAGGTGGCCCTGCACTTTGAGGGCGAGCCCGGCGACCGCCGTGCCGTCACCTACGCCGAACTCCAGCGCGAGGTCTCCAAAGCCGCCAATGCCCTCCTGGATCTCGGTATCACCAAGGGCGACCGGGTGGTCATCTACCTCCCCGTCATCCCCGAAACCGTGATCATCACCCTCGCGGTGGCCCGGATCGGTGCCATCCATTCCCTGGTCTTCGGCGGATTCTCCGCCGAGGCCCTGAAGTTCCGGGTGGAGGACACCGGCGCCAAGCTCCTGGTCACCACCGACGGCCAGTTCCGCCGCGGCACCGCCGTGCCGGTCAAGGACAACGCGGACGCCGCCGTCTCCGGCGACAACGCCATCGAACACGTCCTGGTGGTCAACCGGACCACTCCCGCGGACGAACTGGACACCGTTCCGATGACCGCCGGCCGCGATGTGTGGTGGCACGACGCCGTCGGCACCGCCTCCGAGACTCACGAAGCCGAGGCGTTCGACGCCGAGACGCCGCTGTTCATCATGTACACCTCCGGCACCACCGGCAAGCCCAAGGGCCTGGTCCACACCTCCGGCGGCTACCTCACACAGGCGTCATGGAGCTTCGAGCACCTGTTCAGCAACCCCGACCCCGCGCTGCGGGAGGAGGACGTGCACTGGTGCACGGCCGACCTCGCCTGGGTCACCGCGCACACCTATGAGCTCTACGGCCCGCTCTCCAACGGCGCCACGCAGGTCATCTTCGAGGGCACGCCCAACACCCCGCACCCGGGCCGGCACTTTGAGATCATCGAACGCTACGCGGTCACGCAGTATTACACCGCGCCCACCCTGGTCCGCTCCCTCATGGGCTGGTTCCCGGACGGCGTCCCGGACACGTACGACCTCTCCTCTATCCGTCTTCTCGGCACGGTAGGCGAGGCCATCAACCCCGAGGCCTGGCGCTGGTTCCGGACCAACATCGGCGCCGGCACCGCCCCCGTGGTGGACACGTGGTGGCAGTCCGAAACCGGCGCCACCATCCTCTCCCCGGCACCGACGGACGCCGCGTTCAAGCCCGGCTGCGCGGCCCGCCCGCTGCCCGGCGTCAGCACGCGCATCGTGGACGACGCCGGCAACACGGTGCCGCCCGGCGTCCAGGGTTTCATCGTGGTGGACTCCCCCGGCCCGGCGATCGCCCGGACGGTCTGGGGCAACCCGCGCCGCTACTTCGATTCGTACTGGCGCCAATACGCCGAGCAGGGCTGGTTCCTCGCCGGTGACGGCGCCAAGTATGACGACGACGGCGACATCTGGATCCTCGGGCGGGTGGACGACACCCTCAACGTCTCCGGACACCTGCTCTCCACCATCGAGGTCGAATCGGCGCTCGTCGCCCACCCGGACGTGGTGGAGGCCGGCGTCTGCCCGGTCGCGGACCCAAAGACCGGCCACGCGATCGTCGCGTTCGTGGTGCTGAAGGATTCGGCGGCCGCCCCCGACATCCAGGGTGTGCTGAAGGCGCACGTCGCGAAGCAGATCGGCCCGATCGCCAAGCCGCGGGACGTCGTCGTCGTTCCCGACGTGCCGAAAACCCGCAGCGGCAAGATCATGCGCCGGCTGCTGACCCAGCTGTTCGAAGGCACAACGCTCGGCGACACCACCTCGCTGCAGAACGAACCATCCATCGCGGGCATCCAGGATGTGCTGCGCGACCGCGCCGCGGAATTCCTGGCACCAGCAAGCCCCACCCGGAAGTAAAGGAACACCCATGACTGAGATCAGCAACGTCGCCCGTCTTTCCGAACCGCTCAAGTTCGCCTACTGGGTCCCCAACGTCTCCGGCGGCCTGGTGGTGTCCACCATCGAACAGCGCACCGGCTGGGACTTCGAATACAACAAGAAGCTGGCCAGGATCGCGGAGAACTCCGGCTTCGAATACGCCCTGACCCAGACCCGGTACGCCGCCTCCTACGGTGCGGACAAGCAGCACGAGGCCACCTCGTTCAGCCTGGCGCTGCTGGCCGCCACCGAGCGCCTCAAGGTGATCTCCGCCGTCCATCCGGGCATGTGGCACCCCGGCGTGCTGGCGAAGTACATCATCACCGCGGACCACATCTCCAACGGCCGCGCCGCCGTGAACATCGTCTCCGGCTGGCTCAAGGACGAATTCACCAACTTCGGCCTCGAATGGCTCGAACACGACGAGCGCTACGTCCGCACCGAGGAATTCATCAAGGTCCTCCGCGGGCTCTGGACCGAGCAGGACTACAGCCAGTCCGGCAAGTACTACAACATCACCGACTTCACCCTGAACCCGGCACCGGTGGACGTGCCGGGCCGGGCGCACCCGGAGATCTTCTTCGGCGGCAACTCCACGGCCGCGCAGGCCACCGCCGGCCGGGTGGCTGACTGGTACTTCTCCAACGGCAAGGACCTCGACGGGTTCAAGGAGAACATCGCCGGCGTCGTGGCGGCGTCAGGTGCCGCCGGTCGCGGCACGGAAGGTGCGCTCCCCTCTCCCAAGTTTGGCCTCAACGGCTTCGTGATCGCCCGGGATTCCGAGAAGGAAGCCCGCGACACGCTCCGCGAGATCGTCGAGAAGGCGCACAAGCCCGCCGTCGAGGGGTTCCGCGCCGCCGTCCAGGAAGCCGGGGCGGCCACCAAGGACGGCAAGGGCATGTGGGCCGACTCGAGCTTCGAGGACCTGGTCCAGTACAACGACGGCTTCAAGACCCAGCTGATCGGCACCCCGGAACAGATCGCCGAGCGGATCGTGGAGTACAAGAAGATCGGCGTGAACCTGTTCCTGACCGGCTACCTCCACTTCCAGGAGGAAGTCGCCGCGTTCGGCCAGGACATCCTGCCGATCGTCCGCGAACTCGAGGCCGACCTCGCCCGCAAGAACGGCACCGAACTGGACCTGTCCCGGACCCCGGCGGCAAACGCCGGCACTACCAGCAAGCTGGTGAACGCGTAATGGCTGACCGCAAGTTCGGATTTCGCACCCGCGCGCTGCACGCCGGCGGCACCCCCGACGCCGAGCACGGCGCCCGCGCCGTGCCGATCTACCAGACCACCTCCTTCGTGTTCAAGGACACCCAGGACGCCGCGAACCTCTTCGCGCTGCAAAAATACGGCAACATCTATTCCCGGATCGGCAACCCCACCGTGGCCGCGTTCGAGGAGCGCATCGCCTCCCTGGAGGGCGGAATCGGCGCCGTGGCGACGTCGTCGGGCATGGCGGCGGAGTTCATCACCTTTGCCGCGCTGACCCAGGCCGGGGACCACATCGTGGCCGCCTCCCAGCTCTACGGCGGCACGGTGACCCAGCTGGACGTCACGCTGCGCCGCTTCGGCGTGGACACCACATTCGTCGCCGGCACCGACCCGGCGGACTACGCCGCCGCAGTCCGGGAAAACACGAAGGCGATCTTCGTGGAGGTGGTGGCCAACCCGTCCTCGGAGGTCCAGGACCTTGCGGCCCTCGCCAAGGTGGCGCACGACGCCGGCGTCCCGCTCGTCGTCGACGCCACCCTGAGCACGCCCTACCTCGTGCGGCCGATCGAGCACGGGGCGGACATCGTGATCCACTCCGCCACCAAATTCCTCGGCGGCCACGGCACCACCCTCGGCGGCGTGATCGTCGAAAGCGGCCGCTTCGACTGGGGCAACGGCAACTTCCCGACCATGACCGAGCCCGTGGCCTCCTACGGCAACGTCTCCTGGTGGGGGAACTTCGGCGAGTACGGGTTCCTCACCAAGCTGCGCTGCGAACAGCTGCGCGACATCGGACCCGCACTGTCCCCACAGTCGGCGTTCCAGCTGCTGCAGGGCGTGGAGACGCTCCCCCAGCGCCTCGACGAGCACCTGAAGAACGCCCAGGCCGTGGCCGAATGGCTCGAAGCGGACGAGCGCGTGGCCTACGTGAACTTCTCCGGCCTGCCCTCGCACCCGCACTTCGAGCGGGCGCAGAAGTACCTGCCGCTGGGTCCGGGCTCGGTGTTCTCCTTCGGCGTCAAGGGCGGCCGGGCCGCCGGGCAGAAGTTCATCGAGTCCCTGCAGCTGGCCTCACACCTGGCCAATGTGGGCGACTCCCGGACCCTGGTCATCCACCCCGGGTCCACCACCCACCAGCAACTGAGCCCCGAACAGCTCGAGGCGGCAGGTGTCCCCGAGGACCTGGTCCGCATCTCCGTGGGCCTCGAGGACATCGATGACATCCTCTGGGACCTGGACCAGGCACTGGACGCCGCCTCGGAAGCAGCAGCCCCGGATGCATCCGCAGAGGCTGAAGCCTGCACGATCGGAGCGAACTGATGAGTGTTGAAGAACGGACCTGGACCGGCCCCTCGGCGCCGGAGCGCCTGAACCTGCTGCGGCAGGCGAAGTCGATCGCGATTGTGGGCGCATCGGACAAGCCCTCGCGCGCGAGCTATTTCGTGGCCACCTATCTGCAGTCCTCCACCCGGTACAAGGTCTATTTCGTGAACCCGGTGGTGAAGGAAATCCTGGGTCAGCCGACGTATCCGTCGCTCGCGGACCTGCCGGAAAGCCCGGACATTGTGGACGTGTTCCGCAAGCACGGCGACTTGCCCGGCGTCCTGGACGAGGCCATTGCCGCCGGCGCCAAGACCCTCTGGCTGCAACTGGGCTCCTGGCACGAGGACGTTGCCAAGGAGGCCGAGGCCGCCGGACTCGACGTCGTGATGGACCGCTGCGTGAAGATTGAGCATGCCCGGTTCCACGGCGGCCTGCACCTTGCCGGATTCGACACCGGCGTCATCTCTTCGAAGCGGCAGGTCCTGGCCTAAACAGCAGGAACAGCCCAACTCGAGCCGCCGCGAACCAACCCCCCGCCAACCAACCACCCGCGAACCAACCCCCCGCCAACCAACCCGTTGCGCTATCACTTTGGGTCGTTCTGAGCGCTCAGAACAGCCCTAAGTGATAGCGCAACCGGGTTAACAAAGTGCTTTAAGGGCGGCTTATGGCTGGCCGGGCGCCTTGGTCGGAACGATGCCCGGCAGGGTTGGCGTGATGTGGCCCGGAACGCGCGGCAGATCCTTGCCTGCGTTTCCGCCGCCGCCCGGAAGGTCGGGTGATCCGGGCAGCCCCGGCGCTCCGGGCCGCTGCCCGGGGGTCGGCAGGATGCCGTCGCGGCCGACGGCGGGCGGCGTGGCGGGGGGCGCGTGTCCGGCCGCCGGGGCGCCCGGGGCGCTGGAGCTGCTGGGCGTCGATGCTCCGGACGGGTCAGCACCGGGCGTGCCGGGCGCGCCGTGACCCGGCGTGGCGACAGGCGCGGGAAGGGCGGGGATGGTGGACGGCGAGGGCTGGACATGCTCGGGGGCCGGTGCGCCGCCGTGGCCCGGAGTCTGGAAGATGACCCCGACGGTGTGGCTGACGCTGTGCCGGAAGTCCTCGCTGGATGCCGCCACGGCGCCGGCACCAAGGGTCATGGCACCCACGACGGCGCCACCGACGATTGCCAGCCGGCGCTTCCGGCCGCGGCGCTCGGCCAGGCTGGTGACCCCGACCGGCAGCGATTCATCGGCATCATTCTTCGCGGACACGACGGTGGGCAGCGCCGTCGTCGTGGCTGTGTCAGGGGCGGCGGCAAGACCGGTTGCTCCGGCTGTTCCGGCCGCGAGCAGGGCCGCGAGGTCGGCGCGGGGCGCGGGAGCGGCATCCGGGACCACGGCGCGGAGCTGTTCCAGCGCGCTCCGAAGCTCGGCCGCGGATTCGAGGCCGGAATCGCCCAGCATCGCCTGGATGGTGCCATCCTGCTGGGGGTCGCGGGTGCCGGTCATGATGCTGCGTGGTCCTTTTCGGTTACGAGTTCGCGCAGGGCACTGAGCCCGCGGCGCTGAAGCTGCTTGATGGCACCCGGCGTCTTGTCCATGATGCCGGCCACCTGTTCGATGGAAAGGTCCGCGACGATCCGCAGGACCAGAACTTCGCGCTGCTCCTCATTGAGCCTCGCGAGGGTGTCCGAGATACCGCCCAGGGATCCGAGCGCTTCGTCCTCGGCGGATGCCGAGTACCGGGCGTCGTTCAGGGGATCGTATTCGGCCAAATGCGGAGTGCGTTCTGCCCGCCTCCTGCAGTCGACCAGCCGCGCGTGGGCGACGGAGAAAATGAAGGTCCTCAGACCTGCGTGACCGCCGCTGACGCTGGCCAGCTTTGGCAGGACGTCTACGAACACATCCTGGGTCAGGGCCTCGGCGTCGTCCACGCCCCGGGCCCGGAAGTAGCCCAGCACGGCCGGGGAAATAACCGTGTACACCGCGCTGAAACCTGAAGGGTCACCAGCTAAGGCGGCTGACAATTCGTCATCGCTTAGCTGCTGTGCCAAGAGGCTGTCCTTCCGTTACTGCCGGGGTGCGGCCCCCGCAAGTCTAGCGGCCGCACCCCGGAGCCCTCCAAAGTGAGGGCTCCCTCCTTGCTTTCAGACCCGTGCCGGGTCCAGGCTAAACAGCCGAAATTTACTTGTCGTGCTGGGGCAGCTCGACCGACGGCTGGGCCGGAACAGCCGGGGTTGCCGGAATAGCGGGGGTTGCCGGAACGCCCTTGGCACCGGGGACGGCCGGTGTCGCCGGGGTGGCCGGAACTGCGGCGTGGATGTTGGCGTTGGCGCGTGCCTCGCCGGCAGCACCCTTGACGCTGGCGTCGCCCTTGACGGTGGCTCCGTCCTTTGCGTCGGCGGAGCCGTCGACGGCACCCTCGGTGCCGTCCACGTCGGCTTCGGCGTCGCCCTTGGCCTTGCCGTCAGTCGACGGCGCGGCCGGAACTGCGGGGACGGCCGGCTTTGCCGGGAGCGTAGGCGTGGCCGGGACAGCCGGCGTGGCGGGCGTAGCGTGGCTCACTTCAGCCTGCTCGGTGCCGGACATCTGAGCGGCATTGGCCAGTCCGATGCCGGAGAAACCTCCGACTGCCAGAATGGCGGCGCCGACAGCGATCTTGGTGGTCTTGCTAACACTCTTCATTACAGACGTACATCCTTTGTTTTTTTGGTTTGAAGGCGGGCTGAGGCCTCATGGGGGCAGTTGACAGCCCACTCTCGCCAGAAAAGGCTGGCCGGCGCCCATGGGGGCAGGCGCCGGCCGGCACTTACGGTGGAAGGCCAGCCGGGGTCTGGTGGGGGGTCCAAGACTCCGGCGGCGCTTACAAAGGAGTAATCGCTGGGCGGGCCCGAAAGGTTACGCACCAATCGGAAATTTCTTGATTTCTTTTTTGAACCGGCGCTGCAGGGGCTTAACGACGACGACGGCGGGCCCCCGCCAGGGAACCCGCCGCCGCAGGAGCTTAACGACGACGCCGCGTCAGGACCGGAAGAGCCCGCTGTAGGCATTCAGGGCGACCTGGCCGCCGAGGTGGGCGTAGAGGACATTGCTGCCGGCCGGAATTTCCCGGCTTTTCACAAGGTCGATCAGCCCGGCCAGGGACTTGCCCTCGTAGACGGGGTCGGTGATCATGGCCTCGAGCGAGGCGCCCAGCCGGATGGCCTCCAGGGTGGAATCGACGGGAATCCCATAGAGGTCCCCGGCCCAGCCCTCCATGACGTTGATTTCCTCGTCCCGGAGTTCTCTGCCCAGGCCGATCAGCTCGGCGGTGTTCCGGGCGATGCGTTCCACCTGGTCACGGGTCTTCGCCAGGGTTGCCGACGCGTCGATGCCGATCACGCGGCGCGGTTTGTCCTGGCCGGCAAAACCCGCGATCATCCCGGCGTGGGTGGAGCCCGTGACGGTGCAGACGACAATCGTGTCGAAAAAGATGCCGAGCTCGCGCTCCTGCTCTTCCACCTCGTAGGCCCAGTTGGCGAAGCCCAGACCGCCCAGCCTGTGGTCTGACCCGCCGGCCGGGATCGCGTAGGGCTTGCCGCCGGCGGCCTTGACCTCTTCGATGGCGGTTTCCCAGCTGCTGCGGATGCCGATGTCGAAGCCCGCACTGTCCAGCCGCACGTCGGCGCCCATGATCCGCGAGAGCAGGATGTTGCCTACCCGGTCGGACAACGGATCGGGCCAGTCGACCCAGTTTTCCTGGACCAGGCGTGCTTTGAGGCCGAGCTTCGCGGCCACCGCCGCGACCTGGCGGGTGTGGTTGGACTGGTAGCCGCCAATCGAGACGAGGGTGTCCGCACCCTGGGCCAAGGCCTCCGGGACGAAGTACTCCAGCTTGCGCGTCTTGTTGCCGCCAAACGCGAGGCCGCTGTTGACGTCCTCGCGTTTCGCCCAGATCTGCGCCCCGCCCAGGTGTGCGCTGAGCCGCGGCAGCGGATGGACGGGGCTCGGCCCAAACGTCAGGGGGTAGCGTTCGAAATCGGTGATGGCCATCGTCGGTCCTTCGCTCGCGGTGGGAAACGGTCACAGCAAATATGCAATATATTGCATTGTCGGATACGGGCTCCGGAAGGGCAAGAGGGATATACGATATGTTGCATGCCCGTACCCTCGCTCGCCGGAGTCCACAAGCGGCCGCTGCTGCGGGACAACGTCTTTGAATCGATCCGTAACGCGATCGTCGACGGCACCTTCGAGCCCGGCGAACGGCTGAAGGACGCCGAACTGGAAGCGTGGCTCGGCGTGAGCCGGACACCCATCCGCGAGGCGCTGCTGCGGCTGGAACGCGCCGGCCTGGTGGTTGCGCTGCCGGGCAAGGCGACCATCGTGGCCCCCTGCGACCCGGCGTCGACGCTCAGCACGCAGCAGGTGGTGGCGGGACTGCACGAGCTGGCCGCACGCCTGGCGGTCCCGCTCCTGGCGGAGGAGCACCTCGCCGCCATGGCCGGGGCCAACGCGCGCTTCGAACAGGCCCTGCAGGCGGCGGAGGTCGAGTCGGCGCTGCGGGCTGATGACGATTTCCACGCCGTCTTTGTCACGGTCAGCGGCAACCCGGTACTCCGGGAAATCCTGGAACAAACCACCCCCGTCCTGCGCCGGGTGGAGCGGATGCGCTTCGGCTCATTTGCCGCCCGGGAATCGGTGGCTCAGCACGCTGAAATCATCCGGCTCGCCCGCCTTGGCGACGCCGAGGCCGCCGCCAGGGCGTGCCGGGAGAACTGGCTCTCGCTGCGGTTCACGTCCGCGGAAGACCCCGCCTAGGACCGTTGTGGTCCCGCCTGCGCCAGGCGTGACTGCTGCCTTAACTGCGACGGCTGCGGCCTTAACCGCGACGGCGGCGGCCCGCCCCTGCAAGGGCGACCCGCCGCCGTCGTACGCCGGTTGGTGACACGTCAGTCGGTGCCGGCCAGTGTCAGTCGTTGATGAGGTCGTTGACCACGATCGTCTGGTCGCGGTCCGGGCCGACGCCGATCGCGGAGAACCGCGTGCCGGAGAGCTTTTCCAGGGCCAGGACGTAGTTCCGGGCGTTCTCCGGCAGGTCCTCCAGGGTACGGGCGCCGGTGATGTCCTCGGTCCAGCCTTCGAAGTATTCGAAGATCGGCTTGGCGTGGTGGAACTCGGTCTGGGTCATGGGCATTTCGTCGTGCCGCACGCCGTCGACGTCGTAGGCCACGCAGACCGGGATCTGTTCGATGCCCGTCAGCACGTCCAGCTTCGTGACGAAGTAGTCCGTGAAGCCGTTGACCCGGGAGGCGTGGCGTGCCAGCACGGCGTCGTACCAGCCGCAGCGGCGGGGACGGCCGGTGTTGACGCCGAACTCGCCGCCGGTCTTCTGCAGGTACATGCCCATCTCATCGAACAGTTCCGTCGGGAACGGCCCTGCGCCCACGCGGGTGGTGTAGGCCTTGATGATGCCGATGGAACGCGAGATCCGGGTGGGGCCGATGCCGGAGCCCACGGAGGCGCCGCCCGCGGTCGGGTTCGAGGACGTCACGAAGGGGTAGGTGCCGTGGTCAACGTCCAGGAAGGTGGCCTGGCCGCCCTCCATGAGGACCACCTTGCCCTCGTCCAGGGCGGTGTTCAGGACGTAGGTGCTGTCGATGACCAGCGGGCGGAGGCGCTCGGCGAAGGACAGGAAGTACTCCACGATCTCGTCCACCTCGATGTCCCGGCGGTTGTAGACCTTGACCAGGAGCTCGTTCTTCTGGCGCAGCGAACCCTCTACCTTCTGGCGCAGGATCGAGGCGTCAAAGACGTCCTGGACGCGGATGCCGAGGCGGGCCACCTTGTCCATGTAGGCCGGGCCGATGCCGCGGCCGGTGGTGCCGATGGCGCGGCTGCCGAGGAACCGCTCGGTGACCTTGTCCAGGACCTGGTGGTAGGGCGCCACGAGGTGCGCGTTGGCGGAGACGCGCAGCTTGGAGGTGTCCGCGCCGCGGGCCTCCAGTCCGTCGATCTCCTGGAACAGGGCTTCCAGGTTCACCACGCAGCCGTTGCCGATGATCGGAATCGCGTTCGGGCTCAGGATGCCGGCCGGAAGGAGCTTGAGCTCATACTTCTCACCGCCTACGACGACGGTGTGCCCGGCGTTGTTGCCGCCGTTGGGCTTGACGACATAGTCGACGCGGCCGCCAAGCAGGTCAGTGGCCTTACCTTTGCCTTCGTCGCCCCATTGGGCTCCGACGATCACGATTGCTGGCATGGGATCCTCCCCCATTCGTTCGGGCCGAACTGCGTTTAGTGACCAGGCGGTCACCGCAGTTCAGCGCCGTTCATGAGAATGCCCCGAATCTATCGCTGTGTTCGTATCCAACGCCAGAGTTCCGGGGCTCTTACCACCCAAGTTTAGCCGAAATCGGTGCCCGGCATCGCTTTGGGTCCTTGCTTGGACGCGCCGCCTAGGTGGTGAACGCCAGGGCGGCTTCCGCGAGGAGGGCCACGCGTCCGCCGCGGCGGACGAGCCGTTCTTTTTCCTGGCGTTCGTCGTAGCTGCATCATCCACCAGCTCAGGCCCGACACATAGCGGGCACCACTTGCGGGACGGCGCGAGGTGGAATTGAGTGGGAGTGAGAATCCCGAGCGGCCGAAAGGAAACCGCGCCATGCCCCGGACCACTGACCACATCCGTGTGACCCATGCCGGCTCATTGCCCCGCACGCCGGAGCTGATCGCCGCAAACGAGGCCAAGGAAACCGACGGCATCACGCCCGAATTCCTGGACCTGCTCGAAACCTCGGTAGTGGACGTCGTCCAGCGCCAGAAGGAGCTGGGCATCGACATACCCAATGACGGCGAGTACGGGCATACGATGTCCAGCTCCGTGGACTACGGCGCCTGGTGGAATTACTCCTTCTCACGGCTCGGCGGCCTGGAACCGACCGACGTGGACCGCTGGGCCGACGCCACGGTGCACCGCTCCTCGCCCGGCCACATCGTCCTGACCTCCTTCCCGGACCGCCGGGACCGGCAGAAGTTCGATGACGCCTACAACGACCCCTCCTCCGGGATCCTGGCCCACCGCAAGGCCGTCACGCAGCCCAAGGTCGCCGGGCCACTGACGTACACGGGCCAGGAGCTCGTGGCCTCGGACGTTGCCAACCTCAAGACCGGACTGGCCGCGGCCGGGCTCGCCGAGGGGTTCATCGCCTCCCTCTCGCCCGGTTCGTGCGCCCGGGTGGCCAACGATTACTACGGCAGCGACGAGGAACTCCTCTACGCCTGCGCCGACGCGATGCGCGAGGAATACAAGGCCATCATCGACGCCGGCCTGACAGTCCAGCTCGACGACCCCTCCCTGGCCGAGAGCTGGGACCAGATCAACCCCGAGCCGAGCCTGGCGGACTACCTGAAGTTCATCCAACTCCGGGTCGAAGCAACGAACTGGGCGCTGCGCGGTCTTCCCCAGGAGCAGATCCGGCTGCATGTCTGCTGGGGTTCCTGGCACGGCCCGCACACCACGGACATCCCGTTCGCGGACATCGTCGACTCAGTCCTGCAGGTCAATGCCGGCGGCTACTCCTTCGAGGCGGCCAACGTCCGGCACGAGCACGAATGGCGCGTCTGGGAGGATGCGAAGCTTCCCGAGGGGAAGGTCATCATCCCCGGCGTCGTCTCACACGCCACCAACGTCGTGGAGCATCCGGATCTCGTGGCCGACCGGATCGTGCGCTTCGCCGAGCTCGTGGGACGTGAAAACGTGATTGCGTCCACCGATTGCGGGCTGGGCGGCAGGGTGCATCCCCAAATCGCCTACGCCAAGCTGGAGGCCCTCGGCGAAGGCGCACGCCGCGCCACCCAGCGGCTCTGGTAGCAGCACCTGGCCGGCGGGGTCCAGCCCGGCGCCGCATTTCGCGGGGCTTGATAGACTGATAAGGATCGACCAGGAATCGGTCCACACCACATTTTCAAACCACACCATTGCTCCGCATGCCCGTATTCGGCGTGCCTGCATCCGGTGTGGCAGCTTTGCCAATCCCGCAGGAGACCCAGCAACATATGACAGCCCTGGCCACCGAAAATTTCCGCGAAGAGCTTCTGAGCCGCCGGTACGAACCTAACGTCGCCCCCGTCAACGAGCTCCTTGACGTCCTCCAGGCAACCAAAGCTGGCACCGCTGTCCCCTACGTGGACCCCATGCACGACGTCGACGAGTGCCGGATCATCAGCCTGTACTCCAACATCGGCACCGCTGACGCGTCAGGCTTCATCACCGCCGGCGACGACGAGGCCGCCACCCGCATGCTGGGCATCCAGTGGAAACTCGGCCTGCGCCCCGAGTTCGTCATGCCCTGGAACGTCCACCCGTGGCACGTCCCCGGCGAGCCGAACGGCAAGTTCACGCCGGACCAGATTTCCGCGGGCCTGAAGCCGCTGCTGAAGTTCCTGGCCCTCGTTCCCCGCGCCTCCGTGATCGTCGCCCACGGCACCGAGGCCAACCGCCTGGCCAACCTGCTGCTCAAGACCGAAGTGCCCATGATCTGGCGCCGCGGCCTGAAGACCTACAAGGTCCGCTCGCTCAGCGGCCGGGCGTTCGCCGGCACCCCGGCCCGGCAGGAAGAGTACCTGGCGGAGATGCACACCGCCTACGCGGACGCCATGGCCCGCACGGGCCTGGCCAAGGCCAGCTGACCCACCCACGCACAAACGACGGCGGGCTCCCACCTCAAGGCGGGAGCCCGCCGTCGCACGTTAACGCGTTAACACGTTAATCCGTCGCTTAAACCGCAACGCGGGGTCACTTACGGCCCATCCACCGTGGTGGGATGGACCGTAAGTGACCCCGCGTTGCGTCGTTTGGCGGCGCCTCAGCCCTCGGCTTCGATGGCCGCCTTCGCGCCGGGATCGGAATCCTTCAGGAACTTTTCGATCCGCTCCGGCTCCTCGGGCTCGCCGATCGCCGCGGACGCACGGCCAAGCGAGTAGAGGGAGCGCAGGAAGCCGCGGTTGGGTTCGTGCTCCCACGGGATCGGCCCGACGCCGCGCCACCCGTTGCGGCGCAGCGAATCCAGGCCGCGGTGGTAGCCGACCCGCGAGTACGCGTAGGAATCGATGGTGCGGCCCTCGTTCCAGGCCTCCTCGGCGAGGATGGCCCACAGGAGCGAGGAGGTGGGGTACTTCGCCACGAGGTCCACGGCTTCCTGGCCGAGCGCGAGATGCTGGTAGATCTCGCTCTCGGCAGGCAGGAGCGTGGGCTCGGGACCCATCAGGTTTTTCCGGAACTCGTCGGACATGGCTAGAAGGTCTTGCCGGTGGAGCCCAGCTGCTGGGCGGCCTCGACCACGCGGGCGGCCAGGCCGGCCTCAGCCGAAGCGCCCCAGACGCGGGGATCGTAAAGCTTCTTGTTGCCGACCTCGCCGTCGACCTTCAGCACGCCGTCGTAGTTGCGGAACATGTGGTCCACCACGGGGCGGGTGTAGGCGTACTGGGTGTCGGTGTCGATGTTCATCTTGATGACGCCGTAGGAGACGGCGTCCGCGATTTCCTTGTCCGAGGAGCCGGAGCCGCCGTGGAACACGAGGTCGAACGGGTTGGCCTTGCCGATCTTGGCGCCGACCTGCTCCTGGATGTCCTTGAGGATCTCGGGGCGGAGCTTGACGCCGCCCGGCTTGTAGACGCCGTGCACGTTGCCGAAGGTCAGCGCCGTGATGTAGCGGCCGTTTTCGCCGGAACCGAGCGCGTCGATGGTGGCCAGGGCGTCCTCGACCGTGGTGTAGAGCTTGTCGTTGATGGCGTTCTCGACGCCGTCTTCCTCGCCGCCCACGGTGCCGATCTCGACCTCGAGGATCATCTTGGCGGCGGCGGTGCGCTCGAGCAGTTCACGGGCGATCCGCAGGTTTTCCTGCAGGGTCTCGGCGGAGCCGTCCCACATGTGCGAGTTGAAGAGGGGGTTGCGGCCTGCCTTGACCTCGGCCTCGGAGGCGGCGAGCAGCGGGAGCACAAAGCCGTCGAGCTTGTCCTTGGGGCAGTGGTCCGTGTGCAGGGCGATGTTCACGCCGTAGTTCTTCGCGACTTCGCGGGCGAACGCGGCAAAACCGAGGGAGCCGGCAACCATGTCCTTGGTGGCGGCGCCGGACCAGTAAGCTGCGCCGCCGGTGGAGACCTGGACGATGCCGTCGGACTCGGCCTCGGCGAAGCCGCGCAGGGCGGCGTTCAGGGTCTGGGAGGACGTGACGTTGACCGCCGGGAAGGCGAAGCCGCCCGTCTTGGCGCGGTCGATCATCTCGGAGTAGATCTCTGGGGTTGCAATGGGCATGCTGACTCCTAATGTGAATTTCGTCTGCGGGCTGGTGATCCTGGAGGGAACCTCGTCGGCTAGGAACCATCCTAGCCATTCCTGCGCCGGGGCCGTGTCTCCGGTCACGTGGCCCCTGTAACACTCGCGGCCGGGCGCTTCGGTCATGGTTCCGGGCTGCCGGAGGACTGGCCGGCGCCGGCCCCGCCGCCGGCATTGCGCCGGCCGCTGGCGGTACGCGTGGCTCTGGCTTTACGCGTGGCGCGGGCTTTCCGGATCCGCCACGTGATGACGGCTGCCACGACGACTACCGCGACCACCGCGGTGACGCCGCGTCCGGCAGATGTGGCTGCCGCTTCGTAGGAGTTCCCGGCCAGGTAACCGAGCAGGACAAATCCTGCACCCCACACCAGGCCGCCGGCGGCGTTGAAGGCCAGAAACTTCAGGTAGGGCATCCGTGAGCTGCCGGCCAGTGCGGGCATGACGGCGCGGAAAAATGCCACAAACCGGCCCAGGAACACCGCCGAACCGCCTCGGAGGCGCAGGAAATCCTGGGCCTTTTCAAGTCTCGCCAGACGCCTGTTCATGACTTTCAGACCCAGAAGTCTCGGTCCCAGGTGTTTGCCGACCTCGTATCCGGCCGAGTCCCCGATGATCGCGGCCAGCACGACCACGACCATCACGGACCACAAGGGCAGGACCCCGCGGCCGGCCACGACCCCGCCCAGAACCGCGGCGGTCTCCCCGGGGACAACGAAGCCGACGAAGAGGGCGTCCTCGGCGAAGACCAGCAGGCCCACGATGATCAGGGCCAGCAGCGGGTCTACATTCAGGACGCTGTCCACAAACCCGCTCACCGGGTTTCCGCTCCCCTGCCGAAAGGGACGGCTTCATCCGACGTGCAACGGTGATGTCTTCGGTTCCGGTCCACATCCTTCTCCTCGCGCGTTCGCCTCGCACCGACAGCGTCTGCTGGTTTGCGATCCACGTCAACGGCTCGCTTGTCGGCACGGAACCCCCGGGGCCACGGACGCCTAAGAGTGGCTTTAGCCCGGGAGCTGGCCGAACACGTGGCGGCGGATCCAGGCGTGCATCGCGATCGCGGCGGCGGAGGCCGCGTTGATGGAACGGGTGGAGCCGAACTGCTCGATCGACAGGGTGTCCAGCGCCGCTTCGTGGACTTCAGGGGTCAGGCCCGGGCCTTCCTGGCCAAAGACCAGGACGCAGTCCTTGGGCAGTTCGTAGGTCTCCAGCGGCACCGAGTCCGGGAAGATGTCGATCCCGATGATCGCCAGCCCCTCCCCCTGCGCCCAGGCCACGAAGTCCTCAACGGTGGGGTGGTGGCGGACGTGCTGGTAGCGGTCGGTGACCATGGCCCCGCGGCGGTTCCACCGGCGTCGTCCGATGATGTGGACTTCCTTGGCGAGGAACGCGTTGGCGGTCCGGACCACGGTGCCGATGTTGAGGTCGTGCTGCCAGTTCTCGATCGCGATGTGGAAGTTGTGCCGCTTGGAGTCCAGGTCGGCCACGATCGCCTCGTGCTTCCAGTAGCGGTATTTGTCCACCACGTTGCGCCGGTCGCCGTCCGCCAGCAGGTCCGGGTCCCAGTGCCCGCCCTGGGGAACTTCGCCTTCCCAGGGTCCGACGCCGACCTCCGCCTTCGGTTCCGGCCCTTCCTCTGCGGCGGGGAGGGACGGGGCGGGGATCTCGGGTTCAGTCACGCCTCAACATTAGACTGGGTGACAGGAAGCGGCACACTTAGGCGGAGGACAGCATGGCAGATCAGCGCGAAGAGCATGGTACCGATTCAGACGAGGGCCGTTCGTACGCCTCGATGTACCGCAGCGGCCAGGAAATCGAGTGCTGGCTCACGGACATGGACGGCGTGCTGGTCCACGAGAACCAGCCCATCCCGGGCGCGGCGGAGCTGATCCAGCGCTGGGTGGACACCTCCAAGCGGTTCCTCGTGCTGACCAACAACTCGATCTTCACGCCCCGGGACCTCGCGGCCCGGCTGAGCTCTTCCGGGCTGGAAATCCCGGAGGAGAACATCTGGACCTCGGCCCTGGCCACGGCCCAGTTCCTCAAGGACCAGGTCCGCGGTTCGGAGTCGGGGAACCGCGCCTACACGATCGGCGAAGCAGGACTCACGACGGCGCTCCACGAGGCCGGCTTCATCCTCACCGACCAGAACCCCGACTTCGTGGTGCTCGGCGAGACCCGCACCTATTCGTTTGAAGCCATCACCATGGCCATCCGCCTGATCCTCGCCGGCGCGCGTTTCATCGCCACCAACCCGGACGCCACCGGGCCCTCGAAGGACGGACCCATGCCTGCCACCGGGGCCATCGCCGCCCTCATCACCAAGGCCACGGGGCGCGAACCGTACATTGTGGGCAAGCCCAACCCGATGATGTTCCGGTCGGCGATGAACCAGATCGACGCGCACTCGGAAACCACGGCCATGATCGGCGACCGCATGGACACCGACATCATCGCCGGCATGGAGGCGGGCCTGCACACGGTGCTGGTGCTCAGCGGCATCACCCACCGGGACGATATCGCCGCGTATCCGTTCCGGCCGAACCAGATCCTGAATTCCGTGGCGGACCTCAAGAACCAGATCTGAGCAACACCCCAGAACGCGATACCTCAGAACGCGGTCTTCTTCCCGCCGCCGCCCGGCAGCGGGAAGAGGTCGTCCTGGAGTTTTTCGATGATGGGCCGGTAGATGAACGGGCTCCAGCCAGGGCTCGCGTGCTCCGGCCTCGCCCCGTCGGTGCGCAGGTCATCCGAGACCATGTTGGTTTTGAAGGACAGTGACCAGGTGTCCCGGGCGGTCTCGTAATCCACCGTCTTGTCCCGGGGGTTGCCGATGAACGCCATCTTCGTTTCGCCCAGCTTCCCGACGAAACGGCTGGCCTCAAAGTGGAAGATATAGGCGGATTCGGACTGGATCAGCACGCTGGACGGCGCGATCGGGGACAGCTGTTCCAGTGTCTGGTCCACCACCTGACCCCAACTGCGTTCATTCTTGTGCAGCATCCTCTCGCCGAGCTCATAGCCGCCGCGCAGCACTGTGGGGAAGCGGAACCCGCTTTCGTAGAGCATCACCACACCCTCGAACCAGCTCTGGTCCAGCACGTCGTGCCGGCTCGCCGGGCTGGAGTCGAGCAGGATGAACGCCACTTCGACGCCGTGCAGTTCGCGCAGCCGGGCCGCCACCTGGGTTGCCACCATGCCGCCAAAACTATGGCCGTAGAAGTAGAGGGTGGTGAGATTGTGGGCGCGGACGTGCTCGATCACGGCGATGACCACCTCGTCGATGTCCAGGCCTTCGTTGGAATACCCGACGGCGGCGAGCTGGCCCCTCTTGTTCAGGGAGCCGCGCAGCGCGTTCAGGATCCACAGGGCTTCTTCCCAGCTCGTTTTGTAGCCGGGGAACAGGATCCAGCTGGCGTGGGGGTAATACCGTTCGGCAACGTCATCAGGTACTTCGAGGATCCGGCTGACACGCCGCTCGGCCTGCACGCGCTGAGTGAACAGCATGTCCGCCGCCAGCAGCGACGCGGACCCTGCGCCGATCAGGAACGATCGCCGGGAAACCCGTTTAAGCTCGACGGCGCGGCGGAGCATGCGGGCCTCGGAAGCACCGGGGCCTCGCGGATGGTTCGGATCCATCTCGGCCGGCACATCTCTACCGTATCCACGCTTCGGCGGGGATGAGAAACCGGACCATACAGCGGTTCCGAAGCTCAGCGTGGAAGCGCGGTTGGCGGGCCGCTGGCGCGGTTGGCGCCGCTGGCACGCCGTTGAAGCGCCGTTGCCGGTTACGCGGGTTCGGGCTCGCGGCCGACCTCGCGGCGGCTGATTTCCATGCCGATCTCGTCATAGGTCGCCAGGAGTTCCGAGCGGGCCATGTCAGCGGGATCATCGAGAAGGCCGAACACAGAGTCGCTCGCGGCGAAGAGTTCGTCGTCGGAGAACCGGTTCAGCTTCCGGGTGCCTGAGGGATCGATCGAGGCCGTAAATTCCCCGGCCATGTCCAGAGGTGGCAATGCAGCGGAATCGTCGCGGTGCGCGGTCAGTTCCAGGGAGACTCCACCGGGAGCCGGCATGCCGGCGACCTCCGAGCCGGAGGCCCCGCCGTCGATCGCGTTGAGGTCGTTGCGCAGGCCGGCCAGCGCCGCTGATTCCACGAATGCGGCCAGGCCGAGGTCGACGCGGATGTGCGAGATGATCCCCATGCGGCGGATGCGCTGGATAATTTGCATCAGGGAGGGGCGGGAGGCTTGTGTGAGGCTCCCCCGGACACTAATCCGGACGACGTCGGAAACGACATCGAGTTTGACGTGGGCTTGCAGTGTTTGGTCCATAGGTACTCCAAATAAGGATGTCTATGGCCGACGGCTCAACCTCATTCAGCGTATCCGCGCTTGTGGTCGCACACAAGTCATAGGCCGCTGCCGGTTCAGCCAGCCTGCCGCCGGTTCGGCTCTTCGTAGTGCGTCCTGGTAGCCGTTCCGCCGACAGATTGCACCAGTGAGGCGGCGATGTCGCGGAGTTTGACGTTGCCGTTGCTGGAGGCATCGGTGAGGATCCGGACCGCGGTTTCCTGGTCGCAACGGTTCTGGGCCATGACGATCCCGATGGCCATGTCGATCACGGTCCGGGATTCGAGCGTGGCGCGCAGGTTCGTGGCGCTGTCCGTGTGCAGCGAGAAGCGGACTGCCAGCCGCAGCGCCTGGGAGATTTCACGGGTGTACCCGCGGGCCCGGACCGCGACGTCGCCGTCGAACTTGTGCGGGACATCGGAGTAGAGGTTCAGGGCCGCCTGGGCTTCGCCCTGGAGGTGGAAAGGCACCGACAACACCGAGCGCAGGCCGTGCGAGGCGACGGCGGAGGCGTAGTCAGGGCCCCAGCGGTCCTCGTCGAAGAGGTCCGGGACGTAGACTTCCCGTTCCTCCTTGGCGGCGGTCAGGCAGGGGCCCTGGGACAGTGAGTACTGGATCTCGTCCACTTCGCGGGCGGAGTCGCTGCTCCACCCGATCGTGGCGGCCTTACGGTCCCGGAGCAGGGTGATTCCGCACAGCGCGTCGTCGCCGGAGCCGGCCACCTGGTGCGCGGAAAAACGCGCGAGTTCGTTCAGGAACGCTTCGAAGTCTGCGCTGTCCAGGATCAGGTTCTGGATCTGGTCGACAGTGTTGACGGAGTCAGCGGTCAAGTCTTCAGGGGGCGGGAGCATGTCGCGTTTCTCCAGATGCGGGTACGGACGGGGGGTATTTAAGAAATGATAAGTCACCCCCTAGGCACCGTCCACCCGCGTCAGCTGAGGGAGAAACGCTAGTTGAGGCCCAGTTCGTCCTTGCCGAAGGCGAAGAGGTACGGAACGCCGGCTTCGGCCTCGATCTTTTCCTTGGCTCCGGTGTCGCGGTCCACGATCACGGCGACGGCCACCACGTTGCCGCCGGCCTTGCGGACGCCTTCGACGGCGGTCAGCGCGGACCCGCCGGTTGTTGAGGTGTCCTCCAGGACCAGGACCTTGCGGCCCTCGACCGAGGGGCCTTCCACCTGGCGTCCCATGCCGTAGGACTTCTGCGCCTTGCGGACGACGAACGCGTCCACCGGGCGGCCGGCGTCGACGGCGGCATGCATGACGGCCGTGCCCACCGGGTCCGCCCCCATGGTGAGTCCCCCGGCGCACTCGAAATCGATCCCGGCGTCCTCCATCAGCGAGAGCATGACCTGCCCGACGAGTTTGGACGCCTCGTGGTGCAGGGTGATGCGGCGCAGGTCGATGTAGTAGTCGGCCTCGGCGCCGCTGGAGAGGATGACCTTGCCGCGGACTACGGCCAGTTCCTTGATCAGTTCCAGCAGTCGGGCACGGGCAGCGGCAGCGTCGGCTGCGAAGTCACGGGTGGCAGTCATGGCTCCCAGTTTAGTGGCTGGTCCGCCGCGGATTCCCAGCCGGGGTCTTGCACGTCGGTCCGGGACCTTTTGCTCTGGGCGGCACCGGCACACGGGAGTCGGATGGAACCATGACGGCAGGAACCGAACCATCCATCCGCTGGCCTGCGATCACCAAAGACATCGGCAGTTTCCGGGTCCGGCCGAACCTGGTGGATTATGACGCGGCGTGCGCGGCCTTCACCTGGGATGAGGCCCGGCGAGCCCTATCCGGACTCCCCGGTGGCCGCGGCCTCAACATCGCCTACGAGGCAGTGGACCGGCACGCGGCTGGCAGCACGGCAGGACATGAGGCCTTGCGGTTCGTCCGGGCCGATGGCAGCACCCACTCCTTGAGCTACGCCGAACTCGCCGAACAGACCAGCCGCTTCGCCGGCGTCCTGCGCAGCCTTGGCGTCGGCCGCGGGGAACGGGTCTTCTCCCTCACCGGCCGCGGCCCCGCCCTGTACATCGCGGTGCTCGGCACGTTCAAGAACGCGAGCGTGTTCTGCCCGCTGTTCTCCGCTTTCGGTCCCGAGCCGGTGCGGCAGCGCCTCACGCTGGGCTCCGGCCGGGCGCTGGTCACCACGCGGGCGCTGTACCGCAGGAAGATCGTCCAGCTGCGCGGGCAGCTCCCGGAGTTGCGCCACGTCCTGCTCATCGACGCCGACGGCGATCCCGAGCCCGGAACCCTCGACCTGGCCGCCCTCATGCGCCAAGCCCCGCCGGACGGGGAGATCGCGGCCACCCAGCCGGAGGACATGGCCCTGCTGCACTTCACGTCCGGCACCACCGGCACTCCCAAGGGCGCGATACACGTGCACGACGCCGTGACCGCCCACCACGCGACCGGAACCTTCGCCCTGGACCTGCAACCCGGAGACGTCTACTGGTGCACGGCCGACCCGGGCTGGGTCACGGGCACCTCGTACGGCGTGATCGCACCCCTGAGCCACGGCGTGACGGCCATCGTGGACGAGGAGGAAATGGACGCCGACCGGTGGTACCGGATCCTCGCCGAGCAAGGAGTCACGGTCTGGTACACAGCCCCGACGGCCTTGCGCATGCTCATGAAGGCCGGAGCCGACCGCGCCGCAGGACACGACCTCTCTGCCTTGCGCTTCGTCGCCAGCGTCGGCGAGCCGCTCAACCCGGAGGTTGTGGTGTGGGGGCAGGAGGCCTTCGGCCAGCCGGTGCACGACAACTGGTGGCAGACCGAAACAGGCGGCATCATGATCTCGAACTACGCCGCCACCGAGATCCGGCCCGGCTCGATGGGCCGTCCATTGCCCGGCGTCGAGGCCGCCGTCGTGGCCCGGGATGCGGACGGCAAGCCCGTCATCCGCGACGGCGAAGCGGTGCTGGTCACGGACCCCGACTCCATGGGGGAACTGGCCCTCCGGCCCGGCTGGCCCTCCATGTTCCGCGGCTATCTGCACGAAGAGGAGCGCTACCGCCGCTGCTTCGCCGGGGGCTGGTACCTGACCGGGGATCTCGCCAAACGCGACGCCGACGGCTACTACTGGTTTGTTGGCCGGGGCGACGACGTCATCAAGTCGTCGGGGCACCTGATCGGCCCGTTCGAGGTGGAGAGTTCCCTCATGGAGCACCCGGCCGTCGCCGAGGCCGGCGTGATCGGGGTCCCGGACCCGGTGGCCGGCGAGGTGGTCAAGGCCTTCGTTGAACTCCGGACCGGCTGGGAACCGTCCGGGGAGCTGGCCCTGGACATCATCGGCTTCGCCCGCAAGCGGCTGGGCCCCGCCGTCGCGCCGCGGCTGCTTGACTTCACCGCCGCACTGCCCAAGACCCGCAGCGGGAAGATCCTCCGGCGACTGCTCAAGGCCCGCGAGCTCGGCCTGCCCGAGGGCGACACCTCCACCATCGAGACGCCCCCGGTCCCGCCAAACCCGGCCCGCATAGAGCCGGCCAGCACCGAACAGGCACCGAAATGACCGGTACAGCGAGCCCACGCGGAGGCCCTTTGGACGCGGCCCACGGCCAGCACCTGCTGCTGCAGATGTTGCGCGTCCGCCAGCTCGAAGAGAAATGCGTCGAGCTGTACAGTGCAGCCAAGATCCGCGGCTTCCTGCACGTCTACATTGGCGAGGAGGCTGTCGCCGCCGGCGTCCTGGCGTCGTTGGGACCGGAGGACGCCGTCGTCGCGACGTACCGGGAGCACGGGCACGCGCTGTTGCGGGGCGTCTCGGCCGAGGCGATCCTCGCCGAAATGTACGGCTACGTTGAGGGGTGCTGCCGTGGCCGGGGCGGGTCAATGCACCTGTTCGATGCCCCCACCCGCTTCTTCGGCGGCAACGCGATAGTCGCCGGGGGCCTACCTCTCGCCGTCGGCCTGGCACTGGCCGACAAGATGGCGGGGCGCTCCAATGTCACGGTGTGCTTCTTCGGCGAAGGCGCGGTGGCCGAAGGCGCATTCCACGAGAGCCTGAATCTGGCGGCCCTGTGGCAGCTGCCCGTGCTGTTCTGCTGCGAGAACAACCTCTATGCCATGGGTACCGCCCTGGCCCGTTCCGAATCGCAGACTGACATCGCCCTCAAAGCTGCCGGCTACGAGATCCCCGCGTGGGCCGTGGACGGCATGGACGTCCTGGCCGTCGAGGAGGGTGCACGCCGCGCGGTGGACGCCGTCCGCTCAGGAGGCGGTCCGCACTTCCTGGAGTTGCGGACCTACCGTTTCCGGGCCCACTCGATGTTCGATCCCGAACGCTACCGGACGAAGGAGGAGGTGGCGCGGTGGATGGAACGGGACCCGATCACGCTGCTGCGGACCGCGCTGGAGTCCGCGGGCCACCTCTCGGCCGCCGAGTGGGAGCAGCTGCAGGCGGACGCGCAGGCGGAGATCGCGGCCGCCGTCGAGTTCGCCGAGGCCGGAACCCCGGAACCGGTGGAGGAACTGACCCGCTTTGTCTACAGCGAGCGCGGCGCCGAAGACGGCGCGGGCACAGCCACTGGCGCGGGCACAGCCGGGCAGCCTGCCGGGAAGGCCGCAGACACGCCATGAAATCGAGCTACCGAGAGGCGCTACGGGCGGGCATCCGCGACGCCATGATCCGCGACGAACGCGTATTCCTGATGGGCGAGGACGTGGGCGCCTATGGCGGCTCGTTCGCGGTCAGCCTGGGCCTGCTGGAGGAGTTCGGCCCGGACCGGATCCGCGACACCCCGCTCTCGGAATCCGGGTTCGTCGGTGCCGGGATCGGCGCGGCCCTGGGCGGCATGCGCCCGATCGTGGAAATCATGACCGTCAACTTCAGCCTCCTGGCGCTCGACCAGATCGTGAATAATGCCGCCACCTTGCTGCACATGTCCGGCGGGCAGTTCCACGTCCCGCTCGTGATCCGTATGACCACCGGTGCGGGCCGCCAGCTCGGCGCCCAGCACTCGCACAGCCTCGAAGGCTGGTACGCGCACATCCCGGGGCTGCGGATCCTGGCCCCGGCCACCCTCGAAGACGCCCGCGGCATGCTCTGGACGGCGCTGCAGGACCCGGACCCCGTGCTGATCTTCGAGCACGGCTCGCTGTACAACGTCCCCGGGGAACTGGCCGACGACGCCGGCCCGGTGGACATCGGCACGGCAGCCATCCGGCGCACCGGCAACGACATCTCGCTGATCACCTACGGCGGGACCCTGCCCGTGGTGCTCGACGCCGCGGAACAGCTCGCCGCCGAAGGGATCGACGCCGAGGTCCTGGACCTGCGCACGCTCCGCCCGCTCGACGACGCCGCCATCCTCTCCTCCGTGACCAGGACGCACCGGGCCGTCGTGGTCGATGAAGGCTGGCGCAGCGGCAGCCTGTCGGCCGAGGTGAGTGCGCGGATCACCGAGCAGGCGTTTTTCGACCTCGATGCGCCGGTGGCCAGGGTCTGCAGCGCCGAGGTGCCGATCCCCTATGCCAAGCACCTGGAACTCGCCGCCCTGCCGTCCGCGGAACGGATCGTGGCCGCGGCCAAAGCAACAGTAGGCGCCGGTGGGTGACTTCCTGATGCCCTCGCTCGGGGCCGACATGGAGCACGGCAAGATCGTCGAATGGCTGGTCAAGCGCGGTGACTATGTGCGCCGCGGCGATCTCGTGGCGGTCGTGGACACGGACAAGACGGTCATGGACGTGGAGTCCTTCCAGGAAGGCGTCGTGGCGGACCTCCTGGTGGGCATCGGCGAAACCGTTCCGGTGGGAACCCCGCTGGCCGTGATCACCCAGACCCCTGCCGAGGTCGGGGCTCCAGTTCGTGCGGCTCCCCCGGCGGGGGCGCCGTCGAAACCCGCTGCTCTCACGCCGCGGCCCCCTGAGCCGGTCGGGCCGACGGCGGGTCCCCCGATCGCCCCTCCCGTGCGGCACCTGGCGCACCGGCTGGGCGTGGACACCGGCAGGATCCAGGGCACCGGCAAGGACGGGGCCATCACCCGCGCCGACGTCGAACACGCGGTGGCGGCCCGGACCGGCGGGACGGGCAGGGTGCGTTCGTCGCCGCGGGCGCGGCGGCTCGCCGCGGAACTCGGGATCGGGCTTTCCACCGTGACCGGCACCGGCCCGGACGGCGCCGTGACGGTGGCCGACGTGCAGCGCGCAGCAGCCAGAGTTCCAACGCCGGGTCCCCCGGAGCCCGGTCGGGTTGCATCCGCGACGGAACCCCCAGCTCCGGAACGCGGCGCGGCCGTACTGGAAGCGCCGGAGACACCAGCTAGAGGGAGGCCGACGTCGGAAGCCCGCGAGCGCGTGGCCAGCCTGCGTCGGGCCATCGGCGCCCTGATGACGCGCTCGAAGCAGACCATCCCGCACTACTACCTCAGCACCACGCTGGATCTGCGCACCGCCGTCGGGTGGATGCAGTCGGTCAATGCGCACCGGCCCGTCGCCGGCCGGCTGGTGCCGTCGGCGCTCCTGCTAAAAGCCGCGGCTCTGGCGGCACGGGACGTCCCCGAGGTCAACGGCTTCTACGTTGACGGCGGTTTCCGTCCCAGTGCGGCAGTGCACCTGGGCGTCGCGGTGGCCCTGCGCCAAGGCGGTCTGGTGGCCCCGGCAATCCACGACGCCGACACCCTGCCCCTGGACGTGCTCATGGAGCAGCTGCGGGATCTTGTCAGCCGGGCACGTGCGGGGCGTCTCCAGCGCGCCGAAATGGCCGATCCAACCTTGACCGTGACCAACCTCGGAGACCTCGGCGTAGACAGTGTCTACGGCGTGATCTATCCGCCCCAGGTGGCCATGGTGGGCTTCGGCCGGGTGATGGAACAGCCCTGGGCCCAGGACGGGCTCCTCGGGGTCCGGCATGCCGCCATCGCTACGCTGTCCGCGGACCACCGGGTCAGCGACGGCCTGCGCGGCGCCCGTTACCTCGCCCGGATCAACGAGCTGTTGCAGGAACCGGAGCACCTGTGACACCCAAAGCCAGGAAACCGGAGGAACCATGAACGAACAGGACGCCCGCGCGGCGGTGCACGCCGCGATCGGCGCGGTGGCCCCTGACGTCGAACTCGACGACGTCGACGAGGACGCCCGGCTGCGCCAGGATTTGGAACTCGATTCGCTTGATTTCCTGCGGCTCGTGGAAACGATCGACACGGCCACCGGCGTGGACATTCCGGAGCGCGACTACCCGGCGGTGGCTACCGTCAAGGGCCTGATCGGCTACCTCACGGCGCACGGCTAACCGCATCGGTTGCTCCGTAAGCGCCCTTTTGGAGGCTCCAAGGGGCGGTTACGGAGCAATCGACGGGGCGCCGGCCGGCGGGGAAAGCACGGCTAGGTGTACTGCCCAGGGAGGTTGGTTAAGCGGCTGATGGGCGGGTGGCCACCGATTGCGGTGTGGGGCCTGTGGTGATTGTAGTGGTGCAGCCATGCCGGGAGGGCGTTTCTGCGGGCTGATTCCGTGGCGTATAAGCGTTTGAATGCCCACCCGTCGGCCAGGGTGCGGTGGAAGCGTTCGATTTTTCCGTTGGTCTGGGGGCGGTAGGGCCTGGTCTTCTTCGCCTTGATGTTCAGCTCCCGGCAGGTGTCCCGCCAGAGGTGGGATTTGTAGGCTGAGCC